>NZ_JBEXLH010000003.1:0-393927 GCF_040609855.1 Nonomuraea sp. NPDC004580 | reverse complement strand
GGCAGGTCGCGCAGGTTGGCGCGGGCGTCGCGGACGGCGGCCGCCTCGGACTCCAGCCCGAACACCGCGCCCTCGGGGCCCACCGCTTCGGCCAGCCCGGCCGCGAACAGCCCGACCCCGCAGTAGAGGTCGAGCGCCCACTCCCCCGGCTCGGGGGCGGCGTAGGCGAGCACCGCGTCGAGCAGCGTCTCGGCCGCCCCCGGGTGCACCTGCCAGAAGCCGCTGCCCGCCACCCGGAACTCGCGGTCGCCCACCTGCTCGTGCAGCACCCCCGAGCCGCGGCGCGGCACCGTGCGGCCCTTGCCCTGGTCGAGCAGGATCGAGGCGGGCGCGTCGAGCTCGGGCACGGGCACGCTGCGCCGCGGTCTGGGCGCGACCACGACGGCCCGCTCGCCCCCCGAGGAGGCGATGACCTCGACCCCGGCGGCGCCCGGCCACTCGTGGTCCTGGGCACCCACGGCCTCCACCTCGGGGTGGGCGATCAGGCAGGCGTCGACGACCTGGATGTCATGGGAACGGTGCTTGCGGAAGCCCAGCTCGCCCGCCGGAGTGGCGGCGAACTGCACCCGCGTGCGCCACCCCAGGCCGTCTTTGGCGCCCGGCACCTCCTCGACGACGACCTCGCGCTCGATGCCCGCCAGCCGGCGCAGCTGCTCGGCCACCACCTGGGCCTTGAGCCGCCGCTGCGCCTCCAGGGTGGCGTGCTGCCAGTCGCAGCCGCCGCACCTCCCGGGCCCGGCGTAGGGGCAGGGCGGCACGACCCGGTCGGGCGAGGCGTCGAGGATCTCGACGGCGTCGGCCCGCAGGAACCTGGCCGTCTCCTCGGTGACGGCGGCGATCACCCGCTCGCCCGGCAGCGCGTGGCGTACGAACACGACGCGCCCTTCGTGGCGCGCCACACACCAGCCGCCGTGCGCGACCGGACCTACCGTCAGCTCGAGAGTTGCCTGTTCCACAGGGAACAGCCTATGCCCAGGCCCGGAGGGCTCCCGTCCCGCTCGGTCGCCTACTGTAGGTGGTCATGGACAGAGTGGTACGGCGGAGGCTCGGCTTCGGCGGCACTCTGGTGGCCACGCTGTTCGCGTGCGCCTCGCTGACCCCGTCGCTGCTGCCCCGCCCGTGGCTCTACCAGGGCGTGATGGGCGCGGTCACCGGCATACTCGGCTACGCCGCGGGCGCCTCGCTGGGCGCGCTCGGCCGCTCGGTCATCCGCCACCGTCTTCCTGAGCGGGCGCGGCGGATCAGCTGGCGGGTCATGCTGGGCGGCTGCGCCGCGCTGGCGGCCGTGGCCCTCTGGTACAGCTACGACTGGCAGCGCGACCTGCGGGCGCTCATGGGCATGGACACCCGCATCACCTGGTTCCCGCCGGTGATCCTGGCCGTCGCGGTCGCGCTGTTCTGCCTGTGCCTGCTGCTGGCCCGGCTGATCCGCCTGGCCGGGCGCAGGCTCAACGCCTGGCTCGACCGCTACGTCCCCGCCTACGTGGGGCACGTGGTGGGCGCGTCCGTCATCGCGCTCGTGGTCACGGTGTTCGCCAACGACGTGCTGTTCAACGGGTTCGTGGCGCGGATCAGCGACATCTCCTCCGTCGCCAACGAGGGCACCCATCCCGGCGTGCGCAGGCCGGCCTCGGCGTACGTGTCGGGCGGTCCAGGCTCGCTCGTCTCATGGGAGTCGCTGGGCCGCGAGGGGCGCCGCTTCACCGGCACGGCCACCACGCCGGGCCGGCTGACCGCCTTCTCCGGCCGGCCCGCCGCCCGGCCCATCAGGGTGTACGTCGGCCTCGACGGCGCCTCATCACCGCGGCGACAGGCCGCCCTCGCGGTGCGCGAGCTGGAGCGGACCGGCGCGTTCGGCCGCCGGGTGCTGGCCGTGCTGGGCACCACCGGCACCGGGTGGGTCGACCCGCACATCGCCGACGCGCTGGAGTACATGTACAACGGGCAGTCCGCGCTGGTCGCGATGCAGTACTCGTACCTGCCGAGCTGGGTGTCGTTCATGGTCGACAGGGACAAGGCGGCGGCCGCGGGGCGGGCCCTGTTCGACGCCGTACGCGAGCGGTGGGCACGGCTGCCCGCCGCGAAGCGGCCGAAGCTGGTGCTGTCGGGCGAGAGCCTGGGGTCGTACCAGATGGAGGAGAGCGTCCGCGACCTCGACGAGCTGGCCGCCAAGGCGGACGGCGCGATGTTCGTGGGCCCGCCCAACGCCAACCCCATCTGGCGGCGCCTGACCACCGGCCGCGAGCGCGGCAGCCCCGTGTGGCGGCCGGTCTACGACGACGGCGAGACGGCCAGGTTCGCCCAGGAGCCCGGCGACCTGTCCGAGCCTCCGGCTCCGTGGCCCCACCCGCGCGTGGTCTACCTGCAGAACACCAACGACCCCGTCGTGTGGTGGTCGCCTGAGCTGATCTACGACCGGCCCGCCTGGCTGGAGGGCGAGCGGGGGCCCGGCGTCAACCCGGAGATGAACTGGTTCCCGCTGGTGACGTTCTGGCAGGTGCTGGTGGACATGACGGCCGCGCTGGACGTGCCGGCCGGTCACGGCCACCGCTACGGCGCGAACATCGCGGACGGGTGGGCCGCCGTCGCGCCGCCGCCCGGCTGGGACGCCGGCGACACCCTGCGGCTGCGGGCGCTGCTCAACTAGCGGGGGCTCTTCTCCTGCCGATCGCCCGTCTGGTGCCAGGGCCGGCGCACCGCGCCCGGCGCGAACGGCTCGGGCCTGCCGATGAGCCGGTCGGAGGAGTGCAGCTGCCAGGGGACGCTGGTCACCATGACGCCGGGCTTGAACAGCAGGCGGGCCTTGAGCCGCAGTGCGCTCTGGTTGTGCAGCAGGTGCTCCCACCAGTGGCCAACGACGTACTCGGGGATGAAGACCGTCACCACGTCGCGGGGCGAGCGGCGGCGCAGCGTCTTGACGTAGTCGAGCACGGGCTGGGTGATCTCGCGGTACGGTGAGTCGAGCATCTTGAGCGGCACCGGGATGCCCCGCCGCTCCCACTCCTCCTGCAGCTTGCGGGCCTCCTCGCCCTCGACGCCGACCGTGACGGCCTCCAGCGTGGAGGGGCGGGTGGCGCGGGCGTACGCGATGGCGCGCATCGTCGGCTTGTGGATCTTGGAGACGAGCACGATCGAGTGGTTGCGCGCGGGCAGCATGGACGGCTCGTAGTCCTCGGTCAGCTCCAGCTCGGCCGCGACCTTGTCGTAGTGGCGCCTGATGGCCTTCATCATGAGGAAGAGCACCGGCATCGCGATCACCACGATCCAGGCCCCGACCAGGAACTTCGTCAGCAGCACCACGATCAGCACCAGCCCGGTCATCACCGCGCCGACGAAGTTGATCACCCGGCTGCGGTGCATCTGGTGGCGGACCCGCAGGTCGGTCTCGGTCTTCAGGTGGCGGGTCCAATGGATGACCATGCCGGTCTGGCTGAGCGTGAACGAGACGAAGACGCCGACGATGTAGAGGTTCAGCAGACGGCTGACGTCGGCCTGGAACCCCCACAGCAGCAGGCAGGCGCCCAGCGCCAGGATGATGATGCCGTTGGAGAAGGCCAGCCGGTCGCCGCGGGTGTGCAGCTGGCGCGGCAGGTAGCGGTCCTGGGCGAGGATCGAGCCGAGCACGGGGAAGCCGTTGAACGCCGTGTTGGCCGCGAGGAACAGGATCAGCGCCGTCACCGCCGAGATCAGCACGAACGCCGGCGACCCGCCGCCGAACACCGCGTCGGCCACCTGGGAGATGATCGGCTGCTGGTAGTAGCCGGGGCCGACCGGGGTGCCGTCGGGCTTGAGCAGGTCTTCCGCCACGACCGACGGCTCGGCCACCTTGACCCCCGAGGCCAGGCCGAGCGCGATGATGCCGCCGAACATGGTGATCGCGACCAGGCCCATCAGCAGCAGCGTGGTGGCCGCGTTCTTGCTCTTGGGCTTGCGGAAGGCGGGCACGCCGTTGCTGATCGCCTCGACCCCGGTCAGCGCCGCGCACCCGGTGGAGAAGGCGCGCAGCACGAGGAACGCGGCGGCGAAGGCGGTGAGGTTCGTCTGCTCCGGCTCGATCGTGAAGTGCGCGCTCGGGGCCTGGAGGTGCTCGTGCAGCAGCAGTGTACGGAACCCGCCCCACACGATCATGCCCAGCACGGCGATCATGAACGCGTACGTGGGGATGGCGAAGGCGGCGCCCGACTCGCGGATGCCGCGCAGGTTGACCACGGTGAGCAGGACGACGATGGCGATGGCGACGGTCGGCTTGTGCTGGCCCACGAACGGGATGGTCGCGCCGACGTAGTCGACGCCGTTGGCGACGGACACCGCGACGGTCAGCACGTAGTCGACCATGAGGGCGCTGGCCACGGTGAGCCCGGCGTTCTTGCCGAGGTTGGTGGTGGCGACCTCGTAGTCGCCGCCGCCGCTGGGATAGGCGTGCACGTTCTGCCGGTACGACGCCACGACCGTGAGCATCACGACCACGACGGCGGCGGCCACCCAGGGGCTGTACGAATAGAACGAGACCCCCGCCAGGGAGAGGATGACGAGGATCTCTTGGGGCGCGTACGCGACAGACGAGAGCGCGTCACTCGCGAAGACGGGTAGCGCGATCCGTTTCGGGAGGAGTTGCTCGTGGAGCTGCCCGCTTCGGAGGGCGCGCCCCACGAGCAAGCGTTTGACAAGATCCGTTACCTTCGCCACGTAACGAGATGCTAGTCGCAGGCCGAGGCCGGGCTCTAGGCGCTCCCCCCGAGGGCCATACTGGTGTCGAGCAACCGGCCGGCCGCGTCAGATGCGGGGGGAAATGCATATAGTGATCATGGGGTGTGGCCGGGTCGGATCGACCCTCGCCCACATCCTCGAGGACAGCGGGCATTCCGTGGCCATCATCGACCGCGATCCACAGGCCTTCCGCCGGCTGCGCGCCGGGTTCCGCGGGCGGCGGGTGACCGGCATCGGCTTCGACCGCGGCGTGCTCACCGACGCCGGCATCGAGTCGGCCGCCGCCTACATCGCGGTTTCCAGCGGCGACAACTCCAACATCATCTCCGCGCGCGTCGCCCGCGAGACGTTCGGCGTCGACAACGTCGTGGCCCGCATCTACGACCCCCGCAGGGCCGAGGTCTACCAGCGGCTGGGCATCCCCACGGTGGCCACCGTGCGCTGGACCGCCGACCAGATCATGCGCCGCATCCTGCCCGAGGGCGCCGAGCCGCTGTGGCGCGACCCGACCGGCACCGTCGTCCTCGCCGAGGTCATCGTCAACCCCGCCTGGATCGGCACCCGCGTCACCGACCTCGAAGAGCGCGCCCGCACCCGCGCCGCCTTCGTCAACCGCATGGGCGAGGCCGTCACCATCACCCGTGACACCGTGGTCCAGGAGGGCGACGTGCTCCACGTGATCGCCGCCGAGACCGACATGGACCGGATCAACAAGGTGCTCGCCGCGGCACCGGAAGAGGACGAGTGATGCGCGTCGCCATCGCCGGCGCCGGTGCCGTGGGCCGCTCCATCGCAGCCGAGCTGCTGGAGAACGGCCACGAGGTGCTGCTCATCGACAGCGACCCCCACGCCATCAAGATCGACAGCGTTCCGCGGGCCGAATGGCTGCTCGCCGACGCCTGCGAGATCGCCTCGCTCGACGAGGCCGGGCTCAACAACTGCCACGTCGTGGTGGCCTCGACCGGTGACGACAAGGTCAACCTCGTGGTGTCGCTGCTGGCCAAGACCGAATACGGGGTGCCGCGGGTGGTCGCCCGCATCAACCACCCCAACAACGAGTGGCTGTTCAACGAGTCGTGGGGCGTCGACGTGGCCGTCTCCACGCCGCGCCTGCTCAGCGCGCTGGTGGAGGAGGCGGTGAGCGTCGGCGACCTGGTCAGGCTGATGACGTTCCGCCAGGGGCAGGCCAACCTGGTCGAGCTCACCCTCGCCGAGGACGCGCCGGTGGTGGGGCAGCGGGCGGGCTCGGTGCCGTGGCCGGTCGACTCCGCGCTGGTGGCGATCCTGCGCGAGGGCCGCGTCCTGGTGCCGACCGCCGACGACCCGCTGGAGGCGGGCGACGAGCTGCTGTTCGTCGCCAGCCAGGAGGTGGAGCAAGAGCTCGCCCACCTCCTGTCGCAGCACTAGCGAGGTCCGCGGCTCAGAACAGGCCGAAGTGCTTGTGCCCGTGGTGGTGATGGTGACGGCGGAAGTCCACCTTCGCGCAGCCGCCGTCGGTGGTCCAGATCGTGAGCGGCTTCAGCCTGAGCACGCCGGTCACCTCCTTCCCGCACACGTGGCTCGGCCCCCAGAAGTCGTCCGCGATGGCGGGCGTGGGTGCGAGGAGCAGTGCGGCGGCGGTCATGGTGACGGCGGCGATGACGCTTCTGTACATGGCGGTCCCCCAAGATGTGAGAGGTGATCGTTCGCCAGCCTTGTACCCCTGCCTGTGGATCGACTGATTCAGCGTTCGGCCCGGAGATCTTTACTCCTGAGCGGGTAGGTGCCGGGCCATGCGCTACAACGTGCTGGCCACCGACTACGACGAAACCCTCGCCTCGGGCGGCCAGGTGGCGGAGGCCACCATCGCGGCCCTCGAACGCCTGTCCAAGGCCGGGATCAAGCTGCTGCTGGTCACCGGCCGCGAGCTGGACGACCTGCTGTCCGTCTTCCCCCATCCCGCCCTGTTCGACCTGATCGTGGCCGAGAACGGCGGGCTGCTGTACGACCCGCACCAGCGCACCTGCGACGCCCTGGCCACGCCTCCGCCGCCCGAGCTGGCGCAGCGGCTCAGGGACGCGGGCGTCAGCCCGCTCGGCGTCGGCCAGGTGCTGGTCGCCACCCGCGAGCCGCACGACGTGCAGGTCCTGCAGGCCATCCGCGAGCTGGGCCTGGAGCTGCAGGTCATCTACAACAAGGGCGCCGTCATGGTGCTGCCGCCCGGCGTCAACAAGGCCAGCGGCCTCTGCGCGGCGCTCGACCGGCTCGGCCTGTCGCGGCACAGCGTGGTCGCGGTCGGCGACGGTGAGAACGACCACGCGTTCCTGCAAGCCGCCGAGTGCGGGGCCGCCGTGGCCGACGCGCTGCCCGCCCTCAGGGACGCCTGCGACCTGCCGCTCGACGGGCCGGCCGGGCGCGGGGTGGTCGAGCTGGCCGGGAAGCTGATGGCGGGCGAGCTCGACGAGCTCGAGCTCGCCCGCCATCACGTCCTGCTCGGCCACGACGAAGGGGCCGAGGTGCGGCTGCCGACGTACGGGCTGGGCCTGCTGGTCGCCGGGCCGTCCGGCAGCGGCAAGTCCACCGTCACCACCGCGCTGCTCGAACGGCTCGTCGGCGACGGCTACCAGTGCGTCATCGTGGACCCCGAAGGCGACTACGCCGAATATCCCGGTGTGACCGTGCTCGGCGACCCCGACCGGGTGCCCTCCGTGGACGAGGTCGCCCACGTGCTGGAGCATCCCGGGCACAGCGTCGTCATCAACCTCATCGGGCTGCAGCTGCGCGACCGGCCCGCGTACTTCGCGGAGCTGCTGCCCCGGCTCACCGGGCTGCGCACCAAGCTCGGCCACCCGCACTGGCTCGTGCTCGACGAGGCGCACCACCTGATGCCCGCCGAGGTCCGGCAGGTACCACTGCAGCATCCCGGCGACCTCGGCGCGGTGCTGATGATCACCGTGCATCCCGACGCGCTCAGCCCGGCCGCGCTTGACCTGGTCAACAGCACCATCGCGGTCGGCAAGGAGCCGGAGAACACGCTCGCCGCGTTCGCCACCGCGCGTGGCGTCGATGCGCCCGCGCTGCCCGACGGCCCCGGCGACATCGCGCTGTGGCTCGACGGCACCGGGTCAGGCCGCCGGCTCACGCTGGCGCCCGCCCGGCAGGAGCGCACCCGGCACCGGCGCAAGTACGCGGCCGGGACCATGTCGAAGGACAAGAGCTTCTACTTCACCGGGCCCGAGCAGCGGATGCGGCTGCGGGCCAGAAACCTGCACACGTTCGTGGAGCTGGCCGAGGGCCTGGACCACGACACGTGGCTGCACCACCTGCGGCGGGGCGACTACTCGACGTGGATCCGCGACTGCCTCGGCGACGCCGAACTGGCCGACGAGGTGGCGGCGCTGGAACGCGACGAGGCGGCCGACGCGGACTCGACGCGGCGGCGCGTGGCCGACCTCATCGGCGCCCGCTACACGCTCCCCGCCGAACCCACCGCCTTCGACCCGGACCACGACGACCGCTGACCTCTCCCCGAGGCCCGCCGCGACCACCGCTGACCTCTCCCCGAGGCCCCGGCCGCGACGATTGCCCCACCCCTTCTGAGGGACCTCGGCCGCAACAGACCCAAGGGTCCCGTGGCCGGGGTGCTCGGGCGGGTCAGGCGGGGTCAGGCGGGGGCTACAGGGGGCTTGACCGGGGTGCGGCCGCGGCCGAGCACCCAGAGCATGGCCGCCAGCGCCGCCACCTGCAACGGCCAGCCCATGACGATCTTGGCGAAGCCGAGCGCGGCGACCGCCTCGTCACCGCCGCCGAACAGGTAGACGGGCCCCTGCACGGCCACCCTGACCGCGCACGGCAGCATGAGCAGCCAGGTCAGGCGCGTGCACAGCCGCACGATGCCGGGATCCTTGTGCCAGCCTGTCGGGTCACCCGTGACCGAGCCGATCAGGAACCCGACGACCGGCCACCGGGCGACGATCGAGATCAGCATCGCCACCGCGTAGCCGGCGTTGTAGAGGATGCCGGGCAAGAAGTAGTCTTTCGCGTCGCCCGTACGGCTGGCGAAGAACGCCCCGATCGCGATGCCGATCAAGCTGTTGATCACGAACTGCGGCGTCGACCGCTGCAGCACGCGCACCAGCAGCAGCACCACCGACAGCGAGATGCTGATGATGAGCGACAGCTTCAGATCCTCGCTGAGGATCCACGTCAGCGTGAACGCGACCGTCGGCACCGCCGCCTCGACGATGCCTCTGACCCCGCCGAACGCCTTCGCGAGCTGGGCTCGCACCGCCGCTTCGACCGTGTCGTGGGCGACCTCTTCCGCCTCGGCACTCACCTGATCAACTCCCTGGGCGCAGCTCGTAACGCGGATTGAACATCACTTTGCGCCCGTCTTGCAGGCTCACCAGGCCCTCGGCCTTGACCGTGCGGCCCGGCTCGATGCCCGCGATCCTGCGGCGGCCGAGCCAGACCAGGTCGATGACGTCGGACCCGTCGTAGAGCTCGGCCTCGAGAGCGGGAGCACCGCCCCTCGGACGCAGTGTCACCGTACGTAGCGTACCGGCCACGCAGAAGCGGCGGCGGCCGCCACACGAGACGATGGGGGTGGCGCCGACCTCGTCGGCGTCCTCCCGCAGCTCGCGGGCCTCGATCTCTGACTGGGGGGAGGCCAGCCGGCTGAAGAACCCGCGCAATCCCCCACGTTTCGGGGGCTCTGCCGTACTCATGATGCCTCAGCCTATGTGATGTCAGCCGTCAGCGAATCTCGCTGATCTCCGGTCCTCGCCTGAACGGGTTGAACCGCGGCCCCTCGCCCGCGTCGCCGCCCGGCTCGTTGGGCCGGCGCAGCGGGATCGGCTCCTCGCGCGCCATCGGCTCGTCACCCCGCACGACCACGACGTCTCTGATGAAGTCGTGGTACGGGGCCGCCGTCGCGTCGTCGACGGCCGCCTTGCCCGAGATGACCGCGAGCAGGAACCAGCGGGGCCCGTCGATGCCGATGTAGCGGGCCGGCCTGCTGTCACCGTCGAGCCGCATCTCACCGCTCAGCTCCGTGCCGAACGGCCCCTCCTGCTCGTGCAGCACCCCCGCCTGGCTCGCCAGCTTGGTCCGCACCTCGTCCCACAGGCCCGAGCTGCGCGGCGCGGCCAGGGCCTGCAGCTGCAGCGAGCTCTCGTCGTACAGGACGACCACGCCGACGTGCTGATCCCCCACGGAGGCCAGCCGCACGTCGAAGTCGGGGTTGTGCGGCAACCGCAGGCCGCCCAAATCGATGCGGTCGTTGTCCGGGTGGGGCTCGTCGGCGTCCCACGGGCCGGACTCCCGCATCGGCGCCGCAGCCTCCTGCTCGGCCGCCTGATCCGGCTGCTCACGACGACGACGTCGGAACACGTTCCTCACTCTCCCTGCTCGTCGGGCTCATCGGCCCGTTGTACGTCCGTCTCACGCGGACCCCTGCCTCGGGCCCGCTTGATCTGCACCGGTCAGCGCCCCGTGGATCCGAACCCGTTCGCACCGCGTACGGACCCCGGCAGGCGCTCCACCTCGTAGAAGGCCGCCCGCTCCACGCGCTGCACGACGAGCTGCGCCACCCGGTCGCCCCGGCGCAGCCGGAACGGCTCCTTGGCGTCGGTGTTGATCAGCGTCACCCTGATCTCGCCCCGGTAGCCGGCGTCGACCGTGCCGGGCGCGTTGACCAGCGTGACCCCGTGCTTGGCCGCCAGGCCGGAGCGGGGATGCACGAACGCCGCGTAGCCGTCGGGCAGTGCGATCGCCACCCCCGTGCCGACCACGGCCCGCTCGCCGGGCTGCAACTCGACGTCCTCCACCGCGTAGAGGTCGGCGCCGGCGTCACCCGCGTGCGCGTACGACGGCATCGGCAGCTCCGCGTCGAGCCGCTGGATGAGGACCTCTACTGTGTTGCTCAAGGATTCACCTCGTAATCCGGATGTTCGACCTCGATGGCGGCCAGATCGCCGTGCTTGGCGAAGTGTTCCATGTTCACCTCGATGAACAGCGCTGCCGCGCGGACGGCGACCGGTCCGTCCGGGGCGCCGATGCGCCCCTCCGCCTCAAGGTACGCCTTCCTGCCCGCGATGCCGTTGCACCAGGCACGCAGGTGGAGTGTCGTGCCCACGGGAACGGGGAGGAGGTAGTCGGTCTCCAGCCGTCCCGTCACATATGGCTTGCGGAACAGGTATACGGACATACCGATGACCTCGTCCATCGCGGTCGCCAGCACCCCGCCGTGCGCCAGCTTCGGCGCCCCCTGGTGCGCCTCCCCCACCCTGAACTCGGCCTCGACCGTCGTGCCGTCGGGTGTCCTGGCCTTGAGATGCAACCCCGTGGGGTGCTCGGCCCCGCACCCGAAACACTGACCGTAGTGGGAGGACAGAACGGTGCCCGGCGCAGGCGCCCCCGGCACCGCCCCGGGCGGTCCAGCGTTGGGAGGCGGCGTGGTGAGGGAGGAACGCGTCACGGGTGACGAGGTTACTCCGTGCCACCCATACCCGAATCCCACCCAACCCCCACCCGCTCCGCCGCATCACCCGCCCCGCACGCCGGGGGATCATGGGCGCGAAGGAGCGGCCTCCGTATCGGCCCTGGACACGTCACCGCCCGCCATACCGCCGACGCCATCCGCCGCACCGGGACCGTGAGCGCCACCGTCACCAGCGGCACCAGAACCGCGAGCGCCGTTGTCACGGCGGCTGCCGCCCTCGCCTCCGTCGTCGCCACGACGGTCGCCTCCGTCACTCCGGCGGCCTCCGCCGTCGCCGTGGTCGGGAGTGTCCGTCGTGTCGTCGTCGGCGGGTGGGGGTGGGGTGGGTGGGGGCGAGGCGGGTGGGGATGAGTCGCCGTGGCCTGGGGGGAGCTCGGGGGGTTTGTGGCGCAGCTCTGGCAGGGCGCGATAGATGACCGCTGCCACGGGGACCGCCACTGCGGCGCCGGCGATGCCGGCCAGGACGCCGCCCACCGACAGGACGAGGATGATCGCCAGCGGGTGGAAGTGCAGCGCCCGGCCCACGATCAGCGGCTGCAGGACGTGGTTTTCGAGCTGCTGCTCCACGATGAGGATGCCGAGGAAGATCAGCGCGTAGACGAGCCCCTTGGCGCCCAGCGTGACCAGGGTGGCGACGGTGCCGGCGAAGAAGATGCCGACGATGGGGATGAAGCTGGCGAAGAAGATGAGCACGGCCAGCGGCGCCCACAGCGGCACGCCCATGCCGGCCAGCACGATGCCCATGATGAGCCCGTGGACGGCGGCCACCGCCACGGTGCCCTGGACGTAGTGGGAGAGCGTGGTCCAGGCGGCCCGCCCGGCGCGGTCGACCCTGGGCGCCACCCCGCCGAACGCCTTGAGGAACCACATCCAGATGCGGTCACCGTCTTTGAGCAGGAAGAACGTCACGAACAGCAGCAGCACGATGGACGCGAGCACCTCGACGGCGACCGCGCCGGCCGACAGCACGGTGCCGGTGATGGCGGTGCGCTGCTCGTTGACCATGGTGGCGACCTCGTCGACGTAGTCGGTGATCTGCGCCTCTTCGAGGTGGAGCGGCCCGGTGATCAGCCACTCCTGGACGGTCCTCGCGGTCTCCTGGACCTGGCTGACGAGACCGGGGAACTCTTCGCTGGCCCGCGCCCCGACCAGCCATCCCGTGCCGACGAGCACGGCCAGCGCCACCAGCATGGTGATCCAGGTGGCGTAGATGGGCCGCATGCCGGCGCTGCGCAGGCTCTTGGTGAGCGGGAACAGCAGCGCGGTCAGCAGGAGCGCGATCGCCACGGGCAGCGCCACGAACGCGAGGCGGGCGATGACCTGGACGATGAAGTAGACGACCACGCCGACGAGGATCAGGCAACCGGACCATGCGGCCATCCTGGCCAGCACGGGCGGCACGAGCTTGGTTGGGCGGTCGGGCAGCACGTGTTCAAGACTGGCATGTCCGGGCCCGTCACGCGCGCGGATATCGGCGCGACCACGACCGCTGTCAGCGTAATCCGGCGAAGCGACCCAGCGGTCCGGGGACGGAAGGTGGCGGACGACGCGCACGGCGGCAGACGGCACGCACCTTCACGTGGCGCGGCCCGCTCACATCGGCGACATCGGGTCTGTGCAAGGGGCGGTGATCGTGTCACCGTCGTGACCATGAAAGCTCCGGTGATCCTCGTCATGGCGGCGTCATGTCTGGTGGCCGCGCCCCTCGCGCCCGCGTCCGCGTCCGCGTCCGCTTCCGCCTCCCGTGTCCCGCTGTCCCTGGAGGTGCGCTCCAGCCGGCCGGACCAGGTCAGCGGGGGTGATGCGCTGATCAGGGTGGACGGGGACGTCAAGGCCAGGGTGCTGCGCAACGGTGAGGACGTCACGGAGGCGTTCGAGCGCAGCGGCAAGGGACGTACGGGCCTCGTGACGGGCCTGCGGGACGGCGAGAACACGATCACCGCGGTCGCCGGCCGGCACAGGAAGAGCATCAAATTGCGCAACCACCCCAGCCAGGGGCCCATCTTCTCGGGTGAGCACCAGTACCCGTTCCTGTGCAAGACGGAACGCAGCGGACTCGGCCCCCCGAAGCCCGACAACCAGGACGGCCAGGGCATGCGGGTCGAGGGCGGCTGGAGCAAGGACTGCTTCGCCCCGACGGTGAACGACCGCCTCTACCGCTCGGCCGACGGCACGTACAAGCCGATGCCCGCGGAACGGCCGGCCGACATGGCCACCACCACCCTGCCCGACGGCCGGACGGTCGACTTCGTGGTACGCCGCGAGCGCGGCGTCATCAACCGCTTCCTCTACTCGATCGCGATGCTGGAGGACGGCTACACCGGCCGCGCGGTCTACCGGTTCGACGGCGGCGTGGCGATCGGCCACGACCAGGGGACGATCGGCGGCGGCGCGCTCGACGCGCACCAGCTCGGCCAGGGCTACGCGATCATGTACTCGTCCGGCACCCGCACCAGCACCCACTACAACCTGATCCTGGGCGGCGAGACGGCCCTGATGGTCAAGGAGCGGTTCATCGAGCGGTACGGCCCGCCGCTCTACACGGTGGGCGTGGGCGCGTCGGGCGGCGCGATCCAGCAGTACATCTACGGACAGAACCACAGGACGCGGGTGATCGACGCCGCCATCCCGCAGTACTCCTATCCGGACATGGTCACCCAGACCATCCACGTGGGCGACTGCGAGCTGCTCGAACGCTACATGGACCGGCATCCGCGCTGGGCCCAGTGGGACGACCGCACGGCGCTGATCGGCATGAACGCGAGCGACACCGTCGCGAACCCGTACACCGGGCGGCCCGGCTCTGACGAGTGCGTGAACGGCTGGCGCGGTCTGACCCCGCTCACCATGAATCCGCTGTGGACGTCCGACAACGACCCCGAGTGGCAGCGCATGGACCCGCCGGGCGTCAAGGACACCGTCCAGTGGACGCACTGGGACGACCTGCGCAAGGTGTACGGCGTGGACGAGACCGGATACGCCCGCTCGACGTGGGACAACGTGGGCGTCCAGTACGGGCTCAAGGCGCTCACCGACGGCGTGCTGACGCCGGAGGAGTTCCTGGACCTCAACGCGCAGGCGGGCTCGTGGAAGGAGGCGGCGGACATGGTGCAGGAGGGCTGCCCCTTCGTGCCCTCGGCCTGCCCCGCCGACCTCGACCCGTGGAGCGCCCGTAACGCCCACCAGGGCGATCCCGCGCCGCGCCGCACCGGTGACCCGGTGGCCATCAGGAACGTGCTGCGCAGCGGGCTGGTGTTCGGCGGCGACATCGACATCCCGGTGATCGACTGGCGGCACTACCTGGAGGAGGAGCTGGACATGCACAACGCGCACCAGTCGTTCGCCTCCAGGAAGCGGATGCTGGACCACGACGGGCAGGCGGGCAATCAGGTCATCTGGTTCACGGACGCGCGTCCGGACGGGCCTGAGTTCGACCAGACGCCCGAGGCGCTCAAGGTGATCGACGCGTGGATGGCCAACATCCGGAAGCATCCGGCGCGCGGCGTGATCAACAACAAGCCGCCCCAGGCCGTGGACCGCTGCTTCGCCACCGACGGCACCGAGATCGCCGCAGGGCCGCAGGTGTGGGACGGCATTCTGGACCGCCGCGCCCCCGGGGCGTGCACCAAGCGCTTCCCCCTCTACGGCACCTCCCGCACGGTGGCGGGCGGCCCGATCGAGGGCGGCGTCTACAAGTGCCGCCTCCAGCCGGTCGGCCGGGCGATCGCCAAGGGCCTGTACGGCTCCTGGCGCCCCACCTCCGACCAGCGCGCCCGGCTGAAGCAGATCTTCCCCACGGGCGTGTGCGACTACCGCTAGGGGCAGCACAGGCCCACGGGGGCAACACAGGCCGGGTAAGAACGCAGAGCCCAGGGCCCCAGGGTGGTGGCCTTGGCGGGCGGTGGTGGACGGAGGGGTGGCAATAGAGTGGCCTGCCATGGGCACTCAACGCCGCCCCGCCACCGAGCCGGAGGCCCGCGCCCTGGCCTCGGCCGCCCGCCTGCGCATCCTGCGGCTCTGCCTCGACCAGGCCCTGACGAACAAGGAGATCGCGGGCCGGCTGGGCGCGAACCCCGCCACCACGCTGCACCACGTACGCAAGCTCGTCGAGACGGGTTTCCTGGCCGCCGAGCCGCGCAGGCCGGGCCCGCGCGGCTCGACGGAGATCCCCTACCGCACCACCGGCAAGACGTGGGAGATGGACGTCCGCGAGAGCGGCGTGACCGGCGCCAACGCGGCCATGCTCGGCGCGTTCCTTGAGGAGGTGCGGCTGGTCGACGTCGCGGACGGCGAGTTCGCCAGGCTCGGGGTCAGGCTGACGGAAGAGGGCCGCGAGGAGCTGTGGCGGCGGCTGCGCGAGGTGATCGACGACTTCCGCGACCGCCGGCCACCGGCGGACGGCGCGGCCTACTCGCTCTTCCTCGCCGTCCACCGGGACGTCACCAGGGACCCACCCAGGGAGCCCGAGTGATCAGACCAGGTCCACCTCGACCTTGAGCTGCTCACCGGTCTCCAGCACGAACTCCTCCACGTTGCCCGCCGCGCACACGTCGTCGGACGCCTGCGCGAGCAGCCCGGCGTCGGGCGTCCACACGCTCAGGCGCGACACCTCGGCCCGCATCGACAGCTTGGCCTCCGACTTGGCCTTGCGCACCTGTCCGAGCACGTCGGAGGCGACGGCCAGCACCGCCGGGTCGCCGGCGCCGCGCTCGGCGGCGGGCCAGGAGGCGCGGTGCACGGAGCCGTCGCGCCACCACGACCACACCTCCTCGGTGACGAACGGCAGGAACGGCGCGAACATCCGCAGCAGCACGTCGAGCGCCTGCCGCAGCGCCGCGTGCGCCGACGCGGCGCCCGGGCCGGACTCGTACGCCCGCGCCTTGACCAGCTCCAGGTAGTCGTCGCAGAACGCCCAGAAGAAGCGTTCGACCACCTCGATGGCCCTGGTGTGGTCGTAGGCGTCGAACGCCTCGGTGGCCTCGCGCACGGTGTCGGCCAGCGCCGCCAGCATCGACAGGTCGAGCGGCTCGGTCACCTCGCCGTCGCTCTCGGCCAGCCCGAGCACGAACTTGGAGGCGTTGAGGATCTTGATGGCCAGCCGCCGCCCGATCTTGAGCTGCCCGGGGTCGAAGGCGGTGTCGACGCCGTAGCGGCCGTTGGCCGCCCAGTAGCGCACCGCGTCGGAGCCGTGTTTGTCCAGCAGGTCGAGCGGGGTGACGACGTTGCCCTTGGACTTGGACATCTTCTTGCGGTCGGGGTCGAGGATCCACCCCGAGATGGCGACGTCGCTCCAGGGCAGCTCGCCGAACTCGTAGTGCGAGCGCACCACGGTCGAGAACAGCCAGGTGCGGATGATCTCGTGGGCCTGCGGCCGCAGGTCGGCGGGGAAGACCCGCTTGAACAGGTCGTCGTCGCTGCCCCAGCGACCGGCTATCTGCGGGGTGAGCGACGAGGTGGCCCAGGTGTCCATGACGTCGGGGTCGGCCATGAACCCGCCGGGCACGCCGCGCTGCTCCTCGGTGTAGCCGGGCGGCACGTCGGACGACGGGTCGACGGGCAGCATGTCCTCGGTGGGCAGGATCGGCGCGTCGTGGACGGGCTGCCCCGACTCGTCGATCGGATACCACACCGGGAAGGGCACGCCGAAGAAGCGCTGGCGGGAGATCAGCCAGTCGCTGGTGAGCCCCTCGACCCAGTTGTCGTAGCGCACCCGCATGTGCGGCGGATGCCAGGTGAGCTCGCGCCCGCGGGCGAGCAGCCGCTGCCGCAGCTCCTCGTCGCGGCCGCCGTTGCGGATGTACCACTGGCGGGTGGTGACGATCTCGAGCGGCTTGTCGCCGCGCTCGTAGAACTTCACCGGGCGCTTGATCGGCTTGGGCTCGCCCTCGAGGTCGCCTGACTCGCGCAGCATCTCCACGATGCGCTCGCGGGCGCTGTGGACGGTCTTGCCGGCCAGCTCCTTGTACGGCTCCGCCTCCACGCCCTCGGGCGGCTCGGGCAGCAGCCGGCCGTCCCAGCCGATGACCGGCCTGGTGGGCAGGTGCAGCTCGCGCCACCAGGTGACGTCGGTGATGTCGCCGAACGTACAGATCATCGCGATGCCGGTGCCCTTGTCGGGCTCGGCCAGGCGGTGGGCCAGCACCGGCACCTCGACGCCGAACAGCGGCGTCAGCACCGAGGTGCCGAACAGGTCCTTGTAGCGCTCGTCGTCGGGGTGGGCGACCAGCGCCACGCAGGCGGGGATCAGCTCGGGCCTGGTGGTCTCGATGGTGACCGGGCCCTTCTCGCCGTAGAAGGAGACGGTGTGGAAGGCGCCGGGCCACTCCCTGTCCTCCAGCTCGGCCTGGGCGACCGCGGTGCGGAACGTGACGTCCCACAGGGTCGGGGCCTCGGCGAGGTACGCCTCGCCGCGCAGCAGGTTGCGCAGGAACGCCCGCTGCGAGACCGCCCGCGCCTCGTCGCTGATGGTGGTGTAGAGCAGCGACCAGTCGACCGACAGGCCGATGCGCTTCCACACCTCCTCGAACGCCTGCTCGTCGATGGCGGTCAGCTTGTGGCACAGCTCCACGAAGTTGCGCCGCGAGATGGAGATGTCGCGCTTGCCGGGCTTCTCCGGGGGCACGAAGCCGGGGTCGTAGGGCAGCGAGGGGTCGCAGCGCACGCCGTAGACGTTCTGCACGCGGCGCTCGGTGGGCAGGCCGTTGTCGTCCCAGCCGAGGGGGTAGAACACCGACTTGCCGAGCATGCGCTGGTAGCGCGCCATGATGTCGGTGTGGGTGTAGGAGAAGATGTGGCCGATGTGCAGCGAACCCGACACGGTGGGGGGCGGCGTGTCGATGGAGTAGATCTGTTCACGCGCCGCGGACCGGTCGAAGCGGTAGGTGCCCTCTTCTTCCCAGCGAGCTACCCATACCTGCTCCAGGCCGTCGAGAGTCGGCTTTTGGGGCATGGAGGGACGGCGTAGTCGCTGTTGAGTCATGCCTCCTTATGGTACGGCTTCGCAGGCCCGGCAAACGGTAGAGACTAGTGTTCGTTACAAAGGGGAAGGGAGATCGACATGGCGGAGGAAAAGCCAGATGTCGCCTGGCGCGTCATCGGCGGACTCGTGGGTCTGGTGACGGCGTGGGCGGCCCGCAAGGTGCTGGGTTTCGCCTGGACGAAAGCGACCGGCAAGGAGCCGCCCATCGACACCGACTCGCCTGAGGTGAGCCTCGGCGAGGCGATCGGCTACGCCGTCGTCATGGGGGTCGGCATGTCGGTGGCGCAGATCGTGGTCAACCGGACCGCCAAGAAGCGCTACGACGCGTGGAAGTCGCTGAAGCAGGTGACTCCAGGGCAGTGAGGAACTCGTTGGCCCAGCGGTCCACGTCGTAGGTGGCGACCCGGCGGCGCATCGTCCGCATCCGCCGGGCCAGCTCGTGCGGCGTGGCCCGCATCGCGTTCAGCAACTGCCGCTTGATGTCCTCCACGTCGTACGGGTTCACCAGGTACGACTGCCGCAGCTCGTCGGCCGCCCCGGTGAACTCGCTCAGCACCAGCGCGCCCTGCAGGTCGTGGTGGCAGGAGATGTACTCCTTGGCCACCAGGTTCATCCCATCGCGCAGGGGCGTGACGACCATGACGTCGGCGGCGAGATAGAGCGCCGCCAGCTCCTGGTGGTTGTACGACTGGTGGAAATACCAGATGGGCTGGTAACCGAGCTGGGCGTGCTCGCCGTTGATCCGCCCGACCTGCAGCTCGATGTCGTCGCGCAGCCTGCGGTACTCGTCCACGCGCTCCCTGCTGGGCGTCGCGATCTGCACGAACACCGCCTCGCCCGGCCGCAGCCGCCCGTCCTTGAGCAGCTCGCCGAAGCCTTCGAGGCGCTGCCCGATGCCCTTGGTGTAGTCGAGCCGGTCCACGCCGAGCAGCACGTGCTCGGGCTCGCCCAGCTCGATCCTGATCTCCTTGGCCCTGGCCACGATGTGCGGCTCGCGGACGAGTGCGTCGAGCTGCGCGAAGTCGACCGAGATCGGGAACGCCTGCGTGGTGACGATCCGGTCGTCGAGGAAGATCTCGTTCCCCTTGTACGGCAGCCCCAGCAGCCGGCGGCACAGCCGGCGGAAGTTCGAGGCGCCGCCGGGCAGCTGGAAGCCCACCAGGTCGGCCCCGAGCAGCCCTTCGACGAGGTCCTTGCGCCACGGCAGGCGCCAGAACAGCTCGGTCGGCGGGAAGGGGATGTGCAGGAAGAACCCGATGCGCAGGTCGGGACGCAGGCGGCGCAGCATGGCGGGCACGAGCTGGAGCTGGTAGTCCTGCACCCACACGACCGCGCCCTCCTCGGCCGCCTCCGCGGCGGCCTCGGCGAAGCGCCGGTTGACGACCTGGTAGGCCTCCCACATCTCCCTGTCGAAGACGGGCGTGGCCACGACGTCGTGGTAGAGCGGCCACAAGGTGGCGTTGGAGAAGCCCTCGTAGTAGAGCTCCACCTCGCGGGCGGACAGCGGGACGGGGATGAGGTTCATCCCGTCCTGCTCGAACGGCTCCAGCTTCTCGTCGGGCGCCCCGTGCCAGCCGGCCCAGGCTCCGTGGCGGCGCTGCATCACCGGGGCTATCGCGGTGACGAGCCCGCCAGGACTCCTGCGCCACGAGGCCGTTCCGTCGGGTTCGATCGTGCGGTCCACCGGCAATCGGTTCGCGACGATCAAGAACGAGCTACGGCCAGTCACGCAGTCCTCCTATGGGGTCATATATCAGGAAAGCCGCCGAGCGCGCGGCCAACAGCGGCCGCCACCGACTCCGGGCCCGCGTGAGGGAGGATCGCGGCGATGTGGGAGTCGGGCCTGATGAGCCATGCCTCATCCGGCCCGGCGCCGAGCCTCTCAGCGAGCGAGCCAGTCCCATCGATCTCCGCGAGCCCGCGAACGGCGAGCGGCGCCGTAATGACCTTGCCCAAGACCTGCACAAACAAACTCGAATCGCACATATCACCCAATAGCAAGAGCAATCCGTCTCGTGTGATCTCGCGCAACCTGCCGCCCGGCACGGCCAGGTCAGGCAGGATCACGCCGGGTGACGGCGGGCACACCGCGCCCTTGGGCGGCCGGCCGGCGAAGGGACGCGAGGGCTCGGGCGTGGTGAGGGGCGAGCCGACGTACCAGAAGGGCTCGGCGAAGCGCCCGGAGTCGACCTCGTCCACCCGCCCGCCCTCCAGCACGGCCCGCCGCCGCATGCGCTCCTCCACCGTGCGCGGCACGAGGAAGCGCATGGTGGCGCCGGTCACCTCCAGGTTCTCCACCGCCGCCGCGTGCCGCTCCACGTGGTACGACTCCAGCAGTCCCTCCCCCGCCCACCCGTTGAGCACGAAGGCGAGCTTCCACGCCGCGTTCTCGGCGTCCGGCACCCCCGAGTTGAGCCCGCGCGCACCGAACGGCGCCACCAGGTGGGCGCAGTCGCCGGCCAGCAGCACCCGCCCCACCCGCATCCGCGAGGCCAGGCGCGCGTGGAAGCGGTAGGTGCTGTGCCACAGCAGCTCGTACGGGCGGTCCCCGATGACCTGCCGGACCTTGCGCGCGATGTCGGCCTCGGTGGGGATGAAGTCGGGCGCGATCTGCCAGTCGATCCGGTACGTGCCCCCGGGACACGGGTGGATGAGCACCTGCCGCCCCGGGTTCCACACGGGGTCGAAGTAGAAGCGGCGCTCGTTCTCCCAGCCCGGCAGGTCGGCCTTGATGTCGCAGATCAGGAACTGGTCGTCGAACGTCTCCCCGGTGAACGACACCCCGAGCGCCGCCCGGATCGCCTGCGCCCGCGCGCCCGCGCAGACCAGCACGTACGGCGCCCGCAGCCGCCGCTGCCCGCAGTGCACGGTGACGCCGGAGTCGTCCTGGGTCAGGTCGGTGACCTCGTGCTCCCAGCGCACCTCGACGAGCGGCTGAGCGGCGATGGCCGCGTCGAGTATCTGCTCGGTGCGGGTCTGGGAGATGTTCACGCACGGCGGCAGCGGCCCTTCACACTCGAACGTCCACGACAGCAGCTCGCGGTCGCGGTAGTAGGTGCGGGCGGTGGTCCAGGCCAGGCCCTCCTCGGCCACCTGCCCGGCGCCGGCGGCGGCCCAGATGTCGAGCACGTCGCGCTGCTGGCAGATCGACTTCGAGCCGCCGGACCCCCGGCCGGGCCGCTGGTCGAGCACCAGCACCTGAACGCCCCACCGGGCCAGCAACAGCGCGGCACTCTGCCCGACCGGCCCCGCCCCGATCACGATGACCTGCGGCTCGGCGCTCATGACTGGAGTTCGTCCCAGACCTGGCGGTCGCGCTCCGCGGTCCAGATGCGCGGGCGATCGACGCCGTGCAGCTCGTCCCACAGCCGGGAGACGTTGAACGGCAGGCAGTGCTCGAAGATGGGCCAGGAGCCGTAGCGGGGAGCGAGTGCGCGGTGCGTGCGCTCGAACGCCTCCTTCACCGACCCCGACGCCCCGACCTCGCGCAGCATGACGGTCAGGAAGTCGCGGGTCTGGCCGATGGCGGCCGCGACGGCGTCCTCGCCCTCGGCCACCGCGCCCCTGCCGCCGACCAGCGTGCGCGCGCCGAGCGCGGCCACCCGGTCGAGCGTCGTCGAGACCCAGTCGCGGTGGAAGGCGTCGCCGGTGTAGAGGGCGGCCTGCGACTCCACCAGGTCGCCGGCGAACAGCACGCGCTGCTCGGGCAGCCAGGCCACCAGGTCGCCCTCGGTGTGGCCGCGCCCGCAGTACTGCAGCACGAGGTCGCCGCGCCCGCCGCCCAGGTCGATCGTGAACCGGTCGCTGAACGTCGCGGTCGGCCAGGTCAGGCCGGGGATCGAGCCGGGCTCCTCGAACAGGCGGGGCATCCTGGCGTACTCGCTGGCCCAGTCCTGTGCGCCGCGCTCGGCGACCAGCTCGCGGGTCTTCTCGTGGGTGACGATCACTTCGGCGCCGAACGCCGACGCGCCCAGCACCCTGACCGCGTGGTAGTGCGACAGCACGAGGTAGCGGATCGGCTTGTCGGTGTGCTCGCGCAGCCGGGCCAGCCACCGGCGGGCCGCCACCGGCGTGGCCAGGGCCTCGAAGCAGACGAGGAAGTCCTCGCCCTCGATGGCCCCCACGTTGGGGTCGCCCTCGGCGGTGAGCGCGTACACGCCGTCCGCCAGGATCTCCAGGGACTGCCGCTTCTCGCCGAGGTCCGCCGACGAGGCGAACGGCTTCGCCATCGCTGTCTCCTCCCGCTCAGGGCGCCGCCGTCCCTGGTCCGGGGCGGTGTGCGCGCTCCTAGGAGTCTCTTCCCACCCGCGCGCCGGCAGTCCCGGCGGCGTGCTCTTGACAGGCGTGTCCCGCCGGTGATTGGTTTACCGAACATTCGGTCAGTTGACAAGGGAGACCTTCGTGGAGAGCGCGCGTCGCATGATGGACGCCGACACCGCCTCCGCCGCCCTCGGCATCGAGCCCGCGGAGCTGGGCGACGGCCGGGCGGTGTGCCGGATGACCGTGACCGAGCGGATGGTCAACGGCCACGGCCTGTGCCACGGCGGTTACGTGTTCCTGCTGGCCGACACCGCGTTCGCGTGCGCGTGCAACAGTCATGGGCCGGTCACGGTGGCGGCGGGGGCGGAGATCACGTTCGTCTCCCCCGCTCGCGCGGGTGACGTGCTGATCGCCGAGGCGGAGGAGCGCACCCGCTACGGCCGCAGCGGCATCTACGACGTCACCGTGCGCAGGCCCGACGGTCAGGTGGTCGCGGAGTTCCGCGGCCGGAGCCGGGAGCTGAAGTGAGACGGCCATGAGACTGGGACGACCCCCCGCCCCCGACGAGCTCGACCCGATCGAGCGCGTGTCCCGCGACGAGCTGACGGCGCTCCAGCTGGAGCGCCTGCGGCACACCCTCGACCACGCCTACCGCAACGTCCCGCTCTACCGGGCGAAGTTCGACGCGGCGGGCGTGCACCCCAGCGACTGCAAGGAGCTCGCCGACCTGGCCAGGTTTCCCTTCACCACGAAGGAGGACCTGCGTGAGAGCTATCCGTTCGGCATGTTCGCGGTGCCCCGCGAGCAGGTGGCGCGCATCCACGCCTCCAGCGGCACCACCGGGCGGGCCACCGTGGTCGGTTACACCAAGCGCGACCTCGACGTGTGGGCCGAGGTGATGGCCCGCTCGATCCGCGCGTCCGGCGGGCGGCCCGGCGACATCGTGCACGTGGCCTACGGCTACGGCCTGTTCACCGGCGGGCTCGGCGCCCATTACGGGGCCGAGCGGCTGGGCTGCACGGTGGTGCCGGTCTCGGGCGGCATGACGCCCCGGCAGGTGCGGCTCATCACGGACTTCCGGCCCGACGTGATCATGGTGACGCCGTCGTACATGCTGGCGCTGCTGGACGAGTTCAGGGCCCAGGGCATCGATCCGCGCGCCACGTCGCTGCGGGTCGGCATCTTCGGCGCCGAGCCGTGGACGGAGCAGATGCGCGCCGAGATCGAGGACGCCTTCGACCTCGACGCCGTGGACGTCTACGGCCTGTCGGAGGTGATGGGCCCCGGCGTGGCCAACGAGTGCGTCGAGACCAAGGACGGACTGCACGTCTGGGAGGACCACTTCTATCCCGAGACCGTCGATCCGTTCACCGGGGAGCCTGCCGACGAGGGCGAGCTGGTCTTCACCACGCTGACCAAGGAGGCCATGCCGGTCATCCGCTACCGCACCCGCGACCTGACCAGGCTGCTGCCCGGCACCGCGCGGCCCGCGTTCCGGCGGATGCGGAAGGTGACCGGGCGTACCGACGACATGATCATTCTGCGCGGCGTGAACGTGTTCCCCACCCAGATCGAGGAGGTCGTGCTCGGCATCGAGGGCCTGTCGCCGCACTTCCAGCTCCGCCTCACCCGCCCTGGGCGGCTCGACGTGATGACGGTCAGGGTCGAGGCGCGGCCCGGGTTCGGCGAGGGGCGCGAGGCGGCCGGTCAGGCGCTGCGCGACGCCGTCAAGGAGACCGTGGGCGTGAGCGTCGAGGTCGAGGTGGTGGACCCCGAGACGCTGGAGCGGTCGGTGGGCAAGCTGAAGCGCGTCGTCGACGAGCGTCATGATTGAGGCCGCCACCCAAGCCCAGCGCAGGAGGGGGCGCGGGCTCGATCCCGAGTCGGTGCTGTCGATCGCGGTCGGCGTCTTCAACGAGCGCGGCTACGACGGCACCAGCATGGAGGACCTCGCCAAGGCGCTCGGCGTGACCAAGTCGGCCATCTACTATCACGTGCCGGGCAAGGAGCAGCTGCTCGCCAGGGCGCTCGACCGGGCGCTCGACGGGCTGTTCGCGATGGTGGCCGACGAGCGGGCCGCGAAGGGCGCGGCCATCGACCGGCTGGAGTGGGTCGTCAGGCAGAGCGTGCGCATCCTCGTCGAGCGCCTGCCGTACGTGACGCTGCTGCTGCGGGTGCGCGGCAACAGCGGCACCGAGCAGGCGGCGCTGGAGCGGCGGCGGGAGTTCGACCGGTTCGTCACCGGGCTGGTCGGCGAGGCGGTGGCGGAGGGCGGGATCAGGGCGGACGTCGATCCAGGGCTGGTGACGCGGCTGCTGTTCGGCACCGTCAACTCGATCACCGAGTGGTATCAGCCGGCGCGCGGCGCCTCGGCCGACGATCTGGCCGACGCGCTGCTCATGATGGCCTTCAGCGGCCTGCGGCCTACTCGCTGAGCTCGCCGCGCGGCCTTCCCTGGACGGCCTGCTGCGCCGGGGCGGGGGCCTTGACGCGCAGGTCGGCGCGGATGGCCTCGCCCAGTTTCTTCGTGGCCATGCGGTTGAGCGCGCCGCCGGCGATGGCGCCGGTCAGGAAGGGGCCGAAGGTGGTGAGGTGGCGGCCGAGCGTCCGCATGAGGCGGTTGCGCAGGGCCGTCTTGGTGGCCGCTCCGAGCGCCAGGGTGACGGACGCGGGCGCGAGGGGGTCGATGCCGCGTTGCTTGGCCCAGGCGGCGGTGAAGGCGACGGCGCGCTGCGCGCCGGATCCCTGGACGTGGACGCCGTAGACCTCGTGCAGCTCGGCCAGCAGCTTGACCTCGATGGCGGCGACGACGATGGTCTCGGCGACGAGCTGGGCGGGAGCGGAGAGCAGGAGGGGTGGCGCGGCGAACTCGGCCGCGGCCAGTGCTCCGCCGATGGCGCCGACCGTCATCGTGGCCTTTTGAGCGGTGCGCACCAGGTCGTCGGCGAGCTCTTCGCCGGTCAGGCCGTGATGGTGCTCCGCGAGGGTGTGCAGGTCTCTGATCGGGATGCGCGGCGCGATGTTGAGGAAGACGTCGGCCAGCCAGCGGCCCCGGCCCGCGCCGGTGGCCCGTGCCCGCTTCGCCCCGGCGGACAGCGCCTGAGCGAGTCGGCCGAGCAGCCTGCGCCGCTCGGCCGGCTCCAGCTCACCCGGAGCGGTGAGCTTGCCAACGAGCTCGCCGACCTCACGATCGGGGTCGGCGACCTCACTGCCCGCTTGGCGGTCTTTCTTCGGTTCGGCCACGCGATGCCTCCGTAATTCATGTCGCGATCGCTCGGGTTCGTGGGCTTTCGTCATCTTCGGTCCCTCTACCCCGAGCTCGTTCGCTCCAGTGATCAGGCGGCGCACTCCCGGCAGACCTGCTGGCCGTTCTTCTCGGAGGCCAGCTGGCTGCGGTGGTGCACCAGGAAGCAGCGCGAGCAGGTGAACTCGTCGGCCTGACGGGGGATCACCCGCAGCGAGAGCTCTTCGTTCGACAGGTCGGCACCGGGCAGTTCGAGCGACTCCGCCAGGTCGGTCTCATCGATGTCGATGCTGCCGGACGACTTGTCGGTGCGCCGCGCCTGGAGTTCCTGGAGGCTGTCTTCACCCAGGTCGTCGTCTGTCTTGCGCGGGCTGTCGTAGTCGGTAGCCATTGTGCTTACTCCATCCCCCTCATCTATATGTCCTCGCGCTCATCGCGCGTCTTCTAACGTCCGGGAAGCCCATCTTGTGCCCGTTCCGTCGGGGAGATTTCCCATCGGTACCCCGGGGAAACGGACCACGAACCTCCCAACACGTCAGGGCCTGCTGCCGTCGGCAATGGTTAGCCAAATATGGCGAAACCCACAGCCTTGGCGTCATGCACCACCGTGTTCGACGGCACATCCAACCACATGTGCGGCGAGAACGAGACGCCCCCATGCGACAACACGCGAACGAACACGTCAGAACGTCACCACGTCAGCGCCGCGGCAGCCTAATGGTCACCACGAGCCCCCCGCCATCACGTGGCACAGCGGCCACATTCCCACCGTGGGCCTGCACGACCGCGCGCACGATGGACAGCCCGAGACCCGCTCCCTTGGCCGAATCCACCCGATCCGCATGAAGCCTCCTGAACGGCTCGAACAGGCTGTTGACCTCGTACGCCGGGACGTGCTGCCCCGTGTTGGCCACCTGAACAACCAAGGCACCGTCCGCCATTCCCGTACGGATCCATACTTTTCCGCTTTCGGGAATGTTGTACTTCACCGCGTTCTCCAGCAGGTTGCTCACCGACCGCTCCAGGAGCACCGGATCGCCCACGGTAGGCGCGCTGACCAGTTCGGTGGTGACGGTCACACCGTGTTCGGCGGCGAACGGCACGACCTGTTCGACCGCCGTCTGCGCGACCTCCTTCACGTCCAGCGGTTTGCGCACGGCGAGTTCGCGTTCGCTCCTGGCGAGCAGCAGCAGCCCTTCGATGAGCTTCTCGTTACGCGCGTTGACCTCAAGGAGGGTACGCCCGAGCGCTTTGAGGTCCTCGGAGGCCGCCGGATCGGAAAGCGCGATCTCCAGGACCGTCCTGTTGATGGTGAGTGGAGTGCGCAATTCGTGTGAGGCGTTGGCGACGAACCTTCGCTGGGTGTCGAAGGCGACGTTGAGCCGGGTGAGCATGGCGTCGAAGGTGTCGGCCAGCTCCTTCAGCTCGTCGTTGGGGCCCTCGAGCGCGATGCGCTGATGGGCCAGCGTGCTCTCCGACAGCTTGCGCGCCGTCGCGGTCATCCTGGCGACCGGCCGCATCGCCCTGTCGGCCACGAAGTAGCCGATGATCAGCGCCAGGATGCCCACCCCGAACAGGGCCATCAGTGCGCTCTGCAGCAACGACCCGCGGGCGCTCTGGACGGTCGCCTCCTTGGCCTGCAGCCACTGGTTCTGCGCGATCGCCGCGTCGATGGGGTTGATGCCCCGCGTGTCCAGCGTGGGCCACTCGTTGATGATGGACGCCCCGACGATGGCGTACATGGACAGCAGCAGCGCCACGGCGGCGCCGAACACGAGCGCGCCGTAGGTGAGCGTCAGGCGCCAGCGGATGCTGACCTTGCCGGGAAGCTCCTTCACACGTTCCATGGTGGAACGCTGGGTGAGCTGCCGCGCGGGCGGCGGAGGGCCGTCCCACACCGGTGATCCCGTCGGGGGCGGCGGCGTCTCCTGGACGCGCGTCGCCTTGCGTTCCGAGTGCGGGCTGATCATCGGATGCGTCGGGCCCGCTTCGCGCTCTGGCCTGTGCGTCACAACTTGTACCCAACTCCGGGCACGGTCTCGATCACCTGAGGCTCGCCCAGCTTCTTCCGCAGCGTCATCATGGTCACCCGGACCACGTTCGTGAAGGGATCGATGTTCTCGTCCCAAGCCTTGTCCAGCAGGTCCTCCTGGCTGACCACGGCGCCGTCGGCCCGCATCAGCTCTTCGAGCACCGCGAACTCCTTCTTGGTCAGCACGACCTCCCTGCCGTCGCGCTCCACCAGCCGCTTGCCCGGGTCGAGCCTGATGCCGGCGCGCTGCAGCACGGGCGGCAGCGCGGGGGCCGAGCGCCGGCCGAGCGCCCGCACCCTGGCCACCAGCTCGATGAACACGAACGGCTTGGCCAGGTAGTCGTCGGCGCCCAGGCCGAGGCCCTCCACCTTGTCGTCCACGTCGCCCGAGGCGGTCAGCATGAGGATGCGGGAGGCCGTCCGCTGCTCGACCAGCCTGCGGCACACCTCGTCACCGTGCACGACCGGCAGGTCGCGGTCCAGCACGATCACGTCGTAGTCGATGTAGGAGGTACGCTCCAGAGCCCCGCCGCCGTCGTAGGCGACGTCGACCGCCATGGCCTCGCGCCGCAACCCCGTCGCGATCGCGTCGGCCAGCACCCGCTCATCCTCAACCACCAGCACGCGCACGCCCGGTACACCTCTCTCCGATTCTGGTCACTCATTCTGGCCACAACCTCGATAAGCGCACGGTAAGGCATGTTCCGGCCGCCTGGGACCGGCCGGAGGCCCCCAGAGGGAGCGCGGCGGGCGCGGCTTACCGAGGCTTGGCGAAATTCATGTTTCGGAGGGCGACAAGCCGGGGTATGCCGTCGGGACACCCATTGCCCAGGCTTCATCCGGCAATGGGGAGACTTCGCCCTTGGACGGATCGAACCCCCGGAGAGTAGGTGAGATGGGCGAGTTCACGACCACGATCGAACACCGCCTCGACCAGGCTTACAAGGGCCTGCGGGAGGCCCGCAGCGCCGGCGACGACTACCTCGCCGACACCCTCACCGCCGAGATCGAGGACCTGCGCCGCCTGGCCGACGATCACGGCATACCGTTGCCCCGCTAGCGAGACGCCAAACGGCCGGAGCCACGCTCCGGCCGTTTCGCACCTGACTCACTCAGGCTCCGCGCAGCGGATCCAGTGACACAAGGAGGTCGTGCAGCTCCTCGAACAGGCCGGGAGCCGCGCACAGCGCGAACTCCGAGCTGACCGGACGGCCGTGCAGCCCGCCGAGCCTGGCGCCCGACTCGGTGGCCACCAGCCCGGCCGCCGCGAAGTCCCACTGGTTGACGCCGCGCTCGTAGTAGGCGTCGACCCGGCCCGCCGCCAGCGAGCAGATGTCGATGGCGCACGAGCCGCCGCGCCTGATGTCGCGCACCCGCGGCAGCACCTTCGCCACGACCTCGCCCTGGCTCTCGCGGCGCGCCTTGGCGTAGCCGAACCCGGTGGCGACCAGCGCCTGCGACAGCGGCACTCCGGTGTTGCAGCGCAGCCGCTCGGCGCCGAGCCATGAGCCCTCGCCGAGCGCCGCGGTGTAGACCTCGCCGCGCTGCGGCACGTTCACGACGCCCGCCACGACCTTGCCCGCCACCTCGACGGCGATCGACACCGCCCAGTCGGGCAGGCCGTACAGGAAGTTCACGGTGCCGTCGATCGGGTCGACGATCCAGCGCACGTCGCCCTCGCCCGGCGCCTCGCCCTGCTCCTCGCCGAGGATGCGGTCATCGGGCCTGGCGGCCAGGATGCGCTCGCGGATGAGCGCCTCTGACGCCTTGTCCAGGGTGGTGACCACGTCGGTGGGGCTCGACTTGGTCTCGATCTCGCGGGACATCGTGGGCCGCTTGGCGAGCAGCATGTCGCCGGCCCCGCGGGCGATGTCCTCGGCGAGCCTCAGGAAGTCCGTCATCAGGCCACCGACTCCGGGCGCTTCCACTCCTGGCCGAGCACGTGGTGGCCGAGGAAGGCGAGAACGGTCTCGTACCAGGCGACGATGTTGCCGGGCTTGAGTATCCAGTGGTTCTCGTCCGGGAAGTACAGGAACTTCGCGTCGGCCTCCGTGCGGCGCAGGTCCCACCACAGCCGCAGCGCCTCGCCGATCGGCACCCGGTAGTCCTTGTCGCCGTGGATGACGAGCATCGGGGTGGTGATCTTGTCGACGGAGTTGTGCGGCGACAGCAGCTGGTAGCGCTCGCCGCCCGGCTCGCCGAACTCGCGCTGCCAGTACATCGCGGCGTCGGTGGTGCCGGCGAACTGGTCGAGGTTCCACAGCGAGGCGTGGGTGACGATGGCCTTGTAGCGGTCGGTGTGGCCGGCGAGCCAGTTGGCCATGTAGCCGCCGTACGAGCCGCCCATCGCGGCCGTGCGCCCGGCGTCGATGTCGCCCCTCTCCAGGGTGGCGTCCACGATCGCGTCGAGGTCGGCCTGGGTGCGCGGGCCCCAGTTGCCCCAGCCGCGGTCGATCATCTCCTGGCCGTAACCGGTGGACATGCACGGGTCGGGCATGAGCACCGCGTAGCCCTGCTGGGCGAGGATCCACGACTGCCAGCGCCACTGCCAGTCGTTCCAGGAGCCGAGCGGGCCGCCGTGCACGAACAGCACGAGCGGGGCGGGGTCGGCGGCGGAGGCGGTCTCGGGCACGGCGAGCCAGCCGCGGACGGTGGCGCCGTCGTCGGCGGTGGCGGTGACCTCGGTGAGCGTGCCGGGCACCTCGGGGCGCGGCGCGGGCGACGGCAGGTCGGTGACCTCGCCGGTGACGGCGTCGATCCTGGCCGGCCCGGGGGCGAGGGCGACGCCGCTGTGCAGGGCGTAGACGAAGCGGCCGTCGGGCGACGGGTTGACGTGCAGGTACGCGGCGTCGTCCCCGGTGAGCCTGGTGACCTCGCCGTCGAGCGGGACGCGGAAGACCGGGCGGCGGCCCTGGTGGTCGGCGACCAGGTAGACGGCCGAGGAGTCAGGGGCCCACTGGACGTCGGTGGGGAACGCGTCGGGCGCGTACTCGCGGCCCTGCCCGGTGGCGAGGTCGGCGATCCACAGCGTGCTGCGCGCGGAGACGTCGTAGCCGGTCCTGCGGTCGCGGGCGCAGGCGAGCCTCGTGCCGTCGGGCGAGACGGCCAGCGGGCCGCCGAAGTCGTGGTCGTCCTCGCTGAGCAGCACGCGGCGCTCGCCGGTGGCCACGTCGATGACCACCAGGTCCGTACGCGACTCACCCTTGGGCAGGTAGACCTGCCACGTGGTGATCACGGAGGCGCCGTCGGGGGTCAGCTCGAACGTGCCCTGCCGCAGCGCGTCACCGGCGTCGGGCGTCAGGTCGCGGACGTCCTCGAGCCGGTCGGCGCCGAGCCGCGCGGCGAACAGCCGGGGCCGGCCCGGGCCGAGGTCGTGGTCCCAGTAGCGAACCGGGAACTGCTCGTGCAGGATGGCGCTGATCCCGGCGTCCTTGCGGGCCTTGCGCTTGCCGGCGTCGGCCGACTCCTCGCCGTCGAGCACGTCGGCGGAGAAGACCACCACGTCGCCCGCCGTACGCACGGCGCCGATGCCGCCGGCCCTGCTCGCCACCTGGCGGGCCTCCCCGCCGGCGCGCGGCAGCAGCCACAGGGCGGGCACCTCGTCGGTGGCGTCCTCGACGGTCGGGTCGGGGCGGGCGGAGGTGAACAGCACATCGCCGGCCGCGGTGAAGACGGCGGCCGACTCGCCCTTGGCCGAGCGGGTCAGCCGGTACGGCTCGCCGTCCACGGGAATCGCCCAGAGCGCGGTGCCGTACGACTTGCCGTCGGGGTTCAGGGACTGCACGGCGGAGATCAGTCTGGACCCGTCGGGCGACAGCTTGAGCGAGAGAACTCGGGGGATGGCCACATAGTCGCGTATGTCGTTGAATGCGCTCACTCGACCGAACCTACCTCGCGGCGAGGACCGCCGACATCCCCGCATAGGGTTGTCACGTGGGAATTTACGACGCCTTGCTGGTCCTGTCGTTCGGCGGCCCCGAGGGTCCCGACGACGTGATGCCGTTCCTGGAGAACGTCGTGCGCGGCCGTGGTGTGCCGCGCGAGCGGCTGCTCGAAGTGGCCGAGCACTACCAGAGCTTCGGCGGGGTCAGCCCGATCAACCAGCAGAACCGCGACCTGGTCGAGGCGCTGCGCCCGGTCGCCGGGGTGCCGGTCTATTGGGGCAACCGCAACTGGCACCCGTTCGGCGAGGACACTGTGCGGCGGATGAAGGCCGACGGGGTGCGCAAGGCCGCGGTGTTCGCCACGTCGGCGTTCGCCGGCTACTCAAGCTGCCGCCAATACTACGAGGACATCGACCGGATCTCCGTCGAGGACGGCCCCGAGCTGGTCAAGATGCGCCACTACGGCGAGCACCCCGGCTTCGTGACGGCGATGGCCGACCACACCAGGGCCGCCCTCGAGCGGCTCGGCCGCGACGACGCCAGGCTGGTGTTCACCGCCCACAGCATCCCCACGTCCATGGGCGAGACCGCGGGCCCTGAGGGCGGCCTCTACGAGGCGCAGCTGCGCAGGAGCGCCGAGCTGGTGAGCCGGGCGCTGGGCCGCACCGAGCCGTGGGACCTGGTGTGGCAGTCGCGCAGCGGGCCGCCGCAGGTGCCGTGGCTGGAGCCCGACGTCTGCGACCATCTCCGCAAGACCGACGCGCGCTCGGTCGTGCTGGTGCCGATCGGGTTCGTCTCCGACCACATGGAGGTCGTCTACGACCTCGACACCGAGGCCAGGCAGGTCGCCGCCGAGCTGGAGCTGCCGATGGAGCGGGCGGCGACGGCGGGCACGCATCCGGCGTTCGTGCGGATGGTGCGCGAGCTGATGGACGAGCCCGAGCCCGTCCCCTGCCCCTTGACCTGCTGCCCGCCGCCGCGCAGGCGGCCTCAGGCGTAAGCCCTATGCGTAGGCCCTACGCATGGGCCCTACGCATGGGCCCTACGCATAAGCCTTCGCGTACGCGTCGGCGATCGACATCACCTTGTTCACGTAGTCCCACGAGTGGTTGTAGAACCAGATCGCCTTGCGCAGCCGCTCGCCGCCCTGCCCGGCCTTGTTGGCGCACAGGTAGTTCGCCGCGCCGGGTACGGCGTCGTACGGGCTCCAGATGTCCTTCTTGCCGTCGCCGTCGCCGTCCACGCCGTAGTGCTTCCAGGTGGCGGGCATGAACTGCATGGGCCCGAGCGCGCCCGCGCTCGACGGCCCGTTGTTGCGGCCGTGCCCGCTCTCCACCTGCCCGATGGCGGCGAGCACCGTCCAGGAAAGCCCGGGACAGCGGGTGGCGGCGGCCTTGTAGAGCTCCAGATAGCTGCCCGGCCGGCCGACCGTGACCTGCTGCCGGGCAGGCGGCTGCCGCCGCTTGGGTGTACGGGCGGCGGCGTCGAGCACGACGACCTGGCTGCGCTTGCCGAGCAGCTTCTTCACGCCCGCCTGGCTGATCTCGCCCTCCTTGCCGTGCAGCAGCACGGCCACGCCCTGCGCGAACCCCAGCGACCTGCCGAGGTCGGCGCTGATGAGCCCGTCCACGCCGTGCAGCCTGAGCGAGGCGGAGGCGGCGACGCGCAGCCTTGGCCCGCCGTCCACCTGGTAGACGGCCCCCAGGATCATGCCGAACTTCTTCATCGCGTCCGCGTCGGCCACCAGCTCGCCCCTGGTCAGCGCGCTCCACACGGCGGGCTGGTCGGCGACGGGCTGCGGGGTCCAGGAGCGGAACTCGGCGGGGTCCACGGCCAGCAGGTTCAGCGACGTGCCCGACACCTTGACGGCGCCGGCGTCCACCACGGCGACCTTCTGCACGTGGGCCAGCTCGCCCAGCCGGAACCTGGTCTGCTTGGGCACGGTGCCGGCCGCGACGGCGAGCACGCGCGGCGGCGTCACCGTGATGCCGGGGCCGCCCTCTCCGAAGTCCTTGACCGGCTCGGCGGTGGGCACCATCTCGTCGAGGCGCGGCGCGGGCGACTGCTGGGGTGCCTGCTGGGGTGTCTGCTGGGGGCGGAACCTGCGTACGGGCTGCTCCTGGGCGGTGCCGACCAGATCCTCACCCAGGACGACCACGACGCCCCCTGCCGCGGCGGTGACCACGAGCACGGCGGCGACCATGAGCATGACCGCGCGAAAGCTGGGAAGACCGGACACTCGGGACACGTTAACTCACCCCTGCGCGAAATCACTTGCCATCCGGACATACGGTGCGCAATGGTTAGCCCGCTCAAGCTCATGTAAGGGGGAAACGGCGTGGTCGGGCCTTACCGAGGACTGTTCGAGAGGCCCGGAGCGGCGGCGTTCGTCCTGGCCGGGCTCATCGGCCGGATGCCGATGTCGATGCTCGGCATCGGCGTGATCCTGCTGATCTCCACGCTCACCGAGTCGTACGCCACGGCCGGCGCGGTCGCCGCGACGACCAACATCGCCTTCGCCGTGGCCGCTCCCCTGTCCGGGCGGCTGGTGGACCGGTTCGGCCAGAGCCGGGTGATCCCGCCGTTCGCGGTGGTGAACGCGCTCGCGCTGGCCGCGCTCATGGTCTTCGCCGGCTCCGGACTGCCCGACTGGACGTACTACGCCTCCGGCCTGATCGTCGGGGCCACGTCGCTGTCGCTCGGCTCGATGGTGCGGGCCCGCTGGTCGGTCATCCACGGCGGTTCCGGGCGGCTGCACACCGCGTTCGCGTTCGAGTCGGTCGTCGACGAGGTGGTCTTCGTCACCGGGCCTGCGCTGGTCACGGTGCTGGCGACCGCCGTGAACCCCTACGCGGGGCTGATCGTGGCGCTGGTGTGCATGCTGGGCGGCTCGCTGGCACTGGCCGGGCAGCGGAGCACCGAGCCGCCCGTGCAGGAGATCAGGTCGTCGTCGGGGTCGCCGATCCTCATCCCCGGCGTGGCCGTGCTGGCCGGTGTCGCCCTCGCGCTGGGCGCGATCTTCGGCTCGGTGGACCTGATCACGGTGGCCTTCGCGGAGGAGCACGGTGTGAAGGGCGCCGCGGGGTTCCTGCTGGCGGCGTTCGCGGGCGGGTCGATGGTGTCGGGCCTGTGGTTCGGCTCGCGGCACTGGCGGATCTCGCTGCAGGCCAGGTTCGTACGGGCGCTCGCGCTGTTCGTGGTGGGCCTGGTGCCGATCATCTTCATCGACCACGCCTGGCTCATGGCCGCCGCCCTGTTCCTCGCCGGCTTCGCCATCTCCCCCACGCTCATCACCAGCTTCTCGCTCACCGAGCGGCTGGTGCCGCCGTCGCTGCTCACCGAGGGCATGGCGTGGATCTCGACGGCCATCGGGTTCGGCGTGGCGGCGGGCGCGTGGGCGGGCGGGCGGCTCACCGAGTCGTACGGCGCCTCCGCCGCGTACGGCTTCTCCGTGGCCGCGGCCGTCGTGGCGGTGATCGTCGGCGTGGGAGGTTCGGGTTTGCTGAGACTTCCCGAGGCTGCTTCACCCTCCGAGAGCTGATCCGCTACGGTCGGAAGATCCCTCGCAACACCCAACACACTGGAAGCACTAGTCATGTCCCGACACATCAGTTCACTTCTAGCAATCGCGGCTGTTTGCGTGACCCTTGCCCCGGCGGCGGCCATCGCCGAGGCGACCCCCGCTCCCGCCCAGGGCGCCAAGTCCGCGGCCGCCGAGAAGAAGGCGGCTCCCGTCGACTGCTCCCAGGTGAAGTGCCTGGCGCTGACGTTCGACGACGGACCGGGCAAGTACGCGGGCACGCTGCTCGACACGCTCAAGAAGTACGACGCCAAGGCGACGTTCTTCCTTGAGGGCCAGTACGTCAAGAGCCGCCCCCAGTTCGTCAAGCGCATGGTCGCCGAGGGCCACGAGCTCGGCAACCACAGCTACAGCCACCCCGACTTCACCAAGAGCGACGCGGCGACGATCCGTAACGAGATCAAGAAGACGCAGGACGCGGTGAAGAAGGCCGCGGGCGTCGAGCCGAAGCTGCTGCGCCCGCCGTACGGGCTGGCCGACATCCAGGTCTCCGACATCGCCATCGAGTTCGGCATGCCGATGATCCTGTGGACCGCCGGCTCCGCCGACTGGAGCTCCAAGAACGTCAAGGCCATCCAGAAGCAGACGCTGGCCGTGGCCAAGCCGAACGGCATCATCCTCATGCACGACTGGGTGAAGCAGACCGTGGACGGCATGCCGGCGCTGATCAAGACCCTGAAGAACAAGGGCTACCACCTGGTCACGGTGTCCGACGTGATCAAGGACCAGAAACTGGAGCCGGGCGACATCTTCCCCGTTCCCGCAGGCTGGGAGAGATGAGTATCGTTCGCGTTTAACCGGACGACTTTCGCTGGAGGGTGCTCGTGGCCTTCGTCAACTGGGCGCGCAATCAGACGGGCACCCCGGCCGAGATCCGCGTACCGGCCTGCGCCGACGACGTCGTACGCGCCGTGCGCGACGCCACCGGCTCCGGCCGCCGCGTACGCATGGTGGGGACGGGCCACTCCTTCACCGGAGTGGCCCTCACCGACGGCATCATGCTCAGGCCGGACGCGCTCACCGGCATCGTCTCCCTGGCAGACGACCGGGTGACCGTCCAGGCCGGCACCCCCTTACGCGTGCTGAACGAGCTGCTCGCCGAGCGCGGCCTGGCCCTGGCCAACATGGGCGACATCACCGAGCAGACCGTCGCGGGCGCCGTACAGACCGGGACCCACGGCACGGGACGCGACAGCGGCGGGCTCGCCGACCAGATCGCCGAGCTGGAGATGGTGCTCGCCGACGGCACCCTGACCACGCTCTCCCCCGGCGACGACCTCTTCGACGCCGCCCGCGTGGGCCTCGGCGCGCTCGGCGTCCTGACCACCGTCACCCTCCGTGTCGAACCCGCGTTCCTGCTGCGCAACCGGCGGCGCAAACTCGCGCTCAGCGACATGCTCGGCGCGCTCGACGAGCTGACCTCCGCCAACGAGCACCTCGACTTCTTCTGGCTGCCGCACACCGACGCCTGCCTGGTCAAGACCAACAACCGCAGCCCAGGGCCGCCCCGGCCGCCCTCGCCCGCCCGGCGCTGGCTGGAGACCGTCTTCCTGGAGAACACCGTCTTCGGCGCCGCTTGCGCGATCGGCGCCCGGCTGCCCGCGCTCATCCCGCACATCAACGCCGTCAGCGCCTGCGCGCTCGGGGAGTCGTCGTCGGTGGACCTGTCGTACAAGCAGTTCACGGCGCGGCGCGACGTGCGCTTCCTGGAGATGGAGTACGCCGTCCCGCGCGAGCGGCTGGCCCAGGCGCTGCGCGAGGTGCGTGACCTGATCGAGCGAATGGACTGGAAGATCACCTTTCCCGTGGAGGTGCGGGTGACGCCGCCCAGCGACGCGTGGCTGTCCACCGCGTACGGGCGCGCCACGGCCTACGTCGCCTGCCACGTCTACCGGCCGACGCCGAACCCGGCGTACTTCGCGGGCGTCGAGGAGATCATGACCCGCCTCGGTGGGCGGCCGCACTGGGGCAAGCTGCACACGCGGGACGCCGCCTACCTGGCCAAGGCGTACCCGCGGTTCGCCGACTTCGTCGCGCTGCGCGACCGTCTGGACCCCGGCCGGCTGTTCGCCAACGCCTACCTGGACACCGTCCTGGGCTGACCCGCCGCAACCGAGCGGCTCGCCCTGGCCGGTGGGGTCCTGCTCCTGCGGCGTGCCCGAGGGCACGACCGGGTCCTGGGCTCCTCCGTCAGGTCGTCGTCGCGGGACGAGAGGCTCGCCGCCCATCCCCCCGATCAGTCCTTCCTCACACCATGCGTTCGGTAAAGAGCTTTCTCGTGAATAGACGTGAGTGCGTGTCCCGGCGTTCGCGCGACCTGCGTGACAGGCACCCTTGTAACTCGTGCCCCGACGACTCGGCCTGCCCTCCGTGTACCTCGCCGCGGCTGTGGCAACGGCTGCCACGACCGCCGTCCCCTTGGCCATGACGCCCGCCTCCGGCCTCGCCCTGCGCGACACGCCGCAGGAGCCCGCCCGCCCCTACGTCGTCACGGCCCGCGACCGCGCGGCCGCGCGCGACCTCGTCGGGGAGGTGCGCTGGCGGGTACGCCGCTACTACACCTCGGCGCTGCCCGGGCTCGCGACCTTCCTCACGCCCACCGAGCTGGCCGAGCTGCGCGCCGACCCGCGCGTCCAGACGATCGAGCCCGACCGCGAGATCCACGCCATGGCCACCCGCGGACCCACCCGCCGCGCCCCGGCCGGAACCAGGGGCGACGGCACCACCGTGTACGTCGTGGACAGCGGGGTCAAGGTCCGCCGCGACCGGTTCGACGACCGGGCCTGGCGGGCCTTCGACGCCACCGGCGGCACCGGGCGCGACTGCCGCGGTCACGGCACCCGCGTCGCCTCCCGCGCCCACCGCGCCGCGCCCGAGGCGGGCATCGCGTCCGTACGCGTCCTCGGGTGCGCCGGCACGGGGACGCTGTCGGACGTCCTGGCCGGGCTCGACTGGATACACCGGCACGCCCGTGGTCCCTCCGTGACCGCGCTGGCCATCGACGGCGCCGACTCCCCCGCCCTGGCCAGGGCGGCGGGGTCGCTGTCGCGCTCGGGGATGTTCGTCGTGGGGACCGCCGACGGGGACGCCTGCCACGTCACCGCCGAGGGGCTCGCCTTCTCCGCCCGCGCGCCGTATCTGGCCGGACTCGCCGCCCGCCACCTGGCACTTCACCCCAATTCGGGACCGGCCGCCCTGGCCGACCGGCTCGACTGCTCGACGGCGCGGGGCGCGATTCGCCAGAACCCGTCGCGGCCACATAACCTCCTCATGCGCGATGGCGGGCTCTAGAGGCATGGACTCCAATGTGACCGGCGTCACATCGCCCATGGGCTATCCCAGGAAGGCGATGTTCGGACATGCCGGGTACGGTGCTGGCAGGCAACCGGCACACGCGAGAGACTCAAGGGTCCGGGGGAAGAATGGCGACGCTGACGAAGGGACTCGCATGCAGGAGCTCCGACTCGTCGCGGTGAGTGAGGACGGCACCTACCTCGTGCTGGCTACTGCCGGGCGAGGGACGCGCTTCACGCTTCCCGTGGACGACCGGCTCCGTGCTGCCGTCCGCGGCAACTTCTCCCGTCTCGGCCAGTACGAGATCGAAGTGGAGAGTCCGTTGCGCCCCAAGGAGATCCAGGCCCGCATCCGCGCCGGAGAGACGGCGGAGGAGATAGCCGCGACCGCCGGGATCCCGGTCGAGCGTGTCCGCTGGTTCGAGGGGCCGGTGCTCCAGGAGCGGGAATACGTCGCCCAGCAGGCGCAGCGCGTCGCCGTACGCATGCCGGGAGAGTCAGCGCCAGGGCCCACGCTCGGCGACCTCGTGGCAGAGCGCCTCACCAGGCGCGGCGTGCCCACCGACGAGATCGACTGGGACAGCGCCAAGCGCGACGACGGCCTCTGGCGCGTCAAGCTCGGCTACGTCTGGAACGGTCACACCCGCCACGCCGAGTGGCTCTTCGACCCGCGCAAGCGCCACGTCACCCCGCACGACGACGAGGCGCTCCGCCTGTCCGCCGCCGACTTCGACCCCGAGCCGCCGGTGGTCGAGGACACCACGGTGACGCCGTTCGCGCCACGCGTGGCCAAGCTCCAGCCGGTGCCGCCGCTCTCCTCCGAGACGCTGCCGTTCCCGTCCGTGGTGCGCCGCGAGCCGGAGGAGCCGGCCGTGGGCTACGAGCCGGCCGGCCGCAGCGGCGACGGCGCGTACCCGTCGTCGCGCGGCACCCGCGACTCCTCCCACGACGACGACTTCTTCGACCCGCCCGCGCCGGCCGAACCGCCCGCGGCCCCCGACACGTCCGCCCGCGATGAACGCCGCCCCGCCCCCTCCGACCCGCTGACCCGCGACCCCGCGCGGCAGGAACCGGCCGCACGCGAGCCCTTCCACCCGCCCACGCACGAGCAGTCGCGGCCCGAACCGGGCCGTGAGACCGGCTACACCCGCCCCGGCGACCCGACCCGCCGCGGCGGGTCTTCGCCATGGCTGCCCGACTTCAGCTCCGGCCGCGACCCCGAGTCCGCGATCTACGCCCCGGCCGACCGCATGCCCAGCACCGCCGAGCCCTCTCACGCGGCCGACCGCACTCCGGTCACCGCCGGCCCCACCCGCCCGGCCGACCACACCTCAGGCGCCGCCGAGCCCATCCGCCCGGCCGACCACGCACCTGTCACCGAGCCCAACGGTCCGGCCGGCCGTGACTCCGCCGCGCCCCAGAGCCGGCCCGCCGACACGCCGCAGAGCGCCTCCGCCGCCACCGCGTCTCCTGAGCAGGCCGCCCAGCCACGGTCCCAGGCCACCACGGACGCCGCTGCCACGGCGACCGAGCCGACGGAGCCCGACCCCGTCACCGCGACCGCCGAGCCGACCACCGCCACTGAGCCTGCGGCCAGCACCACCGCTGCGCCTCAACCCAACGCCGCCGCAGAGCCCCCGGCCCAAACCCAGGCCCAGGCCGCCGCCGACGCTGTCGCACCCGCCGCGGCGGCCACCTCTGCGTCGCCCGGAAGCGCGGCCTCCGAGACAAGCGAGCGCAACACCGAGGCCGCCTCTCCAGCAGCCGAGCCCAAGACTCCGGAGGTCTCCGCGACCGCCGAGGCGTCGGCGCCCACCGAAGCCGCCCGCGAGGCCACGCCGGCGCAGGCGGCAGAGACGGCGCCGACCGTGCCCGGCGCGGAGCACCAGGCCGAGACGCCCGAGGCCCAGGCCGCACCCACCGACGCCCCGGCAACCCAGCCCGTGGCCGCCGACGCTCCGGCAACGCAGGCCGCGCCCACCGGTGCCCCAGCAACGCAGGCCGCGCCCACCGGTGCACCATCGGCCCCGGCCGCGGCTGGGGACGCCCCGGCGACCCAGGCCGAGGCTGCCGACGTCTCCGCTGCCGGCACCGAGACCGCTGCGGCACAAGACGATGCCGCTCCGAAGGCCGAGTCCGTCACCTCCGAGGCGGAGAACGCGGTCGCCGTAGACACGCCCGCCGGGGTTTCCTCGCCTGAGCCCGCCGCCGCTTCCGTACAGGAGCCGGCCGCTCAGCCCACCACCGGCATGGCGCCGACGCCCGCCGCCGAGCAGGCGCCGACCGCCCAGCCCACGTCGGCCGAGCCCACCGACGCCCGGCCTGCGGACACGGCCGAGGCTCCGAGCACCGCCGAGGCGACCGCCGCGAGCCAGGCCACCGGTGCCGAGCAGACCTCCAGCGCGGACGAGCCTGCCGCGCCCGAGAAGGCGGCCACGCCCGAGCCGTCCGAGAAGGCGACCGCTCCCGAGCCGGAGAAGGTGCAGGAGGTGTCGGCCGCGGCCGAGCATCAGGACGCCGATCGTGGGAAGAAGCCCGCGGAGCCCGTCCAGGAGCCGAAGCCGCGTCCGGCGCCCAAGCCGAAGCCCGCCCCTCCTCCGGTCCCGGCCGCACGGGCGGGCAAGGACGACGGCAAGGAGGAGCCCGCGGTCCCGGTGCCCGCGCCGAAGCCCGCTTCGGGCCGACGCAAGGGTTCGAGGGGCCGCCGCGCATCCGTCCCGACGTGGGACGAGATCATGTTCGGCGCCCGCCGCCAGGACTGACCGCTCCCCACCAGGCCAGGGAAAACCCCTCCACGGCCAACCCGCCCAACCCAGCAACACCCGCACAAGGCACCATCCGACAACACGCCACCCACCAACGCACCATCCGGCCAACGCACCACCCGGTCAACACGCACATGGCCAAGGCAGCACCCGGCCACCGCGCCACCCGGGCACCGCGCCACCCTGTTAAGGCATCACCCGGATAAGGCGCCACCCGGACAACGTCGGCGCCCGAGCCCGTCGGTGTCCGAACCCGTCGATGTCCGAGCGCTCGCGCACCCGAGACCGTCGGCACCACAGCGCAGCGGCACGCGAACGCCCTGCGCCCGCGCGTGGACACATCTGCAGCGGAAGGCTGCTGCAAGCGAAGGCATTCGCACCATGCCCGGCCAGCCTGCGGGCATCGCCGCCCACCGGCTGCCGCTCAGACCATCGCCCGCGATGACCGCCGCCGCACGCCGGCCATCCCCGCTCGAACCTCCGCCCCAACCCACGTCGCCCCGGCGCGCGCCCCAGACCGCTGCGCATGTCGACCGCTCACGGCAGACCGAGGTCACTCGGTGTCAGGGGTGGGATCAGGAGCGGCGGGAGGGGATCGTCTCCCGTCGTCCTCGTCAGGGGTTCTGTCTGAGGAAGGGGGCGAGCCATTCCGGGGTCACCTCGGTCGAGAGCTCGACGGCCTGGGTCATCGAGACGTCCATGGCCGAGTAGCCGCCCTTGCCCGCGCCCACGCCGGCGATCAGCGTGAGCACCCCGGCGCGCCGCTGGAACCAGGTCTGCCGGAGCCGCCAGCCCACCACGGCGCGGCGTTCCACCACGGCCTGGGCGCGCCGGAGCGACCCTGACCGTACGGAGAGCCGGCGGCCGTCGTAGCCGTGGCCGAGTGAGGCGTACCGGTCGAGGCCGAGCGGGACGCCGGCGGCGGCGAGCAGCAGGGTCACGATGAGGAGCGTCCACCAGATCATCGTCCCGAAGACCCACACGCCGACCGCGCTCACCAGGGCGGCCGCCGCCCACGGGGCGATCGCGCGGAACAGCCGCCGCTGCCGGGCCACGGGCGGGTGGGGACGCAGCTCGCCCCGGTAGGGGCCGATCGCGTCGCCGGCGACCTGGAAGGCGACGTTACGCGGTACGTCGGGAAGGAGCTGCCCCCGCGTCTCCGAGTCGCCGAGCCCCGTCACGATCGCCCAGGCGCGGACGACCCCGGCCCAGCGTTCGGCCAGGCCGTCCACGATCTCGTAGCCCCGTACGCGCTGGAACTCCAGCGACACGCTGCGCCGGTTGATCAGCCCGCGCTCGGCCACCAGGTAGCCGTCGCGGCGCTTGAGGCGGAAGTCCCAGTTGAAGACGGCGTACATGACCCCGCCCGCGAACGGCATCGCCAGCACGAGCAGCACCGCGACGGCGAGCAGCAGGTACGGGTGGTCCCAGAGCCACTGCCCGGCGTTCCAAGCGGCGTCCCGGCCGAAGCCCAGCTCGTCGCCCCACTGGAACGCCAGCCCCACGGCACCGCCGGCGAAGGCGAAGGGGGTGAGGAGGTACGCGCCGGACAAAGGCCCGTACAGCAACCACTTCTTGGGCACGGCGAAGATCGTGCGTTCGGCGGGCTGGGCCGGCTCCTGCGCCTGGACGCCGGGGGCCGCCGGTGCGGACGTGCGGCGGAGGAGGACGGCTTTGAGGCGTTCCGCCTCGTCCAGGGTGACGCCGGCGAGCTTGGCCTCCTCCTCGTCGCCGCTCGCCCCCGTGTCGATCTTGAGTACGGCGAGGCCGAGCAGCCGGTGCATGGGCGGGGTGGAGACGTCGACGCCGCGGATGCGTTCCAGGGGGATGGTCCTGATCGAGCGGCTGATCAGCGACTGCTTGGTCTCCAGGCGGTCGCCGACGATCTCGTACGTGAACGTCGCCCAGCGGACCACCGCGTACACCACGGCGGCGACGACTCCCACCGCCGCGAAGCCGTACGACCTGGCCGAGAAGCCGCCCACGAACAGCACGCCCACCAAGGGCAGGAGGAGGGAGGGCAGCATGCGTACGGGGTCGATCAGCAGCACCTTGGGACTGAGCCGCTGCGGCGCCCGCCCCGGCTGGGGGTGGGGGTACGGCCCCCCGGGCCCTTCCCACGGCCCCCGCTCCCCACCCGCTCCAGGAGGCGGCACGTCCGGGGGGCCGGGGTGGGGGCCGGTCATGTGGCGTCGTCCCGGAGTTGCTCGGCGCGGTGCGCGAGCTGCTCGGCCAGGCCCGCCGCCACGTGGAAGTCGAGGCCCTTGATGGTGGATGAGCCGGCGTGGGAGGCCGTGCGGATCTCAAGGGTGGCCAGGCCGAGCATGCGCTCGAACCAGCCCTGCCCCTTGTCGACCGTCTGGATGCGGCTCACGGGCACGAACACCCACTCCCTGGTCAGGAACCCCGACCTGGCATAGACGACGTCGCCTGACAGCTCCCAGCGGTGCACGGCGTACCGTACGAACGGCTCGGCTGCCAGGAACGGCAGCACCACGACGAGGACCGCCACGGGCAGCAACCACGAGTCTTCAGCGAACCAATCGGGCACCCATGACCACCCGCTCCCGCCCACCCACGTGGACACCAGCAGCGCACCGCCCATGAAGAACACGAACGCGATCAACGATTCGAGGAGCCACAACCTGATCGCCTTGGGCGAGACGCGGTTCGCCGGATCGCGCAGCGGGCCTGTTGACGTCACAAGCCCAGCTTAGGGTGCGAACCGGGCAGGCGATCAGTTCACCTGCGGTACGAATCCACCGCCTCACCCGATATCCGGGCCTACCATCCCGTCTCGCTCATCCGCCGGATCGGAGAGGCCCGGGGCGGGTGGTAAAGATCCCCGGTGTGGCACGGCGTGTCGGGTCGGAGGGCCGCCGGGGCGGTGCCATGCTCGGTGGCGGCCAACCGCAGGCTGTCGAGCTTGGCCACGTCGGCGGCGCCACGTTCGTGCCAGCCAGGCCCGGCAAGCGCGTGACCGCACCACTGCGCGATCGCCTCACGCAACGTGGCAGCCGCCGTCCGCGGAGACACCCCTCCCGCAGGAAGCCCCGAAGACGGAGCCCCGGTGATCGCGCACCGGAGCGGTTCCGCTACCCTGCTGTTCGAGCTGGCACCTGGTTTTTCTGCTGGACACCTGGTCCGAAACCTATGTCCCTTTTCGCAAATTTGGCGGGGATCTCCCCCATCGCCCCCTTACGCGATGAAGTCGCAGGTGGCAAGGCTGTATCGGTCCGTGAGACAGAGCCCCGCGAGACCTCCTCATGCCCCGTTCATGTGGCCAAGCTCACTACCCGGATGCCGTCATTCTGGCTGTTTTCGGATCCTTTACCGACCACGGACCATCGAGAAACGGTCTGCGCACCGCCGAGACCCGCGTAGCATCGTCCGGCATGGGGCTGTGTAACACGGCATCACGCGTGCGACGCGTCACCGCCACTGTGACGGCGGTGGGTGTCGCGTTCGCCTTGTCAGGTTGCGGCAGTCTCGGTTTCATCGGCAGATCACAGGCGAAGGACATCGCGGAGATCAACGTCACGAGTCCTGAGCTGCGCGAGGGCAAACCGCTGCCGCGCGAATACTCCTGTCACGGCGACCAGGGCAGCCCGCCGCTGCGCTGGTCGAGCCAGCCGCTGTCCGAGGCGAAGTCGATCGCGATCGTGGCCGACAGCCACACCGGGTCCGATTCGGCCGTCCACTGGGTGATCTACAACATCCCGGCGACCACGACCGAGCTCGGCCCCAACGCCGCCGCCGATCCGCCTGAGGGCTCCGGTCAGGCGACGGTGACCAGCGGGCGGGCCGGCTACGAGCCGCCCTGTGAAGAGAAGGCGAGCTATCGGTTCACTGTCTACACGCTGGACGACAAGGTCGAGAGCGCCGAGGGCTCGGAGCTCCCGCAGATCTTGAAGCAGATCGCGAACCAGACCATCGCCCGGGGGCGGCTCACGGCGGTGAACATCGAGTGAACGCCCGAACACGGCATGTGGTGCCGGTGTACCAATTCTTCACGTAGGGTGTGACAACTCTCATAGTGGTCCGACACAATCAGATCCAATCGTTAGGCACTGGTGATCAAAGGGGGCAGATCGCGTCGATGGCCGCGCGATCTCATCGGTGCCAGAGGGAGGCCATGGCTTTGAGGGTGGTGCAATGATCGCGGTCGTAGTGAGCTTGGTCGCTGTCGTGCTCCTCGTGCTCGTCGTCGTGGCACTGGGCATGCGTTCGATGAACCGCAGGGAGAGCTCGCTTCCTCCGGAACGGCTGAAGGAGATGGCCGAGAAAGAGGAGCAGACCCAGACTCGTTCGACGGACGAGTTCGCGAAGCATGAGCCTCGGATGGCCAACTTCAGCCCCGATTTCAGTCCCATAGACGAGCCGAAACCCAAGCCGGTCCGCACCGGCCAGCGTGGCCGTCGTGGCGTCGACGAGTGGGGCAACCCCACCAACGACGACGATGACGAGGAGTTCTGGGCCAGCATTCGCAGTGACGCGGAGGAGGGCGGGTTCGGTGCGGGTGGCACCGTCGCCGCCAGGAAGGCCGCCTCCCGTCCCGTCGAACGCCCGTCCGAGCGTGAGCGTCCCGCCGAACGCGAGCAGCAGCGTCCCGCCGCCCAGGCCGACCGGCCCACTGATCGGCCCACTGATCGGCCCACTGATCGGCCCGCCGCGCGGCCCGGCGGACGTTCCGCCGGACGTCCCGCCGAGCGGTCCGGTGAGCGCCCCGCCAAGCGGCGTCCCGCCAAGCCGCAGCCCGCCGCCTCCGTCGACCCCAACGCGGCCACCGTGCAGGCCCCGCTCCCTCAGCGCCAGCCCGCCGCCGCCAACCTCGCCGACCTCGTGGAGCCGCAGAAGCGGGCCAAGCCCTCGCAGTCCGAGCTGGCCGACCAGCGCACGGTGACGTTCGCGGCGCCGACCGCCGACGTGATGAGCATCCTCGCCCCCGGCGCCCAGCCGGTGCCCGCCCCCACGCCTCCCGAGCCCGCCACGAGGCCCACCACGAGGCCCGCCCCGAGGCCCACCACGAGGCCCGCTCCGGTGGCCTCCAGCGGCGTCTCCTCCAACTACCCCGCCACGGGCGGCGGCTACGGCTCAGGTTCGACGAGCGGCTCCTATCCCGCCACCCCCGCGGCGACCGGCAGCGGCTCGTTCCCCGCGGTCAGCCCCACCTCCAGCGGCAGCTTCCCGGCCGCTCCCGCCGCGCCGATCCACGGCGCCCCGACGAGCGACCCGTTCCCCGCCTACAGCGGCGGCACGCCCGACCCGCTCGACCCCTCCTACGGCAGCACCACGCGGCCCGCCAACACGTCCGGCTCGTGGCCCGCCGCCTCGCCCGACATCCTCGACGACCCGGCGCCGAGCGACACCCCCTACGGCGGGGCCAGCTCCTGGCCGGCGTTCGAGCAGCCCGCCGCGCGCCCGTCCTACCCCGCCTCCTACGAGGTGCGCTCCGGCTACGCCGTGGCCGACGACTCCGACCCGCTCACGAGCCCCTCCCCCGCCACCGGCACCCCGACCGTGCCGGGCCGGGCGGTCTCCAACTACGACGTGCTCTCGGCTCCCACGCCGCCTCCGGCGCAGCCGGCGTCCCCGTTCGCGATGGGTGCCTACGAAACGGGTGACATCACCACCAGCCCGGCGGCGTCCTGGCCGGAGCCTCCGGCGCCGGAGGGCGGCTGGCCCGCGTACGGCGGCGGCACGGAGAAGGAGGGCGGCCGGGGCAGCCACCGCAGGTCGGCCCCCGAGCAGGACCTTCCGCACGACTATTACAGATGATCTTTCGTACCCATTAATCCGTAAAACCAGCGTGACGCCCCCCTAAAGCGGGGGAGACGGAGCAATAGGGTTTGCTCCATGTTCCGCGACACGCAGAGTAGCCGGCTGAGCACCCTCCGATATGACGTGCCGGCCTCGCTCGTGGTTTTCCTCATCGCGGTGCCCCTCTCCCTGGGCATCGCGATGGCCTCGGGAGCGCCTCTCGTCGCCGGGCTGATCGCCGCCGTGGTCGGCGGCGTCGTGGCGGGCGCCCTGGGCGGCTCGGCGGTGCAGGTGAGCGGCCCCGCCGCGGGCCTGTCGCTGGTGGTCGTGGACCTCGTGCACACCTACGGCTGGCGGGCCACCTGCATGATCACCCTGCTGGCGGGGGCCGTGCAGCTCGTGCTCGGGGTGTTCAAGGCGGCCAGGGCCGCGCTGATGGTCTCACCGGCCGTCATCCACGGCATGCTGGCCGCCGTCGGCGTGATCATCGCGCTCGCCCAGCTGCACATCGTGCTCGGCGGCAGCTCCCAGCGCTCGGCGGTGGCCAACCTGGTGGAGCTGCCCGGCCAGATCGCGAACCTGCACGGGCACAAGGTCGCCGTCGGCGTGCTGACGATCCTGGTGCTGGCCCTGTGGACGCGGCTGCCCAAGCCGCTCAAGGTGGTGCCGGCGCCGCTGGCGGCGCTGTTCGCGGCGGCGGTCACGGCATGGGCCTTCGGCTGGGACGTGACGCGGGTCGACCTGTCGGACAGCGTGACGGAGTGGGCCTTCCCCGTGCTGCCGCAGGGCGACTGGCACCTGGTGGTGGCCGCGGTGCTGCTGGTGGCGCTGCTCGCGGGCTGCGAGTCGCTGCTGTGCTGCGTGGCCGTGGACGGCCTGCACACCGGCCGCAGGGCCGACCTCGACCAGGAGCTGACCGGGCAGGGCGTGGCCAACATGGTCACCGGTGCGCTCGGCGGGCTGCCGGTCGCCGGGGTGATCGTGCGCAGCAGCGCGAACGTGCAGGCGGGCGCGCGTACCCGGTGGTCGGCGATCCTGCACGGGGTGTGGGTGCTGGTGTTCGCGTTCGGGTTCGGCTGGACGATCACGCTGATCCCGCTGGAGGCGCTGGCGGCGCTGCTGGTCTTCATCGGCGTGCAGATGGTGAACCTGGGCCACGTCAAGAAGGTGCACGGGCACGGCGAGGTGCCGGTGTACGTCGTGACGATGGCCGGGGTCATCCTGCTCGGGCTGGCCGAGGGCGTGCTGGCCGGGCTGGCGCTGGCCGCGCTGCTGGCGCTGCGCCGCCTCACCATGGTGACCGTGCTCAAGCGGGAGGACCGCGAGGGCCGGCTGCGGGTGACGATCTCGGGGTCGCTGACGTTCCTCGGCGTGCCGCGGCTGACGCACGAGCTGCGGGCCGTGCCCACCGGCGCCCACGTGGACCTCGACCTGAACATCGACTTCATGGACAACGCGGCCTTCGAGGCCCTGCACTCCTGGCGGCTCGACCACGAGCGCACGGGCGGCACGGTGGACATCGACGAGCTGCACGACGAGTGGTACACGCTGGCCGCGAGCGGGGGACGTACGCTGCCGAAGAAGTCGCCGCTGAAGGCGCCCGACCGGTCGTGGCTGCCGTGGGCGCACCGGCGCCGCGCCCCCGCCGAGCCGCGTGACAGCGCGGGGGCCGAGTGCCAGCTCACCGCGGGCGCGCGTGAATACCACCGCCGTACGGCGCCGCTCGTCCGTCCGATCTTCACCGAGCTGGCCCGCAAGCAGCAGCCGTCGCACCTGTTCATCACCTGCGCCGACTCCAGGATCGTGCCCAGCCTGATCACCGCGAGCGGTCCAGGTGACCTGTTCACCGTGCGCAACATCGGCAACCTCGTCCCCCGCAGGGGCGCCGAGCCGCACGACGACTCGGTGGTGGCCGCCATCGAGTACGCCACGCAGGTGCTGAACGTCCGGACCATCACGGTCTGCGGGCATTCGGGGTGCGGGGCCATGGCGGGGGTGCTGAGCGGCGGCGTGCAGGCGGGCAGCCTGCCGGGGCTGCGACGGTGGCTGCGGCACGGGCACCACAGCCTGGCCACGTTCATCGAACTCGAGGGCGACCGGCTGCACAGCGGGGCGCTCGACGTGCTGTGCCGGGTCAACGTGCAGCAGCAGCTGGAGAACCTGCGGACGTACCGGAAGGTGGACGAGCAGGTCAGGGCGGGCAAGCTGGAGCTGGTCGGGCTGTACTTCGACATCGGCTCGGCCCGCGTGCACATGGTGCCGCCGCTGCGGCCCGCCACCCCGTACGTCGGCATGCCCGCCCGCCGGGTGATGGCCGCCGATCGCCGCATTCTGGGTGATCCTCCGCAGACCGGGCGCGGCGCGCGCGGTTAGGGTCGCGGTGCCGGTCGCCCCCCGTCGCCCCCCGTCGCCCCCCGTCGCCCCCCGTCGCCCCCCGTCGCCCCTCGATCGCTTCCGGCGGGGCATGCTGGAGGGATGACCGCGTTCCAGCATCCCCGTTTCGCTCAGGCGTACGTGAGGGCGTCCGAGCTCGCCGACCGGCGCGGCGCGTACGCGCACCGCCGCCGCCTGCTGGCGGGCCTGCACGGCCGGGTGATCGAGATCGGCGCTGGCAACGGCCGCAACTTCCCCCACTACCCGCTGTCCGTCACGGAGGTGGTGGCGGTGGAGCCGGACGACACGCTGCGCGCCCACGCGGTCGCGCAGGCCAGATCGGCGCCGGTGCCCGTGTCGGTGCTGCCAGGTCACGCCGACGCGCTTCCGGCCGGCGACGGCACGATGGACGCGGCGGTCGTGTCACTGGTGTTGTGCTCGGTGCCCGCGCAGAGCCGGGCGCTGGCGGAGATCGTGCGCGTGCTCGCCCCCGGCGGGCGGCTGCACTTCTACGAGCATGTACGCTCCCCACGCCGCGTCACCGGCCTGCTGCAGGACCTGCTCACCCCGGCCTGGCACCGGGCGGCGGGCGGCTGCCACCCGAACAGGGACACGGTGGCGGAGATCGTACGGGCGGGCTTCGAGGTGACGGAGATCGACCGCTTCCCCTTCGCCCCGCAGCCCCCGATCCCGCCCCTGACCCATGTCTTCGGCACCGCCGTCTTCAAGGGCTGATCAGCGCAGGTTGCGGAAGAATCGCCGCATGTCGTCCACGAGGAGGTCGGGCGCGTCCTGGGCGGCGAAGTGGCTGCCCCGGTCGTAGACGTTCCAGGAGACGATGTTCTTGTGGTCGCGCTGGGCGAACGTCCTGATCGACTGGTAGTCCCAGGCGAAGTTGGCCAGGCCGAGCGGCACGGTCGTCGGCTCCGGCACGGTGGTGCCCCGGCCGTTGGTCTTCTGGGTGGCGGGGGCGGTCGCGGCGTCCTCGTAGGAGAACCGGGCGGCGGAGGCGGCGGTGTTGGTCAGCCAGCAGATCATCACGTTGGTGAGCACGACGTCCTGGTCGAGCGGGCCGAGAAGCTGGGCGTGCCAGCCCAGCAGGCCGGCGGGCGAGTCGGCCAGGGCGTGCGCGAGCGTCTGCGGCTCGGTGGACTGCAGCTTGTCGTAGGCACCCCTGTTCTCGACGAACCACTTGGCGAAGTCGAGCTTGCCGCGCTCGTCCTCGGTGAGCTGCTCCAGCTCGGCCGGGTCGCCGGAGGGGAAGGAGAAGACCTGCGTGACGTGCACGCCGACGACGTGCTCCGGGTCGGTCCGGCCCACCTCGGGAGAGACGAGCGAGCCCCCGTCGTTGCCGGCCGCGCCGTAACGGTCGTACCCGAGCCTGCGCATCAGCTCGGCCCAGGCGCGGGCCACCCGATAGCGGTCCCAGCCGCGCTCCTTCGTCGGGCCTGAGAAGCCGAAGCCCGGCAGCGACGGGATGACCAGGTGGAACGCGTCCTCCGGGTCGCCCCCGAGGGCTCGGGGGTCGGTGAGCGGGCCGATCACCTCCAGCCATTCGGCCACCGTGGTCGGCCAGCCGTGGGTCAGGATCAGCGGGGTCGCGTCCGGCTCCGGCGAGCGCACGTGCAGGAAGTGGATGGTCTGCCCGTCGATCTCGGTGGTGAACTGCGGGTAGGCGTTCAGCCGCGCCTCCCAGGCGCGCCAGTCGTAGCCCGTGCGCCAGCGCTCGACCAGTTGCTTGACGTACCCGACCGGGACGCCGTACTCCCAGCCGGGCGGCACCGGGCCGGCCGGAGCCGAGTCGTCCGGAGGCAGCTCCTCGGCCCAGCGGGTCCGTGCCAGCCGCTGCTGGAGGTCGTCGAGGTCGTCCTTGGGGACGTCGATCCGGAAAGGGACGATGTCGTTGCTCATGAGACCAAGGACACAGGCGCGGACAGCATCGAGTCGCTCGCCGTCCACCTCGGGCTGCTCGGCGCCGAACTCACCGTGACGGAGCCTCCGGAGCTCGTCGCGTACGTCCGCGACCTCGCCGCCCGCTACCACCGCGCCGCCCCCGGCTCTTGAGACGGCCGGCGGTGGTCAGACCCTGCCGGGAAGCGCTCATCTCCATCATCACTGTCAGCCGAGGACGGGGAAGTTGCTGCGGAACGTGCCGCGCGGGTCGCGGGCGCGCTTGATGGCGCGGAGGCGGTCCAGGGTTTCCGGGGTGAAGGCGGTGGCGGCGCGTTCGCCCGGCGCGAGGAAGGTGAACGGCTTGCGGCCCGTGCTGTGCGGGATGAGCGGGTCGGTGATCTGGCGCATGCGGTCGCCTACGGCGGCGCCGCCGTCGGCCCCGGGGATGCCGAACAGGTACAGCGCGAACGGCTCCTCCAGGTGACCCGCGGAGGTGCCGGACGGGCGGGCGAGGGCGCCGCCGAGGTGCCGGACCTGGACGCTGAGCAGCGGTTCGATGGGGCGTTCCAGCAGGGCCGCCGCCACCTCATCGCTCAGGCCGGTCAGGAGCTCGGCCCGCGAGCAGCCCGGGCCTGGGTCGGTGGGCTCGGCGGTGATGGAGCCCAGGCGGTCGACCGGCAGCACGGCGCGGGAGTCGGAGAGCGTGCCCCCGATCTTCTCCAGCGGGCGCAGCAGGGTCTCCGCGTCGCCTGCGGCGCCGAGGAAGGTCACGTCGACCGCGACCATCGGGGCGGCGCCGGGAAAGTGCAGGAGTTCGTACCAGGCGGTCAGCTCCTCCGGGGCGGTGCCGGTGATCTGACGGTAGGCGTCCAGGACGGCCGGGGCCTCGGCGGCGGGCCACAGCATGCGCCCGCCGTACAAAGTGGGCGCGGGGTGCAGGGCGAACTCGGTCGCGGTGACGACGGCGAAGTCCCCGCCGCCGCCGCGCAGCGCCCAGAACAGGTCGGGGTCGCTCTCGGCGGTCACCCTGGCACGGTCGCCGTCGGCGTCCACGACCTCGAAGGCGCGCACGCTCTGGGCGGCGAAGCCGTGCTTGCGGCCGAACCAGCTGAGGCCGCCGCCGAGGGTGTAGCCGGTGACGGTGACCGCGGGGCTGCTGCCGGCCAGGCCGGTGAGTCCGTACGGGCTCGCCGCCGACAGGACGCGCCCCCACGAGACGCCGGCGCCCGCGCGGGCGACCCGCTCGTCCGGGCGGACGTCGAGCTCGTCGAGGCGGCCGGTCCGCAGGAGGATCACCTCGCCGGTGTTGCCACTGGCTCCGTGGCCGCTGGGCTGGGTCGCGACGGTGAGCCCGGCCAGGCGGGCGTACCGGACCAGGACCGCCACGTCGTCGGCGTCGGCGGCCTCGACCACGGCCCGTACGGGCTGCTCGACCGCCAGGTTCCAGGGCCGCCGCGCCAGGTCGAAGCCCTCGTCGCCCGCCACGAGCACCCTGCCGCGCAGTTCGTCCTTGATGTTCATGCTTTCCCGCCCCTTGTGGTCGTTGATGGCTCCACCGTGCCGGACCGCGTCTGGGATCGAGCTGGGGTCGAGTTGAGGTGCCCTAGAGTGAGATCCGGCATAGCGGGGGAAAAGGTCATGACGGGGTTGGAGTTCCGGCTGTTCGGGCCGCTGGAGGTGACCGGGGGCGACCGGAAGGTGCTGGATCTCGGCACGCGCAAGCAGCGCGCCCTGGTGGCGATGCTGGCGCTGGAGCCCGGCCGGGTGGTGTCGCTCGACCGGCTGATCGAGGAGCTGTGGGCCGGGGAGCCGCCTGCTGGGGCGACCCGGACGTTGCAGGCGTACATCGCGCACCTTCGCCGGGTCCTGGAGCCCGGACGCCCGCCGCGCACCCCGCCCGGCGTCCTGCTGACCCGCGACCCTGGTTACCTGCTGGCCATCGCGCCGGGGCAGGTCGATCTGTGGCGCTTCACCGCCTGGGCGGACGAGGGCCGCGCGGCGCTGGCTCAAGGCGCGCACGACAGGGCGGCCGGCGTCCTCGGCCGTGCCCTCGACCTGTGGCGTGGCGATCCGCTCGGGGAGTTCGCCGGTGAGGAGTTCGCCCAGCCCGTCGTCGCCCGGCTCGCCGAGACGCGCGTGACGGCCATGGAGGACCGCTTCGACGCCAGGCTGGCCCTGGGCGAGACGGCCTCCCTGATCCCCGGCCTCGAGGCGCTCGTCGAGCACCAGCCGTACCGGGAGCGTGCCTGGTCGCTGCTCGTGCTCGCGCTCTACCGGTCAGGCCGGCAGGCCGACGCGCTGGCCGCGCTGCGCCGCGTACGCACCCGCTTGGCCGACGACCTCGGCCTGAGCCCCGGACCCGGGCTGCGCGAACTGGAGCAGGCCGTCTTCGGCCAGGCGCCGGATCTGCGCCCTCCCCCGGTCCCCGTGGCCGAGCCCGCGCCGGAACCGGGCGAGGTCGGCCTCATGGCACGCTCAGGCCAGCTGGAGCTGGTGCAGCGCCTGCTGGGCGAGGCGCGGCGCGACCGGGGCGGCGTCGTCCTGGTCACCGGAGAGGCGGGAATCGGCAAGACCCGGCTCGTGCGCGCCGCCGCCGACCTGGCCGCCGCACGCGGCTTCCAGGTCGCCTGGGGGCAGTGCGTGGACGGCACCGCACCGGCCTACTGGCCATGGAGGCAGATCCTGCGCGAGGCCGGTGACGGCTCAGGGCTGCTGTCCGGCGGGGCGCCCGATCCCGGGCAGGACGTGTTCGGCCTGTACGAGCAGGTCGCCGACGTCCTGACGCGGAAGGAGACGCCGGCGGCCGTCGTCCTGGAGGACCTGCACTGGGCGGACGTCTCCTCGCTGCGGCTGCTGAGCTTCGTCGCGCAGGCGGCCGTACGGCACCGCCTGCTCGTCCTCGTCACCTGCCGCCCCGAGCCGGGCGACCATCCCGACGCGCTGCGCGACACCCTCGCCGTGCTGTCACGAGCCGGCGAACGCGTGGAGCTGCACCCCTTCACCGCCGGCGACGTGGCGTCCTACCTGCGCGCCAAGCGGATCGCCGAAGAGCCAGGGCTGGTGGGAACGCTGCTGGAAAGGACCGGCGGCAACCCCTTCTACCTCGGGGAGCTCCTGCGGCTGCGCGGAAGCGAGCAGGCGGTGCCCGACGGCGTACGCGACGTCATCGAACGCCGCGTCGCCCGGCTGCCCGAGGAGACCCGCGCCCTGCTCCGCGCGGCCGCGGTCGCCGGCCGCGACGTCGGCGTCGGCCTGCTGGAGAGCGTGACCGACAGCACGGCGGAGCAGGTGATGACGTCCCTGGAACCCGCCGTCGCGACGGGACTGCTGGTCGAGCCACCGGACGGAGCCGACTACCGGTTCGCCCACGCCCTGGTCAGGGAGGCACTCTACGCCGGGCTCGGCCGACTGGCGCGATCCCGCCTGCACCTGCGCGTGGGCGAGGCCCTGGAGCCCGTCCTGCCGGAACCGGAGTCGGCCATCCTGGCCCACCACTTCACCCAGGCGGTCCGGCTGGGCGGGGCGGACAAAGCGGTCAAGTACGCCTCCCGCGCCGCCCGTCACGCCACCGGCCAGCTCGCGCACACCGAGGCCGTCGACTTCTGGACGATGGCCCTGTCGGCGCTGCCGCCCGGCCAGGACGGCGAGCGGGCCCGCCTGCTCACCGAACGGGGCCAGGCCCACCGGGCGGTCGGCCGGCCGCAGGAGGCACGCGGCGACTGGGACGAGGCGATCCGCATCGCCCGCGCGGTCGGCGACCGGGAGGCGCTGATCCCCGCGGTCACCGCCGCCGGCGGGCCTTCCCTGTGGAACTGGCGCGCGTACGGCGTGGTCGACGACGACATGGTGACGGTCATCGAGGAGCTGCTCGACGGCCCGCTCACCGACCCCGACCGTGCCGCGCTGCTGGGCGCGCTGGCGCTGGAGCTGCACTACGGGCCGCGCGGCGCCGAGGGCGAACGCCATGCCGCCGAAGCCGTCAGGATCGCCAGAAGGGTCGGGGACGTCCCCCTGCTGGCCAGGACGATGAACAACTACCTGCTCGCCGCGTTCCGCCCCGGCCGCAACGCGGAACGCCGCGCGATGGCCGCGGAACTGGCCGCCCTGCCCGGCCTGCCGGTCAGCGGCGAGGTGATGGCGCGGGTCTTCCTGATGTCCTGCCTGCTGCGCGACGGCGACCTGGCAAGCTGGGACCGGGAGCTGGCCCGCTGCGAGACGCTGCTGAAGGCGGCGCCGCGTCCCGAGCTGGAGTCGATGGTCCGCATCGCCCAGACCGCCCGCGCCACCCTCGACGGCAGGTGGGACGACGCGGAGGAGCTGCTCGCCGAGTACGGCGACCTGCAGTTCGGCTCAACGCTGTGGGGCCGGTCGTTCCGGCGCCTGGTGACGACATACACCTGCCGCCGCGCCCAGGGCCGGGTGCCCGACATCCTGGACGAACTGATGACCGCCGCCGACGCCCCCGACCTGGTCCCCCTACGACCGCTCGCCGTACTGGCGGCCATAGAGGCGAACCGCGAAGAGCTGGCCCACGACCTGATGGCCCGATGGGGCACCGGCATCCCCGACGACTGGACCACCGACTTCCTGCTCCCCGTCTGGGCCCTCATCGCCGCCCATCTCGGCACCCCGGACCCCCGCCGCTTGTACGACCGCCTGATCCCGTACGCAGACCAATACGTAGTGGCCGGAATGGGCTCCGCCTGCTGGGGCTCGACCCACCACGTCCTGGCCCGCCTGGCCCACCGCCTGGGCGACGACCAAGCAGCCCAGATGCACACCCACGCAGCCCACCAGGCCGCACCACCCCTGTCGATCTTGTCAGTGGCGGCGCTTACGCTCCCCACTCATGAGCAACGATGAGACTCGCACCGTACGCCTGACGGTTGACGTTCAAGACTGTGGTGTCGCTCACCTGCTGGACAAGGAACTCGACCGGTATGCCGACGTACCGGCCCAGTCCATGGGACTCGTCGAAGTCAAGCAGGGGTGTGCCACCCTCCAGATCACTCACCAGTGGGGTCCGGCCAGCTTCACCGTGACAGTCGCCGGCCGAGACCCCGGAGCAGATCTCGCTACCTACGAGGACATCGTGGAAATTGGCTACGTGTCCATGTCGGGCGAAGTGGAGATGACCGGGTTCACCTTCGACGAGGCTGTGATGTGTCCCCTTCCCCCGCTTCATGCCGGGCCTGGAACGTACCGCATTCGGTATCACATCAAGGGCTTGGATCTGGAGGGCACGGATGACGCTGTCGATGACCACTACCTCCAGATATGGCCCGCCCCCCTTGAGGAGCCCGTTGTCATCAAGGCAACGAGCGAGGCTTCTCAGTACTTTCCGAACCCGGAGAAGTTCGAGCGCGACCGAGGATTGTGAGCTGCGCTGGTCTGCCACCCCTGGTCAGAGGGGTGGAAGTGACGAGTCGGCCTGTAGGCCGGGCTCAGACGTCGCCCCTCTGTGACCTTGCACTTCTCCCCCGTACCCTATTTGCGCTGGCTTTTTGCCTTTCGTCGTTTCGCGTCGTTCTGCCGCCTTTCTGGTGCTCCGGCGGAACAGAGACGGAACAGGAGCGCGGGGAGCCTGGAGTCCTTCCTGGAGGCCGCTCCCCCATGCAGTCGGCCGCCGTGCTGGAGGCAGGCCCATGCCCAGATAGTTCGATAACACTCAACCGCGCGCCTCAGCCGAGTTTCCGCGGTCCCTTCCGCAAGTAAGTAGCAAGCGGCCGGGGCCCGGTGACTCCAACACCGAACCCCGGCCTGTGACCCAGCAACCTGACTACACCAGGAGCCAGGCCATGAGCCCTCACCCTTCCACACCCACCATCGCCGAGAGCGCGAATCACGCCGACGAGGTCCTGCCGAAGCGCGTCGGGCGCTTCTTCCCCAACCCTTTCCGTCACCGCCGCCGGCATGCTGTGCCGGTCACTGAGCGCCCTGTGGACACTGGCGCGGGCCGACTCGGAGACACGGTCATCCTCGGCTTCGCGGTGGCCGTGCTACTGGCCGTCGCCGCCGCTGCGGCCTACGTCTCGTACCACCACTTCTACGGCCTGGCCATCGCCCTCGGTGAGCGGCACGACATGGCCGTCCTCTACCCGGCCATGTCCGACGGCGTGATCGTCATGGCGTCGCTGGTGATGGTCTACTGCTCGCGCCGCCGCATCCGTGTGCCGGTCCTGGCGTGGGTCTCGCTCGCCCTGGGCGGCGCGGTGACCCTGGCGGCGAACGTGGCGCACGGTTGGTCCGGAGGGCTCGGGTCGCGCCTGGTCAGTGCCCTGGCGCCGCTGGCGTTCGCGGGGGCGTACGAGCTGCTGATGTGGATCGTCCGCAACACCCGCAGGCCGTCGGTCGAGGCTCCGGCGGAGGAGCACGTGTGCCAGCCGATCGAGACCGTCGTCGAGGTGGAGCGCGAGGTGCCGGTCCTGCCCACCGACCGGTACGAGGCCGCGCGGCTGGCCTACCTCGACAGCCTCAGCGAGGGCAAGCAGCGCATCGGCCGCCGCCCGCTGATGAACCGGTGGGGACTGGAGCAGCGCGAGGCCGAAGACATCATCGCCGAGGTGGACAAGGAGCGGGCGCAGGCTGCCGAAGCCAAGGCGGCCGGGACACGCGGCTCCCAGGCCGCTCCCCCATCGCAGAGCGGCGTGCAGCCGACCGGCACGAGCCAGGCGGAGGCGGCGTGATGACGAGCTTCCTGATTCCCCCCATGGGCGTGTTCGTGTTCCTGCTGTGCGCCACGCGAGAGGCGGACGCGGACGCTCGAAGTGCCGGGCAGATGTGGGCGGCCATGCGGCGCGCCGGATGGGGGCGCACAGCCTTCACGGCGGTGCGTGTCTTCGTGGTGGTCGTGCTGCTCATCCTGGCCGATCTGTGCCGTCTGACCGGGCACGCGGTCGCCGGGACACGGGTCGTCGTGGAGGCGCTCGCCGTGCACACCGAGAGCCTCGGCTCGCTGGTCACCCGGACGGAGGTGCAGGCATGACCGCCACGGAGGAGATGAGCGACCGCATGGTGATCGCTCTCCAGGCCGAGGACGAGGACGTGCGCGTCGCCGCTGAGACCACGCCGGAGAAGGCTGCCCGGGAGGCCCCGGAGGAGAGCGACAGCGTTCTTGAGGGGACCGTGGTTCTCGTTGATCAGGCGCACCAGCCCGAACCGACAGACTTGCTCGCCGAGCTGGCCGCGCGCCGCCAGGAGCGGCAGCCGCTGGTGCCGCTGTGGTTGCGGTCGCGGGCGGATGCCTTGCAGGTGCTGAAGTGGCAGGCCGAGCACTCCGGCTACGTGCTGGCCTACCACGCGCTGCGCTCCCCGAAGTACGCCGCCAAGCTCGCGGGGCGTTCCCCAGCCGGCGCCTGGCGGTTGTTGGTGGCTCTGGTGCGGTGGCTGTTCGACCTGGAGGGCCGCCCGGTGCGGCGTGCGGCGGCCACGAAGGAGGAGGCGGCGGAGTACCTGGCCCTGTCGCGGCAGCGCGACGACCGGGTCAAGGCGCGCCTGTGGACGCTCCTCATCGGCGCGATCACGGCGGTCCTGGTCGGCATCTTCGTCGCCATGGCCTCGCCCACCTGGGTGCAGTGGGCGATCCTCGGCGTGCTCATCGCCGGGGCGGGGGTGCTCGGGACGCCCGCCGATCAGCCGCTGCTGGACCGGGCGGTCATCCCCAACCGGGTGCGCAAGCTGACCAGTGACCAGGTGCTGGACGCGCTCGGCTCGCTCGGCATCTCCGCCATCAACCAGGCCCTCGGCAAGAACGGGCGCGGCATCACCTTCCCCGCCCCGATCATGCGCGACGGGCCGGGCTGGCGGGCCGAGGTCGATCTCCCGCTCGGCGTGACCGTGTCCGAGGTACTGGACAAGCGCGACAAGCTCGCCTCCGGCCTGCGCCGCGCCCTCGGGTGCGTGTGGCCCGAACCGGTCTCGGAGGAGCACCCCGGCCGCCTGGTGCTGTGGGTGGGCGATCAGGAGATGCGCAAGGCCCGGCAGCCCGCCTGGCCGCTGGCCACGTCGGGGCAGGTCAGCCTGTTCGAGCCGGTTCCGTACGGCAACGACCAGCGCGGCCGGCCGATCTCGATCCTGCTCATGTTCGCCAACGTGCTCATCGGCTCCATGCCGCGCTACGGCAAGACATTCGCGCTGCGGGTGCTACTGCTGGCCTGCGCGCTGGACCCGCTGGCCGAGTTGCGGCTGTTCGAGCTGAAGGGCACCGGGGACCTGTCGGCGCTAGAGAAGGTGGCCCACCACTACGCCAAGGGCGCCACCGACTCCGCCAAGGCCGCCTGCGTCGCCTCGCTCGCCGAGGTGTACGCCGAGTTGGACCGGCGCGCCGAGGTGATCGACGGCCTGCCCCGCCACCAGGCGCCCGAGTTCAAGGTCACCCCCGAACTGGCGGCCCGGCGCGACCTGGGCCTGCACCCGATGGTGGTCGCCATCGACGAGTGCCAGGAGCTGTTCGCCGACGACGAGTACGGCGAGGAGGCCGCCAAGTACGCCACCGCGATCATCAAGCGCGGCCCCGCCCTCGGGATCATCCTCATCCTGGCCACCCAGCGGCCGGACAAGGACAGCCTGCCCAAGGCCATCTCGGCGAACGCGGGCATCCGGATCTGCCTGCGGGTGATGGGCTGGCAGGAGAACGACATGATCCTCGGCACCGGCATGCACCAGGCCGGCGTCAAGGCCACCATGTTCACCCTCAACGACAAGGGCATCTCCTGGGCCGTCGGCATCGCCGAAGACCCGACCATCGTCCGCTCCGCCTACCTGGACGGCCCCACCTCCGAGCTGATCGCCGAACGCGCCCACCACCTCCGCCAGCAGGCCGGAACGCTGTCCGGGCAGGCGATCGGCCAGAAAGGGCCCCAGCGGGTCTCCTACGATCTGCTGGCCGACATCCTGACCGTGACCACGGCCAAGGAAGAGAAGGTCTGGAACAGCACGGTAGTGAACCGGCTGGCCGAGCACCGGCCGGACGCCTACGGCCAGTGGGCGGACCTGGAGGACGACGCCAAGACCGCCACACTGACCGCCCGCCTCAAGGAGTACGGCGTCAAGACCGAGGACACCTGGGGCCGCGACTCCGCCGGTAAGGGCCGCAACCGCAAGGGCTTCAACCGGTCCGACATCGCCGACGCGTACGGCAAGCGGAAGACCCAGCCCTAGCGCGCCGATCACCTCATCGAATGCCCCTGGAGCCGATTCCAGGGGCGTTCGCATGGGGCCGCTAGAACGCTAGATCCCAGCTCAGAACGAGGCTGCACCGCTAGCCAAGCCGCTAGACCTCGCGGCTCCACCCGCTAGGAACGTCGCCTCGGATAGGCGACAACTACCTGTCCACAGGCATCTGGACGCGGGCGGCAGGGAAACACAGCAGCGTGAAGTTGGAGGTTCGCGCGCAGCGCGCGGGTCAGTCTCTGGCCCGCTGGCTGGCGCCGCTGACGTTCACTGATTGGTCGGCAGCCCGGGTGACGGCCGAACTCACTCGCGCGGTGGTCGCCTGGGGCGTTGCCCACGGCTGGCGGGTCCGGCGAGAGGTGCCCAGTCTGGCCGAACTTCCCGGAGCTCATCCGGATCGGTCCGGTTATCTGGACGTGGTGTGCGAACGGCTCGACGGCCCGCCGATCGCCATCGAGATCGACCAGACCGAGAAACCGTGGTCCGCCCGAAAGCTTCTGGTCGAGGCCGACTCCGGCGTGGTCCCTGTGTGGGTGCGCTGGGGAGAGCCGCCGTCCGGGACCGTGCCGGAACCGGTGGCCTTAGTCGTCTTCGTGACCACCTGCCGCGCTGTAGGTCCCACCCGACGGCGGCTGTACTCACGCACCGCTGACCAGCATCTGCAACCAAGCGCACCGCCCGTCCCGGCCAGCGAGCAGCCCCCACAGCATGCGCCGACGAGGCTGCGATGCCGGGCCACCACCAAGAAGGGCGAGCCCTGCCCCATCGACGCTCGGCCGTCAGGACTGTGCCATGTCCATGATCCCGCCGTGCAATGCGGTCGCCTGACGAGAAAGGGCAGCGCGTGCACCGTGGCCACTGGCGGTGGCCCGTGCAAGTACCACCAGGACCAGTCTCAGAGCGAACCAGCTCCGCAGCTCCCGCCCTGGCTACCCGATGTGTCCTGACCGCTGATCACTCCGGATATCGGCGGTCGTCTGCCTGTGGACGGCGCGGGCAGCCTGAGTGTGATCGTGGGCTGGTCTGCCCGCGCCGTGGCTTCTGGTGCCGTCAGACGGCCTCCGCCGCGATGGGGGAAGGGCTTCGGCTGGAGGCCATCCAGTCGAGCTGCGTGGCCATGCCGGTGACCAAGTCGGTGGTCGGGGCCCAGCCGAGCAGTCGACGCGCTGAGGTCACGTCGGCGCAGGTGACAGAGACATCCCCGCTCCGTGCGCTGGTGGATCGGACGTTGATGGGCTGGCCGGTGAGCTGGTGGGCTCGTTCTACGACGTCGTTGAGACTGATGGTGCGGCCGGCCCCGACGTTGATCACGCTGTTGGGCAGGTAGACGGTGCCTGCCGCGATGGTCGCGTTGATGGCGTCGTCGATGTAGGTGAAGTCGCGGCACTGCTTGCCGTCCCCGTAGATCTGGAGGGTCAGTCCGGTCGAGGCTGCGGTAAGGAGGCGCTGGACGAACATGTCCTCCCTCTGGCGCGGGCCGTAGACGGTGAAGTACCGCAAGGCCACCACGGTGGTGTCGCAGTCCGATCGGGCCGCGTGGGCGAGGCAGAGCTGTTCCTCCGCGAGCTTGGTCACCGCGTACGGGGAGGCGGGGCGCGGGTGATCGGTTTCGGCGCTGGGGCGGTCGCCGTCGGGGGCGCCGTAGACGCTGGAGGAGGACGCGACGACGAGACGCGGGATGCGCAGCCTCGTCACCGCGTGCATGAGCCGCTGGGTGGCCGAGATGTTGGAGGCGACATAGTCGTCGAAGTCGGCTCCCCAAGAGGGCTGGACGCCTGGGACGCCGGCCAGGTGGAAGACGACGTCGGCGTCGAGCAGCAGGGGTTCGATGGCGCAGGTGCGCAGGTCGCCGGTGGCGAAGACGAAGCCTGGGTGAGTGCGGATGTCGGCCAGGTTGTGGGCGGCGCTGAGGTGCTTGCGAGGATCGCGGCGGTCTACACCGATCACGGTTACCCCCCGCGCGAGCAATGCCTGGCACAGGTGGGAGCCGATGAAACCGGCCGCGCCGGTGACGACGGCTCGCCGGGGAAGTGACTCGCGTGGCCCGTGGGAGGTGGCTGGCGTGGGCATAGGGGTCCTCTGAGGTGGTTGGTGGATGCTGGCGATGAGTGTGCGGCCGTGGGTCAGGAGTTCCGCGTTGTTCGCTTCGTGGCCTCGTACCAGTGCGGTCACCGCCTCCAGGAGGCGGAAGCGTTCCAGGAGCTGGTGTTCGGTGGAATCGAGCGGGCGGCCGTAGCCGTCGAAGAAGGCCGTGCGCAAGTGCTGTGCCCGCCGCCAGTAGCGGTGTTCGAGGCGGGCGAAATCGCGGATGCGAGCGTCCAGGCGGGTGTGCTCGAAATCGACGACGCCGACCCGTCCCGCGTCTCTGACGATCCAGTTCCGTGGCTGGTAGTCCAGGTGGCACACCGTGGTCTCGAGTGTCTCTGCGGCCATCTCGTCCGCCCAGTAGTGCAGGAGGCGAAGGTCGGAGGAGGTGATGAGGGCCGCCAGGTGCGCGCGGGCGGCCCACCAGCGCATGCGCTCAGCGAGGTAGGCAGGTACGTCGGTCGCGGTGTGCGGGCCGGGCGAAGCTTGGTGGAGGAGACGCAGGACGTGGCCCGCGTCGCGGTGTGCCCGACGTTCAGCGAGGGAGTCCTCGGGGAGCTGCGTGGCGCGTTGCCCGGGGATGGCGGTCAGTAGCAGGGAGAGGGTGTCGGGGTCGGCGTGGATGAGGGCTGGAGCGTGTTCCTTCAGGGCTGGGACCCAGGTGGAGTAGGCGCGGACTTCGGCATGGAACCGGTCGGGCGCCTGGTGGTGCTTGAGGATGTAGCGCTGCCCGTCCCTCGCGGCAAGGACCTGGAGGTGCGACGGCAGGTCAAGGCGCGGAAGCGGCGTGACGGGCCCCAGGTGTCGGCGGGCCATGGCCAACAGCTCGGGGTCAGTGCCGCTCACGAGATGGCCGGCGTGGTCAGGTGGGCGGTGTCGTTGTGGCGCAGCAGCATCCACCGCTCGTCGCCGAACCGGTTGCGGTGCAGTTGCCAGTGGGTGATCGAGGCGTGGTCGAGGGTGAAGCTGGTCATCAGGCCGGGACGGAGGTCGAGCAGGAGGGTGTGCGCGGCGAGCACGGTTTCGCCGTGTGCTACGAACAGGACGCGGTCGCCTTCGTGGTGGCGGATGAGGTCGGCGAGGACCGCGCCGGCGAGCTTGAGGTAGCCGTTCCAGGTGTCGGAACCCAGTGCCCAGGGTTCATCGGGATGAGCGTGCGGGCCGCCGCGGAAGGCGGTCTTGACCTCGTGCCAAGGCTTGCCGTCGGCCTCGCCGTGGACGGGGCCGTCCAGGGCGTTGCTGATGAGCAGCGGCAGGTCGAGAGCGTCGGCCAGGATACGACCGCTTTCGCGGAGCCGCAGGCGAGGTCCGGCGTACACGTGGGTGAACGGTTCGGCGTCATGTTGGATGAGGAGGCGGGCAGCGGTCAAGGTCATCTGCCGTCGGCCGAGGTCGGTCAGTCCGGTGCAGGTACCGGGACCGCCGACGACGCCGTCCACGTTGCATTGCGCCTCGCCGTGGCGGGTGAAGATGAGTTCGGTGGAGATCACGTCAGGTCCTCTGGTCGGGGGCGGACGGTCGGCCACGGATGCCGGTAACCGCTCTTGCCGAGATAGGGCAGGGTGAGCAGGTGATGCAGCTCGGCGTGACCGAGGAACCGGCCGATGGGGACGGGGGGTAGGCCCGCGTCGATGAGCGGCTGGTTGTAGCAGGCCAGGGACGTCGTGAAGGTCTCGGGTGGGAGCGGCCCGTACGTCATGGCCAAGGTGACCAGCAGCTTGGCGAGGTCGTAGCCGAACGGCGCCAGGGTGAGGTCGTCGAGATCCACCATGACGGGCCCATCAGCGGTGATGAGGACATTGCGCAGGTTGGTGTCCTTGTAGAAGGCGACCGGGGTGGCCGGGCTGGCGGCGAGGAGTGATTGGGCGGCGGTCATCTGATGGGCGTTGACCAACCCGGCGGCGCGGTGTCTGCGCAGAGCTGCGATGCGTGGCGAGACGAAGTCGGGCAGCTCACGACCATCGGCCATAGGGTGTGCGGTGGTGAGGAGCGCACGGTGCAGATCGCCCTTCCATGCGGCGGCGTGGGCACGGCCGAGGGCGGTGGCCACGGCCGGGGCGTCGGTGAACCGGGCGTGGCGGCCTTCGATCGAGGCGAAGTCGATGCCGTCCGCGCGAACGGTCCTGATGGCGGGGAGCCGGAGTGGGCCTGCATGTTCGTTGAGCCATGCGTGGTGGGCGATGGTCTTTTCGAGGGCTTCCCGGGTGGCGTACGGCTTGCTGAAGGTCATGATGCGTCACCCCGCTTGGCGATCAGGTAAGTGACGGTGGAGGCGGCTACGACCGGGGCGTCGATCACGCGGGAGCGCAGTGCCGTGGCGATCGCGTCTGGGTCGGTGGCCATAACGGACGGCAGCTCGTACTTGGGCGTGGTGGCAAGGTAGGCAGCGACATGGTCCAGCCCCGTGAAGGCGAACCGGTGTTCCTCGTGTTCCACGTGCACGATCGGGAGGATCGGCGCTGTGAGCGCCTCCAGGTTGCCGCTGTGAGCGGTCCCGTACAGGCTCGGCCTACGCGTCGCCCCGGCGTCTATGCCTGCGGCGGCCACCAGGAGATCGAGGGTCTGATAGCTGTCGGCCGACTTGGTGACCATGATGGCAATCCCGCCCTCGACGAGAACGCGGGCGATCTCGGCGATGACGAGGCGCGGGTCGGGGGCGTGGTAGAGGCAGAACGCGGCCACCACCACCGCGCAGGTGGCGTCCCCGACGGGTAGGCGGTGGAAGTCAGCGCGGAGGCAGGTGACCCTCGTCGGAGCGCCCTCGACCCGGGTGCGTGCGGCGGTGAGCATCGCCTGCGAGGTGTCGATGGCCAGCAGGTGGCGAGGCCGGAGGCGCTCGGCCAGGATTCGGCTACTGGTGCCGCGGCCACAGCCCAGGTCCGCGACGATCGCCTGCCGGGGCTCGGCCAGGTGATCGGTGGCCAGGTCGGCGATGACCTCGGCGACTGCCCTTCCCTGGATCTTCGCCTGGTGCAAGGCTGAGGTACGGGCCGCCAGGCGTGACTCCTCCTGGTACAGGTGCGATGCGATGGCCGGATGCGTGAAGGCGTTTTCGGGCGACGTCATGGGCGCCACCCGTCCACGCCGCCGCCACGGCGGGTCAGCGGCCGGCGGCCACCTGTTCCAGCCAGCGGCGTGTCTTGGCGCGGCTGGTCAGGAACACCACCTGCTTGCCCGCGGCGAGTTCGTGGATCTTCGCCAGCACCTTGGGCCGCATGCGCCGCCGGTAGGTGGCCACGTAGGTGATCACGCCCCAGTGGATGCGGTTGTAGACGCCGGAGGTGTGCTGGCCGGCGCCGTGCCGGATCTGGCGGGAGACGATCCCCCACAGGGCGGCCCAGGTGGGCACGTCCATCATCACCACGGTGTCGCAGGCTTCCAGCCGGACGTGCAGCGAGGAGTTGTAGTTGCCATCGATCACCCAGCGCGGCGCCGCGACCAGCTCTCGCTGGGCCGCCTCGAACTTCTCTGGCGGCAGCGGGTTCCACTCGTCGTCGTAGTAGACCGCGTCGAGATGCGTGACCGGCGCATCGAGCAGACGGCCGAGTTCGCGGGCCACGTGGGATTTGCCGCTTCCGCCGGAACCGACGACGGCCACCCGGTTCATCTGCATGGTGCTCCACCATAGTAGAAACGGGCCTGGTCAGAGCGGTAACGACGAGATGCGGGTCCGTGTTCATCGACACCTCCAGGCAGTGTGAGGGCGGAGGGCGTCGAAGGCGGCCAAGATGTCCTCCACCATCCGGAGTTGGTGGCTGAGCCGGAACATGTCGAGCTTGGCCAGACACGCTGAGATCAGCTCGGCGTGCGCGGCGGTGCCGGCGATGGACAGCAGCCGATCCACCGCGGCGAGCACCTCATGCCCGTCGTTGACGATCAGCTCCTCCGGCACGAACCGGCGAACGCAGGCGATGTCGGACGGCGCCAGGGGCAGGCACCCGGCCAGAACCGCCTCGAAGATGCGCTGCGTCATCTGGCCCACTGCCGCGTACCGCTCCGGGAGCAGCAGGACCGTCGCCAGGCTCTCGCCGTACATCCGGCCCACTTCGCTGAAGGGGACCCTGCCGAGGAAGGTCACCTTGGGCCAGCGGCCGATGGTGGGCCACTTCCCGGCCACCTGGTGGGGCAGGCGGGCGGCGGCCGGGGCGAAGTAGTGGTCGAACGCCTGGTCCCGGTCGTACTGGTTGCCGATGTAGGTCAAAGGAATGGGCCGCGCCTGCGCGGCAAGCACCGGCGGATCGGCCTCGTCTAGGAGGACGTCGTCCAGAGGGAACAGCAGCGGGCGAGACCCGAGGGAGGGGAGCAGCGCAGCCTCACAGACCACCACGCCGTGGCGTCGGCGCAGGGGGTGGTCCAGCGGGATTTTCCGGTCCTTGTCCCAGACGATCGTGGGCGTGCCGCGAGAGTACGTGTAGTGGTCGAGCAGGTCCTCCTGGCGATGAAGATCGCAGGTGTGCCCAGGGACGTCGCAGGCGGTCGTGTTGCGGCCGGGTATGGGCCAGCGCCACTCGGCGAAGAGGACGTCGATCTCAGGCAGGCCGGCATCGAACGCGTACCGATCGGCGATGTGGTCCTCGGCCTCGGCGAGATCGCGGTTCCGCTGGAGGAAGACCACCTCGTGGCCAGCGGCGCGGATGGCGTCGATGAAGGGACGTCGATGGCTGCGCCCGCCGTCCGGGGTGTCGGTGATGCCGGGCCCCAGGAAACCCCAGAAGCTGTAGCCGATCCTCATCGGGTGATCCACCTGCCTTCCATGAGCAGGGCGTCCAGGCCGGTGCCCGCCAGGCACTTGAGCGCCATGACCGGTGTGCCGCAGATGGGCTTGCCCTTGACGTTGAGCGAGGTGTTGATCAGGACGGGGATGCCGGTCCGGCCGGCGAAGGCGGTCAGTACGGCGTGCATGAAGGGGTTGCCGTCCTTTGTGATGGTCTGGACGCGAGCGGTGCCGTTGGCGTGCACGACTGCGGGAATCCGCCGCCGGGCCAGCTCGGTCACGCCCGAGGCCATCGACATGAACGGCGACTCCTGGCCGAGGGTGAAGTAGTCGGCGGCGTGCTCGGCCGTGACCATGGGCGCGAACGGGCGAAAGGGCTCGCGGAACTTCACCGTGTCGTTCAGCCGCGCGACCACGTCCGGGATCAGCGGCGAGGCCAGGATCGACCGGTTCCCGAGCGCGCGAGGCCCGGCCTCGACCCGCCCCCGGAACAGGCCGACGATCTGACCGCCGGCCAGCCGCTCCGCCAAGAACGCGGCGACATCGCCGTCGATCCGGTGCTCCGTGAACCCTGTGACCTCTGGCATCTGGCCGGGAAAGGCGGGGCCGAGGTAGCACGTGCCCGCGACGCCGGCCAGAGGGCTTGTCCCGCTCTCCAGGTGGACGGCGGCGGCTGCGCCGATCGCCGTACCCGCGTCGCCCGGAGCCGGAGGCACGAACACCTCCGCGAAGAGACCCGACTCCACGATCTTGCCGACGGACACGCAGTTGGTGGCGACACCACCGCCGAGGCACAACCGCTTCATCCCGGTACGTGTCCTGGCCAGACCAGCCAGATGCAGCATCACCTGCTCGGTCCGCTCCTGGAGCGCGGCGGCCAAGTCCTGATGGACTTGGCCGATCGGGACGTCCCCGCCGCGGCGTGAACAGGTCTCGGCAGCGAAGCGGGGCGTCAGCCGGGCGAAGGACGACGACAGCACCCGGGGCGCGAAGTAGGCCGGGTTGAGGGAGAATCCGGTCGGCGTGACGGGGATCATGTCGGAGAAGAGGGCGCGGAAGCGGGCCGGATCGCCCAACGCGGCCAGCGCCATCACGGTCCCCTCCTCGTCGCCCCGGCGCCAGCCCAGGTGCTCGGTGACAGCGCCGTAGGCGTAGCCGAGTGAGGCCGGGTCGGTCAGCTCGTAGAGGGAGCGCAAGGCCGGCCGGCCGGGCTGGAGCTGACGTCCGAGCGCGATGGTGGTGGTCTGGGCCTCGCCGAGGCTGTCCACGACCAGGACGGCCGCGCTCTCCCAGCCCGAGGCGGCGAAGGCGTACATCTGGTGGGTGCGGTGGTGGAGGAGCGGGCGGATACGAGCATGGGGGAAGCGGCGCCTCAACCCGTGGACGCGGTGAAGAGTGCGGAAGCCCACCTTGGTGAAGCTGGCCGCGCGCCTTGCCGCGAATTCACGAGTGGCGGGGTCCAAAGCCAGGCCAAGGGCAGTGGGAACCACCTTCAAGTAGTGGAGGCCGTGGAAGTTGTACGCGACCGCGTTCACCTCCTCTGCGGTGATGCCCGCCTCGGACAACAGCCAGGAGACTGCCCGCTCGGGGTAGGCGCGGGTGTGCTTGACCCCGGACAGGCGCTCCTCCTCGACGAATCCGATCAGCTCGCCATCGACGAGCAGGGCCGCGGCCGAGTCGTGCGTGAAGGAGCACAAGCCGAGGACGACATGGGGAGGCATCGAGATCACCGGCTCTTCAGAACGGCGTACCAGGCGCACAGGCCCTCCCCGAGGAGGCCGCCGACGCCCTCGGCGCTGCGTACGGCGGCGTCACGGTCGCCGCGTTTCCACTGCTGGTAGCTGGCCAGCACGGCGGCCATGATGTCCCAGCCGGGATGATCGACCATCCGGCCGGACCGGACATCGGCCAGCAGGGCGTCGAACCCCTCCCACGGCGTCTCCAGGGAGGGCAGCTTGCCGGGCGTGGAGACCGCCGTATCGAGGACGGCGACCACCTTGTCCAGGTCGCGTTCGTACACGTGGAGCGAGTCCACGTGGTGGTGGTACTCGCCCAGCTCGGCACCCAGCCAGCCGGCCATCAGCTCGTGCAGGGTGGTGGCCGCGAAGATGTCGTAGGGCAGGCCGGTCCACAGGTCCTGGCTGCGCATGGTGGTCGCCATGTGCAAGCGACCACGACGAAGGTGGAAACGGTAGCCCAAGGTACAGGGCACATCCCGATGCCCGCCGGCGTCACGGGCCGGGTCGTAGAGCTGAATGACGGCCCGTCTCGAATCCGGGTCACCCTGAAGCGTGGACAGCGCCAGGGCGAGCTGATCGACCGAGCCGTCCCAGCAGCGCATGCGCGGGCCGTAGGCGCCGCGCAGGATGCCGTCGTCCTCGGCGTACTGTCGGAGCTGGCCGTTGAACTCATAGATCCACGGCGCGTCGGATCCCGACAGGATCCAGACGGTCTCGGCGACGGCGAACGCGGTGTTCAGCACGCGACCAGGCGGAGCGTGCAGGAGCCGCGCGCGAGGATCTTCGAGCAGTAGGCGCACGTCCAGCAGCTCGCGGGTGTCCATGCCGCGGGGGCTGACCTTGTCGCCGTCGATGGTCAGCCGCACCGCGCTGGTGAACAGCTCGTTGAGCGTGCTGCCGGTAATGGTCGTCACTGGTGTCACCTTCCTGGCCTGCCTCGGCCGGCAGGCGTCGGGCGATCGTTCTGTCCACGGATGACGTGGTCTGCCCGGAACCGGACTCCGGTGCCGGACAGGCACAGAACCATCACAGCCTGGTGGGACACCCGGGCGGCAGGGGAGACTAGGGGAAGCACGAGGAAGGCTTTCCGCCCCCTTCCCTCCCTCTCTGCGGCGAGGTGCATACGGATGGACGATCAAGCGCTGCCCGAGTGGGCGAGAAGGCTCCGCCAGGCCAGGCTGGAGCGGTTGCTCAGCCTCAAGGGCCTTGCCCGGCTGATGCGCCAGGCCGCCGGGGATGACTTGCCGCTGCCCAAGACCGCGAGCTTGTGCCGGAACATCCGCTTCTGGGAAAAGGGCGCCTACCAGCCCAACGCCCTCTACCGGGTGCTGCTCTGCAAGGCCCTCGACCTGACTGAGGCCGAGCTGTTCGGAGGCGAAGCCCCGAAGTCGGCCACGTCGCTCCGGCGTCGTGCACCGGTCTCGACACCTGGCAAAGAGCAGTACGGCGACGTCCTCGACCACTTGCGCGAGCAGTGGCATCTACTCGTCCAACGCGACAACTTGCTCGGCCCTCGCCATACCGTTCCGGCCGTCTGCGAGCAGATCACCGTCCTGGAGGATCTGCTGGTGCCTGCTCGTGGACACGATCGCGTCCAGGTCCTCAACCTCGCGGCCCGCTACGCCGAGTCGGCGGCGTGGCTGTACGAGGACGCCGGAGACGTCGAGCAGGCCGAGCGCTGGACCGACCGCGCGTCCATGTGGGCTTATGAGATCGGCGACGACGAGATGATCGCGTGGACCATGTTCCGCGGCAGTCAGCAGGCCATGGGTAGACGCCGGGCCGGTGATGTCCTCGGCCTGGCCGCCTCCGCGCTCCGGCAGTCCGGTCACCTGCCGGCGCCGATGCGCGCGGCGATCGTGCAGCAGCAGGCCCAAGGCCACGCCCTCGACGGCGAGGAACGGGTCTGCCACCGGCTACTGGACGAGGCCCACGAACTCGCGTTGCCGGCCAATGACGATGGCGACGCCCGAAGCGGACACGGGTCGTTCTGCACGCCCGCCTACGTCGAGGTACAACGTGCCCGCTGCTGGCTGGAGCTGAGGAAGCCACAACGTGCGGTCGCCACCTTCGAGCACGCGCTGCCTACACTGCCATCGGTGTACCGCCGGGACCGCGGCGTGGCCCTGGCGGGATTGGCCTCTGCCTACGCCGGACAGGGAGACCCCGAACAGGCGGCCACGACGGCCGCCGAGGCGCTCAATATCGCCCGCGCCGCAGGCTCGGTGAGAATCATCAACGTGCTGACGTCAGTCGAACGCTCGCTGGCCGCCCATCGGCGCCTCCCCGCCGTGGCTGCCTTCCGGCTGGCCCTGGCCGAGGCGGTGGCCTGCTGATGGCCTCCAACCTCGAACTTCAGGCCATGCGGCGCGCCATCGCGCTGTCGGCCCACGGTCTCGCCTCCACCAGCCCCAACCCGCCGGTCGGTTGCGTGATCCTGGACGCCGCCGGCCAACCTGTCGGCGAGGGCTACCACGCCCGCAAGGGCGAAGCCCATGCCGAGGGGAACGCTCTGCTGGCCGCCGGAGCAGCGGCGAAGGGCGGAACAGCCGTGGTCACCCTGGAACCCTGCAACCACGTGGGCCGCGCGCCGGCCTGCCGCCAGCTCCTCATCGACGCCGGGATCGTCCGCGTGGTCATCGCCGTCATCGACCCCACCTCCCGCGGTGAAGGCGGGGTGGCCGAACTGCGCAAGGCGGGCGTGAGCGTGGAGACCGACGTGCTCGCCGAGGAGGCGATGCTCGTACTCGGCCAGTGGAGCACCGCCCTGGCACTCGGCCGACCCGTGGTCACCTGGCTCTACACCGAGACCGCCGAGGGCCGGATGAGCGCGCTCAAGCGCATCCCGTCCTCGCACGAGTCGCTGCTTGCCGCCGACGTCGTTCTGAGTGCCGATGGCCGCCTTGAGGAAGCGACCCCGCAGAGCCACGGCCCCGGCATGATCCGCCTCCCGAGCAACCCCCTCCGGCTCGGACAGCACGAACTGCTGAAGACACTTCACGCGGGCGGAGTTCGGCGCCTCCTCCTCGACGGCGGACTGGACCGTGCCGCCCCTTTCCTGGCCGCCGATCTCGTGGATCACATCGTCGCCTACCTACCCGACCCGGGATCGTCCGCCCGCCCATGGAGCAGCGACCCAGATCTGATGCCGGATGGCTTCCATATCACTGGCGTCGCCCGCGTAGCCCGCTACGTCAAGGTGAGCGCTTCCAGAAACGACGGAGAGAGGCAAGATCACCTTCCCTGACCAAGGAAGCCCGCACAGGCGTCCACGGCCGCCCTGAACGGTCTCAGAGCCCCACGCCGCGCATCGGATGTCACGCTACTGATCGGCCGCCCGGATGTGCCCGTGAACGACGGGAGATTTGTCCCGGCCAGCGGCCATGCCGCGTGATGGCGGAGACCGAGACGCCGGGGGCGGGAAGCGCTGGGGCCATCCGATCAGAAGCGATCGGAAGATCGATTGCGCCAGCGCCATGATCATGGCCCGAGCAGCGCGGCGAGGCCCGACAGCCGCCACAGGTTGCCGGGCCTTCGTTCGTTAGTCGACTAGGTAGTGGGCTTCGATGTAGGCGACGGTGGAGTCATATGGCTCTCCCACCGGCTTCAGCAGGTACTTGCGGAAGACCGCGGCGGTGGCGCGACGGACGCCTCGGTTGCGGGCGTCGGCGTTGTCCCATGACTGGGCGAGGGTGCGGGTGACCACTTGGTCGATCTCCTCGGCCAGGTTTCTTTCCGTGATGGTGAGGCCGGGAGGTGCGTGGTCGTGGATGATCCGCGACAGGACACCCACGTGGTCGTCGTCCAGCACGACGGCTTCGTCGGGGTGCTTTCCGGCGTTCACGATGGCGCGAGCGATCCGGAGCGCCTCGGACAGGAACTCCAGGGCGTCCTGTGAGTTCTGGATGATCCGGTCCCGCAGCAGCTTGATCCGCTCGGCGAGGGCGGTGTACTTCGCGGACCCCGGTTCGACGCCCTTGTCGAGGGCGGCCTTGATGTGGTCCAAGATCTCCGCTGCGGACGGCGGCCTCTTGTCCTCGCCGTCCTTGCCGGGCTTGGGCCGGACAAGGGCCATCAGTTCCTTGAGGATGGCGATGCCCTGCGCGTCCAGGACAAGGGCTTCCTCTCGGGTGGCGACCACGGAGAAGGAGTGGACGTGGGCGTTGATGATCTCCAGGACCATCGGTCCCAGCTCGCTCAGCCGCTCTTTCCTCTCCTCGTCGGAGGACTTCTTGAACAGGGTCGTGTACACGGACCCGAACAGCCCGAGACCGTCGCGGTACTTGGCTACCCGCTTGTCGGTGCTGATGAGCGGATACAGGCGGGCCAGGAGCCGGTAGTCCTTGCTGAACACCTCAGCGGCGCCAGGGTTGGCGTCCAGGAAGGCGTTGATGGCCCGTACGGACTCGTACGTGTGGACCGCGAGGTCCAGGCCGTCCACGTCCACGAGAAGGTCTTCGATGCGGGCGAAGGTGGTGCGGAACTCATCGACGAGCTCGGACAGGTCGGTGACGAACCCGCCGCCCTTACCGGTGCCCGGCGAGGTGGGATCGACGACGGCCCGCTGCACCTCTTCGGCCAGCCCGATGTAGTCCACGATCACGCCGGAGGTCTTGACGAACCCGGTGGGGGACACCCAGGTACGGTTCGGGCGGGTGATCGTCTGGAAGAGGGTGTGGGCCTTCAGCGGCTTGTCCAGGTAGAGGACGCCCTCGTTGGGGGCGTCGAACCCGGTCATCAGCTTCGCGGTCACCACCAGAAAGCACAGCGGGTCGTCCGGGGTGAGGAACCGCCGCTTCTGCTCCTCTTCCTCGGCCTCCGATAGCCGGAACGGGCGCATGGCGGGATCTTCGCCCTTGGCGTCCGAGACGGAGATGTTGACCTCGGCGGTGATCCGGCCATGCTTGCCGACCTCGGCGAGCACCTGTGACGCCTCGAAGCCTGCCAGCAGCTCGTTGATCTTGTCCGTGTAGGCCACGGCCAGCTCACGGTTGTAGGCGACGACCTGGGCCTTCAGGTCGTTGCGGTAGGCGCCGGCCAGGTAGTGGTCCACGATGTCCTGGCAGACCGCGTGGATGCGGTCGGGGTTGGCGAACACCGAGGTGAGGCGCCCGAACTTGCGGGACAGGAGTTCGCGGTCGGGGTCGTCGAGGTCGAAGTCGTCGGCGAACTGGTCGAATTCAGCCTGCAACGCCTGGTCGTCTAAATCGAAGGCGACCGGGTGCGGGTCCAGCAGGACCGGAACGGTGGCCCCGTCCAGCAGAGACCGGGACACGGAGTATCGGTGCAGCACCCTGCCCGGGTCGGTCTCTTCGCCGAAGAGGGAGAAGGTGTCGGTGGAGAGGTTCCTGACGGGGGTGCCGGTCATGCCGAAGAACTTCGCGCGCGGCAGCGCTGCGCGCATCTGCCCGGCCAGGGACGCCGACCGGGCGGACTGGGTGCGGTGTGCCTCGTCCACCAGCACGATGATGTTGTCCCGGGTCGACAGGTTCTTGCCGGCGTCGGCGAACTTGTGGACGGTCGTGGAGATGACGCCGCGCACGTCGTCGGCCAGCAGGGCACGCAATTCCTGGCTGGTGGCGGGCTGGTGGAAGTAGGCGCTCCCCATGGCGGAGGTGAACACGCCGGAGGTCTGGCGGACGAGTTGGGTCCGGTCCGAGAGCAGGATGATCGTGGGCGATTCGGTGCGGGTGTCGGCCAGCAGTAGCGAGGCGGCGAACACCATCAGCAGCGTCTTCCCGCTGCCTTGGTGGTGCCAGATCAGACCTTTCCGGCCCCCGGCCAGGACTCGCTTGTGGATGAGGTGGGCGGCCTCCATCTGCGGGTAGCGGGGCAGGTACTTCGTGTCCACCCCACCCCCGGAGGTGTCGAACAAGGCGAAGTTGGCCAGCATGTCCAGGACTGTGGCTGGGTTGAGCAGTAGTTCGACGGAGCGCTGCACGTCGGCCTGCCCGGACAGGTTCTCGTTGTCGGCAGTGGACCGGAACGGCTGCCACAGGTTCGTGGGGGCACCTGCGGCACCGAAGCGCAGCTTCAGCCCGTCGGAGGCGACGGCGAAGACGTTGGGGGTGAAGAACCACGGGTACTCGGTGGCGTACACGTCATTGATCTCGCGGGCGGCGTCCGCCCATCCGGAATTCGCGGTCGGCGACTTCACCTCGACCACGACCAGGGGCAGGCCGTTGACCCAGTACACGAGGTCGAACCGGCGGGAGGTCTTGCCGGGGACGGTGATGGTCACCTCGTCCGACACGACCAGCGTGTTGGCGGTCGGGTGCTCGAAGTCGATGACCTTCAGGGCGTGCCACGCCCCGTCGGCATCTCGGAACTCCTTGTGCCCGCGCAGCAGGCGCAACACCTGCTCGTTGGCCCGCACCAGCCCGCCCTCGACGGCATTGACTGTGGCGGTGATCTCCTCGACCACCACGTCCACGTCGAACCCGTCGATCACTCCGGGGTTGAACTGGACGATGGCGTCCCGCAACAGGCCGGCCATCACCGTCTGTGTCGTCTCCCGGGGCAGCGCTCTGCCTGCGGTGAAGGTCCAGCCCATGGGGAGGGACCACTGGATCATCAGGTTCTGGAACTCGCGCTCCCGAATGCCCTTCGCCACGGCTCAGACCTCCAGCTTGGCCGACTCAATCTCAACGGTGCGGTCCAGCAGCCCCGCCAGCAGCCCCGCTCGAACGTCACGGAGACGGGCGGCCTCCGCGCGGGTCGCCTTCACCACAGACTCCATCGCGTCGAGCTCGGCCACCATCTCGCGTTGGCGGTCGAGCGACGGCAGACGCACGATCATGCCCTTCGCCCGCTTGGCGCTGATGTGCTTGATGTTGGTGCCCCCCGCGATGTCGAGGAAGGCCCGGGATTCGTAGGCCCACATGCTCCAGTGGAAGACGAACTCGGGAATGCAGACCCCTTCCAGCGCCCGAAGACGGAGCAGGGTCATCTGGGTGCAGACAGGCCCCGGCAGCTCGTCTCGCCACATGGCGGGCATTCCGACAGCATTCGCGCTGGCGCTGCCCTCAGACACCACAACGTCGCCGTAGCGGAGGCCGAACTTCTCGCGCTCCACTGGGTCGTAGTTCATCTCCAGCACGTCGGACAGGTCGAGCGTCCCGTAGCCGACGTTCGCAGAACGGAGGTAGGGCGTCATGTACGGGCCGGTCGCCCTGTCGGGTGTCCGGCGGACGCCGGTGGAGAAGTCGAAGGCGTTCTCGGCCCTCACGGCTACACCTGAATCGTCGGTGATGAGGTCGGCTCGTCGGCGACGCAGAACGGCGGCCAGCGCTCTTGCCTCAGCGTCAAGTGCGGTGATCTGGTCGTCGACCGCCCCGATGACCTTGACAATCCGTTGCTGGGTGGACAGCGGCGGCAGCGTGACAGGAAGGGACCGCAGCTTCGCCTGGTTGATGTGAGCGATGGTTGTCTTCGTGACAAGCGTGTCGAGATGGCCTCCGCTGACTACGTTCTCCAGCCCCAGGGCGATGAACTCGGGAAGTGCTGCGGCTCCAACGCGGAGACGGACACGGTGCAGCGCGTTCTGGAAGTAAATCCCGTCCAAATCATCGCGGACCAGTGCAAGCCGTCCAACTTCGCCGCCCTCGCAGAGCAGGATGTCGCCGGCGCAGAGTCGGTACTTGTCCCGTTCTGCCTCGTTGAACGACATCGTGTTGAGGCCAGTGGTGGTGATGCGGTGCCACTGGACGTTCACGTTCCGAAGGTACGGGTACCCGTCCGCATCCTTGCCACTGCCCTTTGGGAGCGTCTTGCCGAGAAGTGTGTCGGCGATTTCCCCGAGCCGAGTCTCAATCCACGGCTCACTCATCAAAGCCCTCGATCCCTGCGGCGGAGAGGACGGCGAGCATGCGCTGCTCGGTCTTCTGGCGTTCAGCACGAGCGATGTTGTAGGCCTCGATGAGGGTGCCGAGGTCTTCCTGCTCGGCGGCGGCCTGCTTGATGTACCGCCCGATGTTCAGGTCGTACCCGTTCGACGCAATCTCCGCGGTGGGGACGAACCGCACCGCGAGTCCGCCTTCTCCGTCGGGGTCCACTGGGTTGCCGTCGGCGTCCATCTTGGAGTGGTAGGCGGTCACGATGTCGGCGATGTCGGCGTCGGAGAGGATGTTGCGGTTTTTGGCCTTGGTGAACCGCTTGGAGGCGTCGATGAACAGCACGCCGCCCTGCCGCTCCGGGTCCTTGGTGCGGGGTGCGCGGAACACCAGGATCGCCGTGGGGATGGTGGTGTTGTAGAAGAGGTTGGCAGGCAGACCGATGACTGCTTCGAGCAGGTCATCGTCCAGGACGCGCTGGCGGATGGCTGCCTCTTGGCCGCCTCGGAAGAGCACGCCGTGGGGCAGGACGACGCCGGCGCGTCCCTTCCTCGGACTCATGCTGGCGATCATGTGCTGTACGAACGCCCAGTCCGCCGTTGACTGCGGGGCGACTCCGCCGAGGGCGCGCGGGTCATTGCTCCAGGGCTTCCACTTGAGGCTGTAGGGCGGGTTGGCGACGATCACGTCGAACTGCGCGACGGACCCGTCCGGCTTCTTGAAACGCGGGTCCTTCAGCGTGTCGCCGACCTCGATCTTGAACTGGGTGAGGTTGTGCATGAAGAGGTTCATGCGAGCCACGCCCGCTGTGTCCGGTACGGCCTCCTGCCCGTACAGCTTGAGTGTGTAGCCGCGCCCGCCGCGGGCCTTCAGGAGGTTCGCGGAGGCGATGAGCATGCCGCCCGATCCGCAGGTCGGGTCGTACACCGACTCGTGGCCCTTGGGGTCCAAGACCTCGACAATCAGCTCGACGACCTCGCGGGAGGTGAAGAACTGGCCGGCTCGGGTACCCGACCCGTCGGAGAACCGCTTCAGCAGGTACTCGTACGCCCCACCGAGGACGTCGTGGGACATGTTGCCCTCGTGCATCTTCGGGGTGCGGTCCATCGTCTGCATGACCGCCGCCAGCACCTCCCCCGGCAGCACCTCTTCGGAGGTCCAGGTCATGGACCCGAACAGACGGGAGAACTTGTCAGGGTTGGCCGTCTCGATGGCTTGCAGGGAAGCGCGGACGCGCTGGCCGAGGCCAGGCTGGGTGATGGTGGCGAGGATGGACGTCCAGGAGGCGCGACGCTGGTGGACGGTGCCAGGGTGGATGAACGGGATCTCGAACGACTGGTAGTCGCGGTACTCGATCTCGTGAGCTTCCTCGGCGGACAGGTCGTCCAGGCCCTTGTTCTCGGCCAGGAACTGCTCGTGCTGGTGCTCCCAGGTGTCCGACAGGTACTTCCAGAACATCAGAGGAAAGATGACGGAGGCGTACTGCGCTTCGGGCATCGCCACGCGCAGCTCGTCGGCGGCATCCCACAAGCGGTTCTCGATCTCCTGCTGGGTCACTGCCATCAGTTGGGGGTGTCCTTGCTCGTCAAAGGTGGCGACCCGAAGGCCGTGGAGTTCTTGCTGGTACCCAGCTTCCGGGCGTGCCCGCCATGGACAGGCGGGGCGTCGTACTCCCTGCGCGGGCGATCCACTTACGATAACCCTCCCCAGGGCTCCGGAATTCGGCAAACAGCCCAACTAACGACGCATCCAGCCGAGGCCAGACGCCTCGGCTGGATGATCTTGTTCCCGCTTCCGGTCAGCGTGCGTTGCAGATCACAATCGGCCAGTTGTCGGTCTCGCGCGCGTGCGCGTAAGTGGCTCCCAAAAGTCCCGATACACCCGGCCCACCGGCGTGGACGAGCGTGTCGAATCCGCGCTCTGTACGCCTCGCGCGTGTGCGCGTAAATGCCTCGCAAAACTCCCGGCAAGCCCTTCGCTGATCGGTCGAGAGGTGCAGGTAGCGTGTTCGGGAATCCGCGGCGCTGAACGTCTCAGAGTCCCACCCCGCGCATGGGGTTGTCTCGCCATCTGTCGGCCGTCCGGATGTAGCCGTGCACCACCGGCGACTTCTCCGACCAGCGGCCGTGCCGAGCGATGGCCGACACCGAGGCCCCCGCCTTGGCCGCGGCTGTCGCCCCACCGGCGCGCAGTGAGTGAGCGGTGAAGGTGTCCGCGTCCTTGAGCCCGGCCCGCTCCGCCGCGCGTCGCACGATCTTGTTGAGTCCGTCCCCAGACATCCGGCCGGTGCCGCGCATGGTCGCCCCCGGCGTGCCGGACAGCCGCCCGTGCCGGTCGATGGCACGCAGCAGCGGCCCCTCAGCCACGCCGCGCTCCTCCAGCATGGCCAGCCACGCCTGCACGACCCGCACGGGGCAGGTCGCCGGGTGCGAACCGTACGGCAGGGGAACGATCTCGCCGATCGCGTCCTGATCGGTCTTGGACCGGCGGATCGCCACCTCCAGCCCATCGGCGGTGAACGTCAGGTCGGCGAGGTCGAGCGCCGCCAGCTCGGAGCGGCGGCCCATGAGGGCGAAGCCGAGTACCAACACCACGCGGTCGCGCAGGCCGCCGAGGGTGGCCGGGTCGGTGGTGTCGATCAAGGCGCGCAGCACGGTCAGCTCGGCGGGCGGGGCCTTGCGGGTACGCTGCCCGGCCGTGGCACGCTCCTTGCGGTAGTCACGCAGGGCGAGGCGGGCGAACTCGGCGTTGAGTCGGAGCCCGGCCTTCTTGTGCCGGGACTGGATGCAGGCCAGCGCCCGCTCGATGGTGGAGGGTGCCGGCAGGGTGCCCTTGCGGGTGGGGGTGGCGGCCAGGTGGGTGACGTACTCGGTGACCGTCTCGGGGGTGGCGGGCAGTGGGCTGCGGCCGAGAGCGGCGCACCAGGCGGTGAAGCTCTCCCAGTCCCGCTGGTAGGCCCGGCTAGTGTTGGCGGCGAACCCTCCGGCTACCCGCGCCCGCGCCGCCTCGGTCAGCTCCCTGTCGGCCGCGCCCGCTGGAGTCGGCAGCGAGGCGGTCGGGTCGTCATCCAGCCGTGCCAGCTCCGTCACCGGCGTCTCCCGTCTTCAGGTGATCAAGTTTCTGGATCGCGATAAGGCATGTTATCGCGACCCAGGACAGGCGATTGAACCGCACACGCGCCACCTGCGAGCCGCCCCAGCCGCGACCAGATGATCTTGTCAAGCCCGTGAAATGCGGCGAATCCGACACGGCAAGCGGTTTCCTATAGCCACGAAGGGCGCGTTACTAGATTGTTACAATCTCCGAAATGCTCATGAATAAGGGATCTATCGCGATTCGACCGTCCGCCACCGAGGCCCGGGGGCTTGAGGCCGCCGAAGACTCCGGCCCCACGATCTACCATGGTCACAGCAAGAGAGCCCGACCCCCGTTGCAGCGGGGATCGGGCTCGTAAGGTACTAGCCGGGCCCGAAACCTCGAACTCGTACCAACACAACACTGCCAGTGTAACGAGATCCAGGAGATTCTCATCGTTCGGGCTCGGCTCCAACAATCGAAGGAGCCTGCATGCTCAAGATCCAGATGTCTCTGCCGCTCTCCATCCCGGGTAGGTGGAGCATTGGCGTCGTCGCGGTGATTGTGATCGTGGTCGTTCTGCTGCTCACCGGCACCCCGGTCCAACTCATGATCGGCGCCGCCCTCTAGCTGGAACAGGGAAGGCGGCCGCTACCCAGGCGGCCGCCTTCATCCTGCGCGGGCCCTCACGTAGCCTGCCGCAGTTGGGCAGCGGATACGCAACCGCCAACGCTCTCCGTCCCCTTGAGGTCGAGGAGGCTCTGCTCCTGTCTTCGAGCCTTGGCCGCGGCGATCCTGCTGATGATGTTCTCGATGACACCCTGATTCGGGGAGAGAGACACCGGCCCTCCCTGCGGACCAGATACCTCGACAGCCTTCACCGGCCGCCATTCGTCGGGGAACATCCGCGCGAGCAGGTCCAGGGCAATGCGCCCATTCGGCTGGCTCCAGGCCCGCTCGCGCGTGCCGTCCGGCCGCTCCGCTTCACGCACAAGCACGCCGCCCACCGCATCCGCGAACGCGGCGGCCACAAGGACGTCGGCAGCCCTCGCGCGCGCACGCGTAACCGCCTCCCGAAACGCTCGAAACTCCGCAGGAGCATCGTCCTCCTCCCCCTGGGCCATCCATCGACGGACTGTGGAGTCACCGACCCCGCATAGCGCCGCGGCTGCGCTCAAGAAGTGACCGGCTTCCAGGTGCCGGCAGAGTTGGTCCTGGAGTTCGAGGGTGAGCTTGGTTGGACGTCCCATCACCAATCCCCTTCGATTCGAGCGGCCAGCCGACGCCGGGCTTGCTCGACACCTCCCTGGGCGGTGCTCGCGTCTCGGGCGATGCCCCGTCGAACGACACGAATGGCAACACCGGCGTCCCTCTGGCCGGGGCTGGCCACGCCCCATTCAGCCGGGACAACGGCCACGGCACTCTCGGCCGCCGTCATGGTGGCGTCGTCCTGCCTGTTGGTCACTTTGCGACCTCCTCTGGGGCGTTGGAGAGGCCGAGCATCGCGGCGAGCTTGGCCGTGGGGATTAGGATCTTCCGACCGATGCGTAGGGACGGGAGGTCGCCACGACGTACCGCGTCGTAGGCGGCGTCACGGTGAAGGCCCAGGAACGCAGCGGCCTCGGCAACGGTCATCGTGGGGCGCCGGAAGAGTTGCGTGTTGTTCACGGCCGAATGCCTAGCAGTTTCGTCGGCTTGCGTCGCCGGAGGTCAGCTTTCGTCGGCCTGCGTCCATCCGCCAAGGATTACGAAAGAAGAAGAAAGAAGCCGCCGCGTGGTGAGGGACGGCCGAGGTGACAAGGCCCGGCGGGGTGCCGACGTGCATCGGGTCTTCAGCGTCGTCCCGGGAATCCCGCTTGCCGCGTTTGGCCCTTCCTTCGTAGGAGACGAAGAAAGGGCCCCGGACTCATGCGCCGCTGCACAGGTCACACCCTGGGTGGCGGACCACGAAGGGGTTGTTTCTTCTTTATTCGTCAGGCGTAGGTACCGACGCCCCGACACGTCGGTACCGAACCGCCGGGCGTCCTCCGGTCGATGTACTCGCCTGGACGTACTCACCGCTGGCGATCAACGCGGTGAGCATCTCGTCCAGGGCATGCTTGGGGACATTGCGGGAGAACAGCGCCGAGATTTCCGACCGCGTTAGTCCAGTGTCGCCAGCCTGGTCGAGGTGACGACGGAGGCGGTCGAGCTTGGGATCTCGCATGCTCTTGTCGAGGACGAACACCGCCGAGGCGATGGAGTACCGGATCAGGGCGGCAGCCGCGGTCAAGTGGTCGGCGCTCATCCGGTCTCGCCCTTCCAAAGCCGCGTACAACCCAGCGATGCGCAGGCAGTACGGTGCCGAGCGGCGGGTGAACTCGGTCCAGGCGAAGTCCTCGTCGTCGGCCGCCGTGAACTCGTCGTACAGCCTGTCAGCCCAGAGGGCTTGGGCGCCCTGGTCGAAGGCGATACGACGGACCTTGCCGGCTGCAAGGATGCCCTTGTGGAGCTTCCCTGCGATCTCTGCCAGCGTGTCGGGGTTCACCCCGTCCGGGATGGGAAGGCGCTTGGACCGTTCGACGTAGACGGGCAGGAAGCGATTGTAGGAGCCTCCGGCCATGTCGCTCTCGGCCAGCCGCAGCCGGAATTCCTTCGGGGTGATGTGGCCGACGATGGCCACATGCGGGTTGGTCGCCCGGTACGCCGCCCGCGTGAGTACGGCGAGGGTGCGGCCGTCCCACGCCTGCCGCAGGACGGTTCCGAGCGAAGACCCCTCGCGCTTGGCACGGGCCATCACCGTGGCGAACTCCGGCTCGACGACCACCAGCCGCTTGTCCATCGTTCCACCCGGGTCCTCCTGCGAGTCCGGGTCACGAATACGGTCGATCAGCCCTTCGCCCGAGGACAAGCCCGTGACGCAGATGTCCCCGTAACCCATCCCGGTCTCGTGCATGAAGATCTCGGCCGTGTCGGTAGCCTGCCCCTTGCGGCCCGAGCCCGTCCGGCCGAACAGCAGCGGCCAGATCAGCAACGGGTGGCGGGTGTTGCCCACCTGGGCGAACGGGTTGGTGCCGATGAGAGCACCGCACGCAGCCAGCGCCGAGGCGAGCACGCCCACCGGGTCGGCCTCGGTGCTCGGATCGGCGGCGGCCACCAACTCGCCGAGCAGGCCGTAGAACATGGCGCCGTCGGCAACAGGCGGCGGCGTCGCGAGTGCGCCGTTCGCCCCCTCGGCCCGCTCTTGGTGGAACGCCTCGACTCGGGCCTCGGCGTCGTGCTCCCCCAGCAGGCTGGTAGCGTCGCGTCGCCGTGTCATACGTCCCTCCGGCGTGGCTGGCGGGCTCCGGCTTCCAGGCCGGAGCGGATGGTGGAAGCTGCCTCACGGAGCGGCAGACCGATTGTGTGCGCGGCGGCGTGCAGCGTCTCCTCCACCAGCCGAGGCGGCAGCAGCCCCGTCGCCACGAGCTGGCCCAGGGCGAAGGCCGCAGAGTTCACGGCGTGGTTACGCGTGCCCGGGACGGCGTCCAGCACGTTCTGGATCTCCTCGCGCAGCGCAGCCGTCGCATAGCCCGCGGCACGCCCATCGAGCGCGGCCAAGATCCGGCGCGCCGAGAGGTGGTCCGGCTTCGACTCGCCAGTGGCCGTGGTCAGCCGTTCGCCGAGCCAGCGAGGCAACTTCGCGACCGGTTCATCGTTGATGACCTCGTACGAGCCGACTCCGTCCGGAAGATCCACGAAACTGCCCGGCCCGACGACGTAACCGCCCTGTGCCCGGGTGTCGATCAGCCAGCCGAGCCGCCCGGCGGTGTTACCGAGGGACAGGTCGGCAGGCGCGGTGAAGTACAGGTGCGTGCCTCCGCGTCGGGTGAGGACAGTGAACGTGTCGAACGGCAGAGGCTGCCCTGCTTCCATGCAGGCCAGCGCCAGCACGTCCGCGCCCTCGTTGACCCCAGGCTGATCCCAGGGCGCGGGCGGCCGTACATCCGTCTTGGGCGTGTCGAGGTCCACCACGACCAGTCCTGACGGGCCGCAGGCGATGCCGATGTTGTACGGCGCTCGCGACCAGCATCGGCGGATCAGCTCGGGATCGGTCGTGGCCTCCCGCTCCCAGTTCGTGAAGCCCTTGAGCGGGCGCTTGCCACCGGGTGTCAGCGGGAAGATGTGCCAGCCGCGCTTGGCGGCGGCCAGGGCATACCGAAGTTGGTTGCCCGTGGTCTGCGGCGAGCCTGCATGTAGCCTGTTAGGGCTCGTGCCATTGGTGGGTGCTGAGCTTCTGGGCGGGTCCGTTGCGAGCGGGCCCGCCCCGCTCTTCTCAAGCTGCGTGGTCGAGCGCATCACGCCGACTCCGCGAACCGGCTGTCTTCCCAAGCCACGACGTCCGAGAGCCGATATCGGACGTACTTTCCCGCCTTGTAGTAGCGCGGGCCGTCTCCCCGTGAGTTCCACGCGTAGACGGTGGCCAGCGGAACCTTCTCGCGCGCGGCCAGTTCCTGTGGGGTCAACACCTCGTCGCCCATAACTGCCTCCAGTTGCTTGTGGCGGTGATGCCACGGGCAACCATAGATCGCGACTGGTGCTCGTTGCAAATCAGCCACAAGCAACGTAGTCTCGGCCGCGTGAATGACAGCCAAGAAGAGGGACCGCCAACTGTCGCGCAGCTTGTCGGGCTCAACGTCCGCCGGCTCAGGGAGTCGAGAGGGAAGGTCCTGCGGGATGTCGCGGAAGCGGCCCGCGCGTTCGGGGTGAAGTGGGATGCCTCGGCGGTGTCCCGCATCGAGACCGGCCGCAGGGATCTCACCGTCGAGGAGTTGCTCGCGCTGCCGCGCGTGCTCACCTTGGCCCTCGACGAGCCGGTGACATTGCTGGACCTCCTGCCCGACGGTGACCTGATGCAGGTCACCAGCTTCGACCGGAAGATTTCTACGTCACGCCTACAGCAGCTTCTGGCCGAACCCGGCCTCGCCTGGTTCAACGTGCGTGGGCACGAGCGGGTAACCGAGGGCGTGAAGGAGTGGCTCACGGAGGACAAACGGAAGGCCCAACTCCAGCGCGGCGGCGAAGCCGGCGCCGAGTCGTACGAGGAGTTCCAGGCACTGGCCGAGGAATTGGGCGTGGGCACCGGCAACCTGCTCCTCGCCTACCGGGACCTCTGGGGTGAGTTCACGGGCAGCATGGCGCAGGAGCGGGAGCGCCGACTGCTCGAATCCGGCGCGGACCTGAGCCAGCCGACCAAGGTCCGAACCCTCCGCGGCCACATCACCCGGCAGCTCATGGCCGAACTACGCGACTACTTCGACCAGCAGAAAGGAAGCGATGGCCCGCGTTAGAGATCTCTGGACCAAGACCGTCATCGGCCCCGATGGAGAGAAGAGGAGGGAGCCCACCAGCCGTCACGGCAACGGCAAGCGCTGGCTGGCAGTCTGGATCGGCCCGGACGGCAAGGACCAGACCAAGGCGTTCGCCAAGAAGAGCGACGCCGAGAAGCACGCCACCACCATGGAGGCCGACCAGCTCAGGGGCGTCTACATCGACCCCAAGCGTGGGCAGGCCAAGCTGCGCCAGTACGCCGAGGACACCTGGTTACCGGCCCTCGTCCACCTGCGCGCCAATTCCCTGGAGACGTACCGGTCGCACCTCAACACCCACATCTACTCGGCGTTCGGCGACCGACGGATCGGCTCGCTCGCTCGTACCGACATGAAGAGCTTCGTCGCCACCCTGAAGGGCTCCCTCGCGCCCTCCACGGTCGGCACGGTCTTCGCTGTCCTGCGTGCGCTCATGCAGGCGGCGGTGGACGACGGCGTCGTCCCCGCCAATCCCTGCCTGCGGGTTCCGCTCCCCCGGGTGGAGGCTCGCGTCGTCGAACCCCTGCCGACCCGATCCGTGCTGGCGCTCGCCGACGCCATCACGCCGAGGTACCGCCTGGCGGTCTGGCTCGGGTTCGGCCTCGGCTTACGGGAAGGTGAGGCGCTCGGTCTCACCGAGGCCCGGGTCGAGTTCCTCAAGCGGCGCATCCGCATCGAGCAACAGGCGCAGAAGGGCACTCTTGTCGAGCTGAAGACGAAGGCATCGCGGCGGACCCTGCCCGTCGATGACGGCGTCCTAGCCGAGATCACGGGGCACATGCAGCGCTACTCCCCCGGCCCCGAGGGCGTGCTCATCACCAACCGCATCCGCAAGATCCCCCGGCGCTCCTCGTTCGGGGACTGCTGGCGCGAGGCCGTCGAGAAGGCCGGCCTCCCCAAGGGGACGCGGTTCCACGATCTCCGCCACTACTACGCCTCGACCCTGATCGCGGCGAACCTCAACCCCAAGAGCATCCAGCGTCGTCTCGGCCACGCGACCATCTCCGAGACGTTCGACACCTACGGGCACCTGTTCCCGGACGACGAGGACCTCGGACGCGGGGCGATCGACGCTAAGATCGAGAAAGACCTGGCGGAACAGAGCCGGAACAAGAAGGAAGCATGAACCCCAACCCCCTGGTCAGAGGGGTGTGTGTGACGAGTCGGCCTGTAGGCCGGGTTCTGTCCTTCTTGCGAAGGGGCGACCATCCATCTAGGACCGCCGTTGCCGGCGGTCTCAAGCGGTCTACCCGCGCGACTCGGGCGGGCAGCCCTCGAGCGTCGCGCGCGGAACGTCTCGAAAGGCGTCCCTTCTTGACCTTGCTCCGGGTGGGGTTTACCTAGCCGCCCACGTCACCGTGGGCGCTGGTGGTCTCTTACACCACCCTTTCACCCTCACCTTCCGGCCGAGGCCGGGAGGCGGTCTGCTTTCTGTGGCACTTTCCCGCGGGTCACCCCGGGTCGGCGTTACCGACCACCCTGCCCTGTGGAGCCCGGACCTTCCTCGGCGGGCCCGGAGGCCCGACGCGGCCGCCCGGCCGACTCGTCTGGAGGAGGTTATCAAACCTCAGGTCATCCCCAAGTCATCGACAAGATCGGATCGGTGGAATGTGCCGGTCATCGCCTGAGGGGGACGATGGCGCCCCCGGGGCCGTGCCGGTGCATGCCAGTGCCGGCACGGCCTCGATCAGCGCAGGTGGGCGGTGTCGTTGAAGGTCTTCACCACGGCGGGGCCGTCGGCGTAGTACTCGATCAGCGACAGGCACGCCAGGTCGAGGTGCATGCGGTAGAGCGCCTGGAGGGGGGCCGTCAGGGCGTCCTGGAGGAGCAGCTTGATGGGCGTGACGTGGGAGACCGCCAGCACCGTGCGGCCCTCGTACCGTTCGGTCAGGTGCTCCCTGGCCGCCTGCACGCGGCGGGAGGCTTCGGCGAAGCTCTCGCCGCCCGGCGGGGCGACGGCCGGGTCGGAGAGCCAGGCGGCGAGCTCGTCGGGCCAGCGGCGCTGCACCTCCGTGAACGTGTGGCCCTCCCACGCGCCGAAGTCGGCCTCTCTGAGGTCGTCGCAGACCTCCACGTCGAGGCCGGTCTGCTGGGCGACCGCTTCCGCGGTCTGGCGGGCGCGCGTCAGGGGCGAGGTGACGATGACGTCCAGCCGGTACGGCTCCCGCGCCAGCCGCGAGGCCGCCGCCGACGCCTGGGCCAGGCCGTTGGCCGTCAGCTCCGCGTCGCCGAGCCCCGAGAAGCGGCGCTGGACGGACAGCTCGGTCTCGCCGTGGCGCAGGAGGAGGAGCGAGGTGGCGATGCGGGTGGGCGGGGCCCAGCCGGTGCCGGTGCGCTCCCCCGTGCGCTGGGCGGTCTGCTGGGCCGTGGCGACGGAGGCCGTGGGTGCGGACAGCTCGCCGGCGTCGAGGAGGTCGGTCTGTCGTGGTACGGACGGCGCCGCAGGACCGGTGGCGACCGCGGCACCTCTGACGCGGCCCTCCGGCCGGACCGAACCGCCCGCCGGAGCGCCCCCGACCGGCCCCTCCGGCCGGGCCGACGCGGCGGTTTCCTTGGACGAGCCGCCGGCGGTCCAGGTCAGGCCCTGGGCGGCGGCGTCCATGGCCTCGTTGGCCAGGCGGTCGGCGTGCTTGTTGCGTTCGCGGGGGATCCAGGTCCACTCCGTCACCCGCAGCCGCCTGACCAGCGAACCCGCCTCCGCCGCGAGCGGCCGGAGCCCCTCGTTCTTGATCTTCCAGCGGCCCGCCATCTGCTCGATGACGAGCTTGGAATCCATGCGTACGGCCACCTGGGCACCCTCGCCGGCCAGGTCGAGCGTGGCGCGCAGGCCGGCGATCAGGCCCCGGTATTCGGCGACGTTGTTCGTCGTGACGCCGATCGCCTCCGCCGCCTCCGCCAGCACCTGGCCGTCGGAGGCGTCTTTGACGACCGCGCCGTAGCCGGCCGGGCCCGGGTTGCCGCGCGAGCCGCCGTCGGCCTCGATGACGTAGGTGGTCACAGGCCCGACTCTGGGGTGCGGACGAGGATGCGGCGGCACTCCTCGCACCGGACGACCTCGTCGCGGGGGGCGGCCTTGATGGCGTTCATCTCGGCGATGGACAGGGCCACCTTGCAGCCCTGGCACCGGCCGCCGTGCAGCATGGCGGCGCCGACGCCGTACTGCTCCCTGAGCTTTCCGTAGAGCTTGAGCAGGTCGGCGGGGATGTCGCCGGCGACGCCCCCGCGGCGGCCCTGGACCTCGGCCGCGTCCTTCTCGATCTCGGCGAGCGCGGCGTCGCGGCGGTCCTCGGCGGCCGACAGCGCGGCGCGCACCTCGTCGCGCTGGGTGATCAGGTCGGTCACCTTGGTGTCGGCGGCCTCGCGGCGTTCCATGATCTCCAGCACGACCTCCTCGAGGTCGCCCTGCCGCTTGTGCAGCGAGGCGATCTCGGACTGCAGGCTCGCGAGGTCGCGCGGCGAGGTGACGGCTCCGGAGTCGAGGCGCTTCTGGTCACGGTCGGCGCGGGTGCGTACGGCGTCGACGTCGTTCTCGGCCTTGGTCTGCTCGCGCGCCAGGTCGCCCGCCTCGGTCTCGGCCTCGATGACCTGGGTGACGAGCTTGGCGTAGAGCTTGGAGCGCTCGTCGATCTCGGCCAGCTCGGGCAGGGTGCGGCGGCGGTGGGCCAGCCGATCAAGCACGGAGTCGAGCTCAGCCAGGTCGAGCAGTCGCTTCTGTGCCTCAGGGGCTGCTTTCATGATCAATATCCTCTTGTCCAAGCATCGGTGACCGTGGCGGAGACGCGCGTTTTAACGGTAACGCCACTCTCGTGCAGGATGGACGCGGCGCTGTCGAGCCAGGGCCACTCGGTCGCCCAGTGGGCGGCGTCGATCAGCGCGGGCCCGCCGGCCTCCACGAACTCGCTGGCCGGGTGATGGCGTAGATCGGCCGTGAGGAAGACGTCGACGCCCGCCGCCTTGGCCGCGCCGAGCAGGGAGTCGCCCGCTCCCCCGCTGACCGCGACGCGCCGCACGGGACGGCCGGGGTCGCCCGCCACGCGGATGCCCCACGACGTGCGGGGCAGGCCCTTGACCACCCGCGCGGCGAACTCCTCCAGCGTCGTCTCCTCCGGCGGCTCGCCGATGCGGCCGAGCCCGCGCCACGGGTCGTCGGGGAACGGCTGGAGCGGCACGAGGTCGCCCACCAGCCCGACCGCCCTGGCCAGCGCGTCGGAGACGCCGGGATTGGCCACGTCGGCGTTGGTGTGGGCGGTGTAGAGGGCGATGTCGTTCTTGATCAGGGTGTGGATGAGGCGGCCCTTGGGCGTGGTGGTGGCCACGGTGGTGGTGCCGCGCAGATAGAGGGGGTGGTGGGTGACGATCAGGTCGGCGCCCCACTCCAGCGCCTCGTCGGCCACGGCGGCGACCGGGTCGACCGCCAGCAGGACCCGCCGCACCTCCTGGGCCGGGTCTCCGCTGACCAGCCCCACCGCGTCCCACGACTCGGCCCGGGCGGGCGGGTAGGCCGCCTCGAGCGCTCCGATCACGTCCGTCAACGTCACAGCAGCCACCTGCGCAGACTACCGGTACGCGGGAGGCGGAGGGGTGTCGCGGCGGCCGGGTTCGGCGTAATGTAAGTGGATCCTGACTTGCGGAGGGACTGGCATGGCGCCACGCGTCGCGATCATCGGAGCGGGTTTCGGCGGGCTGTGCATGGCGATCCGGCTGGAAAGAGCCGGGATCCACACGTACACCGTCTTCGAGAGGGCCGCGGATCTGGGCGGTACGTGGCGGGACAACAGCTATCCCGGGGCGGGGTGCGACATTCCCTCGCATCTGTACTCGTACTCGTTCGAGAAGTACGCGAGCTGGACGCGGCGCTATCCGGAGCAGCCAGAAATTCTCGACTACCTCCACCATTGCGCCGATAAATACGACGTCAGGCGGAAAATCTGCTTACGGACGGAAGTGCGGCGGGCGGTCTTCGACGGCGGCGCCTGGCAGGTCACGACGTCGTCCACCGAGGGCGAACGCACGGAGACGTTCGACGTGGTCGTCATGGCGGTGGGGCAGCTCAACCGTCCCCACATGCCGGACATATCCGGGGTGGACGAGTTCGAGGGTGTCTCCTTCCATTCGGCCCGCTGGAACCACGACCACGACCTGACCGGCAGGCGCGTCGCGGTGATCGGCACCGGGTCGTCGGCGGCGCAGCTCGTGCCGCGGGTGGCGGAGCGAGCCGAGCACCTCTATCTCTTCCAGCGCACCCCCAACTGGGTGATCCCCAAGCCGGACGCCGCGTTCGGGCCCTTGACGCGGATGGCGTTCCGGTTCGTGCCGGGGGTGCAGCGGGCGTACCGGGAGTGGATCTACAGGTACGCCGAGGGCACCCTCTACCCGGCGCTGGCCCAGGGGTGGAGCGAGGGGTTGCTCAGGCAGCGGGCGCTGCGCCACCTGCGCGACCAGGTGCCCGACCCCGAACTGCGGGCCAGGCTCACCCCCGACTATCCGCCCGGCTGCAAGCGGGTGGTCGTCGACAGCTCCTTCTATCCGGCCCTGACCATGCAGAACGTGTCGCTCGTGACCGATCGGATCGCCCGCGTCACGCCCAAAGGCGTCGATACGGCTGAGGGCGCGTACGAGGTGGACACGATCGTCTACGCCACCGGTTTCAGGAGCACCGAGTTCCTGGTGCCGATGGAGGTGGCCGGGCGCGAGGGACGGTCGCTGAGCGAGCGGTGGAAGGACGGCGCCGAGGCGTACCTCGGCATCTCCGTGCCGGGCTTCCCCAACCTCTTCATGCTGTACGGGCCCAACACCAATCTGGGGCACAACTCCATCATCTTCATGATCGAGTGCCAGGTGGCGCACATCATGGCGTGCCTGCCGCACCTCGGCGCCTCGGGGCCCATCGAGGTGCGGCCCGAGGCGATGGCGGCCTGGCGGCGGCAGCTCGACGTCGCCATGGGCAAGATGGTGTGGGGCGCGGGCTGCAGGAGCTGGTACAAGACGGCCGACGGCCGCGTCACCAACAACTGGCCGGGGCCCACGACGCTCTACCGCAGGCTGACGGCCAGGCCGCCGGAGCCCGCGTACCGGGCCGTCGGACCTGGGTAGGACCCCGGCCCTCGTGCGTCAGACCAGGACCGGACGCCAAAGATCGGACCTGGGCACATTGTTGCTGGTCATGAGCGCGAGGTAGCGTCCTGGCCATGACGATTCCCCTGCACCAGCGCGCAGTCGTGGCCGACACCCACAACGACCTTCTCATGGCGGTCTCCGCACGCCCGCCGCAGCAGTGGGCCTCGTTCTTCCGGGAGCAGTGGCTGCCGCAGCTCCGCGACGGCGGGGTCGACCTGCAGATCCTGCCCGTCTTCATCGACGACCAATACCTGCCGGAGGGCGCGCTGCGGCAGACGCTGCGGATGATCGAGTGCGCTCACGTGCTGGCCGAGGGCAACCCCGACGAGGTGAGCCTCTGTCCCGACGCCGCCGCCATCGACCGGGCGCTCGACGCGGGCAAGATCGCGCTGGTGCTGGCCATGGAGAGCATGCCCGGCATCGACGCCAGCGTCGAGCTGATCCCCACCATGCACCGGCTGGGGGTGCGGGTGGCGTCGATCGCCCACTTCGGGCGCACTCCGCTGGCCGACGGCAGCGGCCAGGACGCCACGGGCAGCCGCCTGACCTCGCACGGCGTCGAGGCGCTGCGGGAGATGGAGCGGCTCGGCATGATCTTCGACGTCTCCCACCTGGGCGCCTCCGGCGTCGCCCACGTGCTCGAGCTCGCCACCAGGCCCGTCATCGCCACCCACTCCTCGGCCCGCGCCCTGCGCGACCACCACCGCAACCTCACCGACGACCAGCTCCGCGCCGTCGCCGCCAACGGGGGCGTGGTCTGCGTCAACTTCTTCGCCCCGTTCCTCGCCGAACGCACGGAGGACATGACCCTCGACCGGCTGCTCGACCACATCGAACACGTCGCCTCCGTCGCCGGCATCGACCACGTGGGGCTGGGGCCCGACTTCATCCGCGAGGTGATGGACGACCTGACGCCGCCGTGCTGCGAGGACGTGCACGCGAGGGGCGTCGACCCGAAGGCGGCGATCCCCGGCTTGGAGGGGCCGAGAGGGCTGCCCATGGTGACGGAGGGGCTGCTGGCGCGCGGCCTCCCGGAGAAGGACGTCATGCAGATCGTCGGGGGCAACGTCCACCGCCTGCTCGGGGAACTGCTCTGATGCCGCTTGCCGTACGTCTGGACACCCGCGCCACCGCGGTGGTGTTTCACGCCCGGACAACCGGTAGAGGTCCGGTGACCGGCGGCATCGCACGGGCCTCATGCGTCCGGACGGGCCGCGCGATCGCCTTCCGCCCGCCGGCATGGTGGGCGGCCGGTGCGGCCGCTTCTTCTACGCGACCTCGGGGCGCCGCCGGGGTGAGCGCCTCTCCGACCACGACCGCATCTCACAGGGGACCGGCATGACAGACAGCACCACCACTCCGCAGCTCGCGGCCATGCTGGCCGATCTCGAAGAGCTGGTCACGTGTGAGTCGTTCTCCAGCGACCTGGAGGCCGTGGCCCGCAGCGCCAAGGTGGTGGCCGCGATGGGGGCGCGCCACCTGGGCAGCGGGCCCGAGTTCCTGGTGATCGACGGCGTGACGCACCTGCGCTGGTCGTTCGGCACGCCCAAGGTGCTGCTGCTCGGTCACCACGACACCGTCTGGCCGATGGGCAGCCTCACCACCCACCCCTGGTCGGTGGTCGACGGGGTGGCCAGAGGGCCGGGGGTGTTCGACATGAAGGCGGGGCTGGTGCAGACGTTCCACGCGCTGGCCGGGCTCGACTCGCTCGACGGCGTCACGCTGCTCGTCACCGGTGACGAGGAGGTGGGCTCCATCACGTCGTCGCGGCTGATCCAGGACACCGCGCGCGGGCTGGCCGCCGCCTTCGTCATGGAGGCCAGTGCCGACGGCGGCGCGCTGAAGACGGTCAGGAAGGGCACCTCGCTCTACACCGTCAACGTGCACGGCAAGGCGGCGCACGCGGGGCTGGAGCCGGAGAAGGGGGCCAATGCGGGCATCGAGCTCGCGCACCAGATCCTGGCCATCGCCGGGCTGGGCGCGGGGGCGACGACCGTGACGCCGACGGTCCTGTCCGGCGGCTCGACGCTCAACACCGTCCCCGCCTTCGCCTCGGTGGGGGTGGACGTGCGGGTGGCGGAGGTGGCCGAGCAGGAACGGGTCGATACGGCGATGCACGCGCTGCGGCCCGTCGTGCCCGGCACCCGTCTCGACGTCGTCGGCGGGCCCAACCGGCCGCCGCTCGAAGCCTCCATGTCGGCCGCGCTCTTCGCCCTGGCCCAGGAGCTGGCGGCGGGGCTGGGCCTGCCCGCGCTGACCTCGGCCTCGGTGGGCGGCGCCTCCGACGGCAACTTCACGGCCGGCGTGGGCTGCCCCACCTTGGACGGCCTGGGCGCCGTGGGCGGCGGGGCACATGCCGACCACGAACACGTCCTGGTCTCGGAACTCCCCAGCCGCACCGCCCTCCTCCGCGCCCTGATCGAGGCCGTCCGCTGAGCCCCTGCTCCCGAGGCGGCGCAGGGCAGAGCTGGCACTAGGCAGAGGTGGCGCCCGCGTGGCGCTCTGCCCATGTGAGTGGGGGCGGTGCCGTTCTACCGGGCGCGGGTGAAGCGGGTGCCCAGGGTGTGGAAGCGGGTGAGGAGTTCTGGGGGGCTGATGACGCGGAAGTCGGCGTCCAGGGTGCCGACGGCCATGATCGGCCAGTCCAGGCTGTCGGTCATCATGGAGACCATGCATTGGCCGGGCTCGGTTTCCTCCACGGTGGCCCAGCGGCCGATGTGGGTGCGGACCTCCTCCGCTGGGGCGTAGACGAGGACCTGGGTGCGGTAGGACTGCGGGGAGACGTTGTCGAGGCTGGACTGGATGAATTCGGCGGCGTCGGCGGTGGGGAGGTCGCGAGGGCGGAAGCGGGCCCCCGTGCTCCGCGGGTCGGACAGGCGGTCGATGCGGAAGCTGCGCCAGTCGTGGCGGGTGAGGTCGTAGGCGACCAGGTACCAGCGGTGGCCCAGCGACACCAGGCGGTGGGGCTCGGCGTGGCGCTCGGTGGTGCGGCCGTCGGCGGCGGTGTAGGTGAAGCGGATGCGTTCGTTGTCGCGGCAGGTCACCGCGAGGGCGGTGAGGACGGACGGGTCGGCGGCGGCCTTGGCGGGGTTGCCCCAGCCGGCGGAGACGGTCATGGCCCGCAGCGCGTCGATGCGGCGGCGCAGGCGTACCGGCATGACCTGCACGACCTTGGCGAGCACCCGTACGGACGACTCCGCGATGCCCTCCACCGGATTCTGGGCGGCGGCCTGGAGGCCGACGGCCAGGGCGACGGCCTCCTCGTCGTCGATCACCAGTGGCGGGAGCGCCGCCCCGGCGGCGAGCTGGTAGCCGCCGTCGACGCCGCGCTGGGCCTGCACCGGATAGCCCAGCTCGCGGAGCCGATCGATGTCCCTGCGCAGGGTGCGCGCCGACACGCCGAGCCGTTCGGCCAGCTCGGCGCCGGGCCAGTAGCGGTGAGTCTGGAGGAGGGACAGCAGGCGCAAGGTACGGGTGCTGGTGTTCGCCATGTTTTTTAGTCTCTCCGCTATTGAGGACGGAAAGTGGCCGCAATGGGCGTCATTCTTTGGGTGAGCGAGCGAGAACGCAACCAGGGAGGCACCGCCCATGACCGTCGAGACGCCGAACACGAGCAGCACCGCCGAGGTGACCGGGGAGCGCGCCGACCTGCTGGCCGAGCTGGCGCAGAGCCGGCACTTCCTGCGCTTCACCACCCGGGGCCTCACCGACGAGCAGGCCCGCATGCGCACCACCGCCAGCGCGCTGTGCCTCGGTGGCCTGATCAAGCACGTGACCCAGGTCGAGAAGGGCTGGGTGGACTTCATCCTGAACGGCACCTCTGCGATGAAGAACTTCGGGGACATGACCGAGGAGGACTACGCCGCGCGGGACGCGGAGTTCGAGCTGCTGCCCGGCGAGACGCTGGCCGGGGTGCTGGAGGCGTACGAGGAGGTGGCCAGGAGGACGGACGAGGTGGTCGCCACCCTGCCCGATCTGGGTGTCGCCCACCCGCTTCCCGAGGCGCCGTGGTTCCAGCCCGGCGTCCGGTGGTCGGCCCGGCGGGCGCTGATCCACATCGTCGCCGAGACGGCTCAGCACTCCGGGCACGCCGACATCATCCGTGAGTCGCTCGACGGCGCCAAGAGCATGGGCTGAGGCCGCCTGTGTCTCCAGATGGTGCCTGCCCCGGCCCCGGTACGCCGGGGCCGGGGCGGGCGCGGGGTTGGGGTTGAGGTCGGGGGTCAGGGGGCGGGGGTGAGGGAATGCAAGGTCCGGGGGCGTGCGTAAATGAAGGCATGGAGCACGAGGAGGCGGCGGCCAGGGCCGGTGTGACGGTCAGGGAGTTGCGGGAGATCGGCGAGTTCGAGCAGGTCTACCGGCTCTTCGACGAGATCTGGCGCCCTGGGCCGACGAACGTGCCGGCGACGGTGGAGCTCATGGTGGGGTTCGCGCACACGGGGAACTACGTGGCGGGCGCGTACGCGGGTGACGAGCTGGTCGGGGCGTCGGTGGGGTTCCGTGCCGCGGGGCGGGCGCTGCACTCGCACGTGACGGGGGCCGTGGCGGGCCGGGGCATCGGGTACGCGCTCAAGGCGCACCAGCGGTGGTGGTGTCTGGAGCAGGGGCTGGAGCGCATCACGTGGACGTTCGACCCCCTCGTACGCCGCAACGCCCGTTTCAACCTGGTCAAACTGGGCGCCCGCCCGGAGGAGTACCTGCCGGACTTCTACGGCGTGATGGCCGACGCGATCAACGAGGGGGACGCCTCCGACCGCCTCCTGGCCGTCTGGCACCTCCAGGAGAGCATCGAGCCGAACGACGAGCCCCAGAACGCGGCCATGACGTTGCGGGAGGGACCGAACGGGGAGCCCGTTCGCGAAACCGGCGGCAAGAGCCGGTTCCTCCTGGTGGGCACGCCGAGCGATGTGGAGAGACTGCGGCGCGACAACGCGTACGCGGCGCGTGCCTGGCGCCGGGCGATGCGGGAGGCGCTGGGCGGAGCCATGGCGGCGGGCGGTCATGTGGTGGGGTTCACCACTAGCGGAGAATACGTCGTGTCGATTACTTAGGTATTCCACTGCTGTTTTGGATCTCTGTAATGTGGCGGCAGGAATACTGAGCAAGGAGATCCGCATGACGGAGTTCACCCCCACCGTTCCTGCGCGAGTCCTACCGACCGTCGAAGTCCGCGACCTGCCCGAGCCACCCCGATCGACCTGGCGCATCATCGGCCCCGGCCTGGTGGGCGCCGGGGTCGGGCTGGCGTCGGGCGAGTTCATCCTCTGGCCGTACATCGCCTCGCAGGTCGGCCTGATCTTCATCTGGGGAGCCGCGATCGGCATCATCACCCAGTGGTTCCTGAACATGGAGATCGAGCGCTACACGCTGGCCACCGGCGAGACGGCGCTGACCGGGTTCAGCCGCATGTGGAAACACTGGGGCCTGGTCTTCGTGATCATGACGTTGTGCTCGAACCTCTGGCCGGGCTGGGTGACCACGTCCGCGACGATGGTGACGTACCTGACGGGCTCAGGGCAGGGCTCGGTGCGCTACATCGCGATCGGCATGCTGATCGTGATCGCGGCCGGGCTGACGCTGGCGCCCGTCATCTACACGCTGCTGGAAAAGGTGATCTTCGTGAAGATCGCCCTGGTCGCGACGCTGGCGATCGTGGCGATCGTGGTCGCGATCAACGCGGAGAGCTGGCTGCAGCTCGGCCGCGGCCTGACGGTCGGCGCCCGCTTCCCGGTGCCGCCGCTCGACTTCGCCGTCCTGATGGGCGCCATCGCGTACGCGGGCGCCGGCGGCGGCCAGAACCTGTGCCAGAGCAACTGGATCCGCGACAAGGGCTTCGGCATGGGCCTGTACGTGCCGCGCCTGGTCAGCCCGGTCACCGGCCACGAGGAGGCGGTGTCGTCGACCGGCTACCAGTTCGCGCCCACGAAGGAGAACCTGGCGCGCTGGAAGGCGTGGTGGCGTTTCGCGAACGTGGAGCAGGCGTGGACGTTCGCCATGGTGTCGTTCGTGACGATCGCGCTCATGTCGATGCTGGCGTACTCGACGGTGTTCGGCCGGCCGGGCCTGGAGAACAGCATCGCGTTCCTGGAGGCCGAGGGCCGGGTGCTGATGGACGTCGTCGGGCCGTGGTTCGGGGTGCTGTTCTGGTTGATCGGGGCGCTGGCGTTGTTCGCCTCGGCGATGGGCATCGTCGACTACACCTCGCGGCTGGCCTCCGACACCCTCAAGACCGTCTACCTGCGGGACAAGACGGTCTCGGTCAACCGGGTCTACTTCATCGTGGTGTGGGCGATCGCGCTGGTCGGCACGGTGATCCTGCTGGCGGGGCTCGACCAGCCGCTGATCCTGCTGGTGTTCTCGGCGTGCTTCGCGGCCGTGATGATGTTCGTGTACTCGATCCTGCTGATCGTCCTCAACAGGAAGGCGCTGCCAGAGGCGATCAAGGTGCGGTCGTACCGGCTGGGTGCGCTGATCTGGTCGGTGCTGTTCTTCGGCACGCTGACCGTGATCGTGGTCTTCCAGCAGGCGCAGAAGCTGTTCGGGTGACGGCGGGCGCGCCGGTGCGCCTCGCGCACCGGCGCGGTTGACCTCAACCGAGGTTGAGTTTGCAGACTCGGACGCATGCGAGTCGTTGAAGTGACGAAGTACGGTGGTCCCGAGGTGCTGCGCGTGGCGCGGGCTCCTGAACCGGTGGCGGGCCCCGGGCAGGTGGTCATCGGGGTGTCGGTGGTGGACGTCATGTCGATCGACGCCCAGCTGCGCGCCGGATGGGGACGGGACTGGTTCCCCGCCGAGCCGCCGTTCGTGCCGGGCACCGGGGTGGCGGGGCCGGTGGTGTCCGTGGGTGACGGGGTGGACGGCTCCTGGATGGGACGGCGGGTCGCGGCGCTGCTGCCCGGTGGGGGTGCGTACGCCGAGCGGGCCGTCGCCGGCGTGGAGACCCTCGTGGAGGTGCCTGACGAGGTGTCGTCGCGGCAGGCGGCGGCGTTGCTCCAGGTGGGGCCGGCCGCGCTGAGCCTGGTGGGGGCGGCTGAGCTGAAGCCCGGCGCCAAGGTGCTGGTCACGGGGGCCGGTGGCGCGCTGGGGCTGGCCGTCGTACGGCTGGCGCGGGCGGCCGGCGCCCACGTGACGGCGGCGGCGCACGACCCGGCCAAGCGACGTGCGGCTGCGGCGGCGGGGGCGGACGACGTCGTCGGCTATCAGGAGTTCCCTGAGGCGGGGTCGGTCGAGGTGGTCTTCGATGGCGTCGGGGGCGAGGTGGGCGGGGCCGCTTTCGAGCTGCTGGAGTCTGGCGGGCGGTTCTTCGCCTACGGGGTGCCCAGCGGGTCGGTCGCGCTGATCGACCTGGCGGAGGCCGCGCGGCGCGGGGTGCGGATCGTCGGGATGGAGCAGGTCCAGTTCGCGCCGGACACGTTCAGGGAGCTCGCCGGACGGGCGCTGCGGGAGGCGGCGGCCGGGCGGCTGGTGGCCGAGATCGGGCTGGAGGTCCCGCTGGAGCGCGCCGCCGAGGCGCACGCGGCGCTGGAGGGCCGCCGGCTGGTGGGCAAGGCGTTGCTGCTGGTCTCCGATCAACCTGTGGACCCCATCGCGGCGACGTCCTTGCCGCGATAGCCGTCACACTGGTTTCCATGCTCGACACCTCGGCCCGTCTGCTCAAGCTCCTCTCCCTGCTCCAGGCCCACCGCGACTGGCCGGGCCCCGAGCTGGCCGCACGGCTCGGGGTGTCGACGCGGACGATCCGCAACGACGTCGAGCGGCTGCGGTCGCTCGGTTACCCCGTGCACGCCACCCCTGGCGTGGCGGGCGGGTACCGGCTGGGGGCGGGGGCGGCGCTGCCGCCGCTGCTGCTGGACGACGAGGAGGCGGTGGCGGTCGCGGTCGGGCTGGGGCGGGCGGCCGGCGGCGGCGTCGAGGGGATCGAGGAGACGTCGGTACGCGCGCTGGCCAAGCTGGAGCAGGTGCTGCCGGCGAGGCTGCGACGGCGGGTGAGCGCGCTCAACACGTACACGGTGCAGATCCCGGGGACGGCGCCGCAGGTGGCGCCCGAGGTGCTGACGACGATCGCGAACGCCGCCCGCGACCACGAGCGGCTGCGGTTCGGCTACGCCGGCCACGACGGCGAGGAGAGCGTGCGGGACGTCGAGCCGCACCGGCTGGTGCACCGGCGGGGACGCTGGTACCTGGTCGGCTACGACGTGGACCGGCGGGACTGGCGCACGTTCCGGGTGGACAGGGTGCGCCCGCGCGCGCCGTCGGGCCCCCGGTTCGCGCCGAGGGAGCTGCCGGGCGACGGCGACGTGGCGGCGTACGTGGAACGAGGGGTGAGCACGGCGATGCAGCGGCACCACGCGAGGGTGCTGCTGCGGGCGTCCGCCGAGCACGTGCGGTCGCTGCGGCTGCCCCTGGACGTCGAGCCGGTGGACGCCGGCACCTGCGTGGCCGGCCTGGGCGGTGACGACCTGCGGGGCATCGCGGTGTGGATCGGGTTCGTCGGCGTGGACTTCGAGGTGCTCGACCCGCCGGAGCTGGCCCAGCACGTGCTGGAGCTGGCGGACCGCTACCGGCGGGCGGGCGGAGCTAGCGGTGGGAGACAGGCGGGTGGTCAGGGACGAGCGGGCGATCAGGGACGGGAGGCGAGGTAGTCCTCGCGGACCTTCGAGCGCGACAGCTTGCCGGTCGGCGTCCGCGGCAGCACCTCCCGGTATTCGATCACCCTGGGCTGCTTGAACCGGGCGATGCGCGGCCCGCAGTGCTCCAGCAGCTCGGCCGTCAGCGCGGGCCCAGGCTCGGCGCCGGCGGCGGGCTGGACGAGCGCGACCACGATGTGCCCCCACTCCTCGTCGGGCACGCCGATGACGGCCACGTCGGCGACGGCGGGATGTTCGAGCAGTGCCGCCTCGATCTCGGCGGGATAGATGTTCACCCCGCCGGAGACGATCAGGTCGGTACGCCGGTCGCACAGGAACAGGTAACCGTCGTCGTCGAAGTAGCCGATGTCACCGGGGGTGTACCACTCCCCCAGCATGCTGGCGGCCGTCTTGCCGGGGTCCTTGCGGTACTCGAACGTCCCCATGCTGGACTTGACGTAGACCAGGCCGGGCGAGCCGGGAGGCAGCTCGTCGCCGGACTCGTCGCAGATCTTGGCCTCGAACGTGGGCACCGGCCGGCCGACGGTGCCGGGCCTGGCCAGCCAGTCGTGCGGTTTGACGGCGAAGGCGATGGTGGACTCGGTCGAGCCGTAATACTCGTACAGGACCGGCCCCCACCAGTCCATGATCTGCTGCTTGACCGCGACGGGACAGGCGGCGGCGGTGTGGACGACCTGCCGCAGGCTGGACAGGTCGTAGCGGGCCCGCACCTCTTCGGGCAGCTGCAGCATCCGGTGGAACATGGTCGGCACCATCATGGCGTTGCCGATGCGGTGGCGGTCGATCAGCTCCAGGATGTTGACCGGGTCGAAGCGGGGCGCGATCACCACGGTGTGCCCGAAGTGCAGCGCGAACTGGGCGTGCGCGCACGGCGCCGAGTGGTACATCGGCGAGGTGACCAGGTGCCGCGCGTCGCCCGGCCTGAGGTCGACGACCTCGCCGAGGAACCACACGTACAGCGGCACCATCGCCTCGGGCTCGGCTCCCGGCAGCGGGCGCTGCACGCCCTTGGGAAAGCCGGTGGTGCCGGAGGTGTACCACATGACGGCCCCGGAGGTGCGGTCGCCGGGCGCCTCGGCAGGTTGGCCCGCGGCGAGCCCGTCCGTCCCGATCTCGCCGCCCGGCACGGCGTGGCCGGGCCCGGTGACGACGACCTTGGCGTCGCAGTCCTTGAGGATGTACGCGATCTCCGCCTGGGTCAGGTGCCAGTTGATCGGCACGTAGTAGAGCCCGATCTGCCCGGTGGCCATGACCATGACCAGCGCGTCGATGCCGTTGGGCAGCACGCCCGCGACGACGTCGCCGGTGCCGAGACCGCGGGCGCGCAGGCCGTGGGAGACCTGGTTGACGCGGGCGAGCAGCTCGCCGTAGGTGGTGCGGGTGCCGTCGGCGTCGATCACGGCGAGGCGGCCGGGGTCGGCGGCGGCGATGGCGTAGAAGCCGGGTAGGCCGCTGATGTCCATCTAGAGCTCCAGGAGGTCGGCGAGCCTGGCGCGGTGGATGCGGGGCGGGCCGAGCAGCACCTCGTCGGCCTTGGCCCGTTTGTAGAACAGGTGGGCGTCGTGCTCCCAGGTGTAGCCGATGCCGCCGTGCAGCAGCAGGTGGTCGCGGGCCACCTCGAAGCAGGCGCGGCCGACGTACGCCTGGGCGAGCGCGGCCGCCTCCGGCAGGTCGGCGGGCGACTCGTCGGCGGCCCACGCGGCGTACCTGACGATCGACTCGGCCTGTTCGAGCTTGGCGTGCATGTCGGCGAGCTTGTGCTTGACGCCCTGGTAGGAGCCGATGTACCGGCCGAACGCGACGCGGATCTTGGCGTAGGCCACGATGGCGTCGAGCGCGGCGCGCATCACGCCGAGCTGCTCTGCGGCCAGCGCCACGCACATCCGCTCGGTGACGCCGCTCTCGGGCGCGGGCCCGAGCAGGCGGGCGGGGGCGCCGTCGAGCACCACGTCGGCCTGGCCGCGGGTGAGGTCGAGCGTCTCCAGCGCGGTCCTGGTGACGCCGGGACCGGCCAGCTCGACGGCCAGCAGCACGGGCCCGTCGGCGGTGGCCGCGGGCACGACCAGCACGCCGGCCTCCATGCCGGACAGCACCAGGGGCAGCCGGCCGGAGGCGGTGGCGCCGTCGTAGGAGACCTCGGCGGAGTGGACGGTGGCGGCGACGCGGCCTTCGGCGATGCCGGCCAGCAGCTCCTTGTCGGGCACCCGGCTGAGCGTGATGGCGGCGAACGCGGTGGCGAGGAAGGGGCCTGGCAGCAGCGCCGCGCCGGTCTCCTCCAGCGCGACGGCCAGCTCGCTCAGCCCGGCGCCGGCGCCGCCGTACTCCTCGGGGACGATCAGGCCGGACAGGCCGAGCTCGCCGTTGAGCCGCGCGTAGACCTGCGGGTCGTACCCCTCGCGGACCTTGGGGAGCGGCGAGGCGGCGCTGAGGAAGGCGCGTACCGCCGCGCGCAGCTCCTGCTGTTCGGTGCTGAGTACGAGCTTCACCCCTGCGTCCCCACCTTCAGGTCCTTGAACGGCACGGTCTTGTCCACGCGCGGCTCCGGCGGCAGGCCGAGCACGCGGTCACCGATGATGTTGCGCATGATCTCGTTGGTGCCGCCGCCCAGCGCCATGCCGGGGGCCATGGAGATCGCGCGGGCGAGCGGGTGGCCGGCCAGCGTGGACTCGGGGCCGACGAGCCGGGTGGCGAGGTCGGCCTGGAACTGGGTCAGCTCGGCGAGCAGCAGCTTGGCGGCGCTGCCACGGGCGCCGGGGAAGACGCCGGCCCTGGTCTCCTGCGACAGCCGCTCGTTGAACAGCTCCAGCGCGCGGCTGCGGATGTGCAGCTCGACGAGCTCGTCGCGGACCAGCGGGTCAGCGGTGTCGACCTGCCTGCGCAAGGCGTCGAGCGCGGCCGGGTTCTCCTTCTGGCCGCTCATGCCGACGCCCGCCGAGATCGACAGCCGCTCGTGCAGCAGCGTCGTGACGGCCACGCTCCAGCCGTCGTTGACCTCGCCGACGCGGTGCTCGTCGGGGATCGGCACGGCGTCGAAGAAGATCTCGTTGAAGTTGGCCCGGCCCGACATGTCCTTCAGCGGCCTGACCGTCACGCCGGGGTGGTGCATGTCCACCACGAACATGGTCAGGCCCTTGTGCTTGGGCCGGTCGACGTCGGTGCGGGCGAGCAGCAGGCCCCAGTCGGCGTGGTGGGCGACGGAGGTCCACACCTTCTGGCCGTCGATGATCCAGTGGTCGCCGTCGCGTACGGCCCTGGTCTGCAGGCTGGCCACGTCGCTCCCGGCGCCCGGCTCGGAGAAGAGCTGGCACCAGATCTCCTCGCCGCGCAGCAGCGGCCGGACGAACCGCTCGCGCAGGGCGTCGCCGCCCCGGTCGACGATCGTCGGCCCGGTCATGCCGAGGCCGATCGAGAAGACGTAGGTGGGCAGGGTGAATTCGCGGGCCTCCTCGGCGAACACCCGCTCCTCCGCCTGAGTCAGGCCCTGGCCGCCCCACTGCTTCGGCCAGCTGATGCCGGAGTAGCCGGCGTCGTACAGCTTGGCCATGAACTCCTTGGCGCGGGGGATCCCGTCGACCTCCGGGTAGTCGTCGGTCGGTGCGTTCTCCTGCAGCCAGCTTCTGGCCGCACGCCGATACTCAGCAAGGTTCACTTCGACTCCTCGGCATCAGTGCTCACTTACTCTAGTCAGCTCACCCCGGCACGCATAGAGCATTGCTCTGGTGGGTGCCGGGGCGATTCGTCATGGAATCTCCGATGATTCGAGGAGAAGCCGCCCATTGTGATCACCTGACCTGCAGGGGGATGGGTGTGATCGCACGACCGGGCCGATCCATACGAGCGAGACTGGCGCTGCTCGCCAGCGTGGCCATGACGTTGCTCTGCGTCGCGGCCGCCGCGCTGCTGCTCTGGGTCACCCGCACCACGATCGTGGACATCAGGACCCGCGAGGTCATCAGCACCGCCCTGCGCGTGGTGTACCTCATCAAGGACCACGACCTGCCCCGCGTGATCTCGGTCGGCCTCGACGGGCTGCAGGTCGTCGACGCCTCCGGGCAGGTGGTCTCCTCGACGCCCAACCTGGCCGGGTCGCCGCGCCTGATCCACACGGTCCCCGAGGACGACAAGGCCACCCGCATCGGCACGGTCTGCGACCGGCCCGAGTTCGCCGGCGACTGCCAGATCGTGGTGTCCTTCCGCGTCTACGAGCCGGAGGGCGACTGGGTCGTCTACGCCTTCGGCCCGCTGCCGCCCTGGTACGTCAGCCCCGCCGCGATCATGTTCCTGATCCTGTTCACCGTGGTGCTGGTGGCGCTGACCTGGTTCGGCGTCTCGCGAGTGGTGGCGGGGACGCTGGCGCCCGTCCAGGTCATCACCGAGCGGCTGGCGGCGATCACCGGCGGCGACGGGTCGCTGCGCCTGCCCGTGCCGGACAGCGCCGACGAGATCAGGGCGCTGGCCGAGACCGCCAACCAGACGCTCGAACGCCTGGAGTCCGCGCTTGAGCAGCAGCGCCGCTTCGCCTCCGACGCCTCCCACGACCTGCGCAGCCCGATCACGGCCATGCGGACCGAGCTGGAGATGGCGATGCTCGCGCCCGAGGAGACCGACTGGCGCGAGACCGGCACGAAGCTGCTGGCCGGCCTCGACCGGCTGCAGAACATCGTCACCGACCTGCTGATGCTGGCCCGGCTGGACGCGGGCGAGCCGGGCGCACTGGAGCCGGTCGACCTGGGCGAGCTGGTCGCCGGCGAGACCGCGACGCCGCGCTCGAAGCAGGTGGTCACCTCGCTGGAGCCGGGCGTCGTGGTCACGGGCGACCGCCACCGGCTGGCCCGCCTGCTGACGAACCTGCTGGACAACGCCGAGCGGCACGCCGAGAGCACGATCACGGTCACCGTACGGGCGCAGGGCCCGCAGGCGGTGCTCGAGGTGCTCGACGACGGCGCGGGCATCGCGCCCGAGCACCGCGAGCGGGTGTTTCAGCGGTTCATGCGGCTCGACGCGGCCCGTAGCCGCGACGCGGGCGGCACGGGACTGGGCCTGCCGATCGCGCGGGAGATCGCCGGGACGCACCACGGAACGCTGCGGATCGAGGGCTCGGAAACGGGCGCCCGTTTCGTCCTTCGCCTGCCGAGAGTCAGCGGCTGAGCCGGTATTCCGACCCCACCGAAAGGCGTTCGGTATCCCCAACTACCATGATCACCATGAACGGGACTGTGTGTACGTACCGGGGCTCCATATAACCAGAAGGGCTGACGTCCGTTTTGTCCTATAAATACTAGTGATCAGAAGTTAGAGTTACCCGCTGTGACAACTGGTTTCAGCCGATTACGGCGCGAGGATTTGCTGAAGACGGCCTGCGAGGTGATCGCGGAGCAAGGTTTCGGGCACACCAGGACCCTGGACATCGCCAGGGCGGCCGGAGTCAGCCAGGCCCTGCTCTTCTACCACTTCGAGACCAAGGAGCGGCTGTTCGCGCAGGCATTCGGCTATGCGGCACGCGTGCACCTCGAGGCGCTCGCCGACGTCGAACGTTCCTCCGGCACGCCGCTCGAGCGCCTGCGCTCCCTGCTCAGGCTCTGCTCGCCGGCGATCCCCACGGAGGGCTGGCGGCTCTGGATCGACGCCTGGTCCGAGGCGATGCGCAGCACCGAGCTGGAGGAGATCTCCCGGCGCATCGACGCCAGGGGGCGCACGCTGATGCGCATGATCATCGAGGCGGGCGTGGCGAGCGGCGACTTCGACTGCGACGACCCCGACTCGGCGACGTGGCGGCTGTTCGCCCTGATCGACGGCCTCGCGGTGCAGACGCACACGCACCCCAAGGTGTTGTCACGACGGCGGGTCAACGTGCTCATCCGTACGGCGGCGGCCAAGGAGCTGGGGGTGGACGCGGAAAACCTGTGACCCTCACCTTCCCAGGCTTATTGGATGCTTCGTACAATTACTGGGCGAGGAGAGGAGTGCCGCGATGACGTCCGCACCACGCTCTACCGCCCCCCAGGAACGCGACGAGCACGTCGGCGACGGCGGCGCCTACCGCGCGGTCATCGAACGCCTCTCGAAGGCGTCCGTCGACAAGCACTGGGAGCCCTACCGCGACATCCCGTGGGACGACCCGGAGTTCCACGTGGACCCGTCCGATCCGCGCTGGGAGCTGCCCGGGGTCGACCGGCTGGGCGGCCACCCCTGGTACCGCGCCCAGCCCCCCGAGGTGCGCGCGCGGATCGGGCTGTGGCGGGTGGCCACCGCGATGAAGATCGGCCTGCAGTTCGAGAACCTGCTCAAGCGCGGGCTGCTCAACTACGCCTACCGGCTGCCCAACGGGTCGCCCGAGTTCCGGTACGTCTACCACGAGACCATCGAAGAGGGACATCACGGGATGATGTTCCAGGAGTTCGTGAACCGTACCGGGATGCCGATCCGTGGCATGCCGCGCCCGCTGTCGGCCGTCGCGCAGGTCGCGCCCTGGATCCCGCTGGTCTCGACCGAGCTGTTCTTCGTGTTCGTGCTCGGCGGCGAGGACCCGATCGACCACGTCCAGCGCAGGGTGCTGAAGGACGGCAGGCCGCACCACCCGCTGGAGGAGATCATCATGCGCATCCACGTCGCGGAGGAGGCCAGGCACATCTCGTTCGCCCGGCACTACCTGCGCAACCGGGTGCCCAGGATGCCGGCGTACCGGAGGTTCCTGCTCGGCCTGTTCGCGCCGGTCGTGCTCGGCGTGATGGCGCGCATCATGCTCGCGCCGCCGGGGCCGATGATCCGGCGCTTCCGCATCCCCGCCGGCGTGGTCGCCGACGTCTATCTGCGCGACCCGGACGCCGGGCGCGAGGTTCGCGACTCGGTGGCCCGCACGCGCGAGCTGTGCGCCGAGATCGGGCTGGTCAACCCGGTCAGCCGGCGGGTCTGGAAGCTCATGGGAATCTGGGCGGACGCCGGGCCGTCACGACCTCGGTGACCGCCGTCAGCTCCCACCGGCCCCACCAGCGGGCGCCAGCGTGCCAGGGCCGCAGCCGAGGTCCAGCACCGTGCTGTCCGCCCCGAACTCCGCCGCCAGGTGAGTGACCGCCGGCTCCGGTGGGCGGGTGCGGTATTTCGCGTAGTAGGGGGCCGCGCCGCCGAACAGGTCCGCCATGGGTGGGACCATATACAGGTTCATGACGAGGTTCGATGGAAGGTTTCGATCTGTGAGGCGGCTACTCACGGTCCTGCTGCTCGCCGTCGCGGCGACCGGGCTGCTCTGGTCCCCCGCGCGGGCGCACAACGTGCTCATCAGCAGCGACCCCAAGGACGGTGCCGCGCTGACGGCCGCGCCCGAGCGGGTGACGCTGGTGTTCGACCAGGCGGTGCGTCAGGGGTACGCGCAGGTGGGCGTCACGTCGGCGGACGGCGGCTCATGGGCCGACGGCGCCGCCTCGGTGGCGGCGGAACGGGTCACCGTCCAGGTCAAGCCGTTGCCCGCCGGGTCGTACGTGGTGGGCTACCGCATCCTGTCGGCCGACGGGCACCCGGTCACCGGGAAGATCTCCTTCACCGTGACGGGCGGCGGCGCCGCTGCGCCCGCCGCGCGGGAGACGGCCGGCGGCTCCGACGCCGCGGCGGCCGAGGCGGCGGCCAACGGCGGCGCCGGGATGGCCGTGCTGTGGGTCCTGGGCGCCCTGATCGTCCTGGCCGCGGGCACCATCGTCGCCCTCCGCCGCTCAACCCCCGCACCTCCTGCGGCCTCCCCCGCGGCATCCGCGCCCCCTGCGGCTGTCCCCGCGGACTCCTCGGCCCCCGCCGCGCTCGACTCCTCTGACTCCGAGGCCCCAGCCCCCACGGCGGGTGACGGTGGGCGTTCCGGTGAGGGGGCTCGGGCGTGAGTGTGCTTGCTCCCCCGCTGCCGCGGACGCGGAACGTCGGCGGGCGGCTGGTCGCCGGGGCGTTCGGGGTGTGCGCAGTCGTCGCGGCCGTGGCGGCCAGTTCGCTGACGGCGCAGGAGTCCGTGCCGGGCATCCCCATGCCGGGGCCCGTCGTGGAGATCGGCCTGCCCCTCGTCAGGGCACTGCTCGACGTCGCGGCCGTGGCCGTGGTCGGGCTCAGCCTGCTGCCCAAGCTGCTCGGCTTCGACGCGCCAGAGCGTACCGAGCCGGTCCTGGTGCGGGTGCGCCCGCTGGCGGTGGTGGCCGCGTGGGCGTGGGCGATCTGCGCACTGCTCACGGTCGTCTTCCAGACCGCCGAGCTCAACCCCGGCGTGGTGCCGACGTTCGGAATGATCGCGAGTTACGTCGGCACCGTCGGCACGGGACAGGGGCTGCTGTTCAGCGCCGCGTGCGCGCTGGCGGCGGCCGGGATCGGGCTGATGGCGGTGCGGTTCGGCGAGAAGGTGCCGGCCGAGCTGCGGGTGATCGTGGGGTTGTTCGGGCTGCTGCCGATCCCGGTCACCGGCCACGCCGTCAACTCGATCTGGCACGACCCCATCATGATCTCGATGGAGGTCCACGTGATGGGCGCGGCGGCGTGGGCCGGCGGGCTGGTCGTCACCGTCGTCTTCCTCGCGCCGCACCGCGACCTGCTGGCCGTGGCGCTGCCGAGGTTCTCCAGGACGGCGACCGTCTGCCTGCTCCTGGTGGCGCTGTCGGGCCTGATCACGGGGCTCGGCACGATGGCGCTCACACCCGGTGTGACCCTGCCGGGCGCGATCGTGACCAGCCACTACGGACTGCTGGTCGTGGTCAAGGCGGCGCTGGTGGCGCTGCTCGTGCCGCTGGCCGCGCACATCCGCTTCCGGCTGCTGCCCGCCATCAGGAGAGGGCAGGCCACCGCCCTGGTCGGGTGGACGGTGGCCGAGGTGAGCGTGATGGGCCTGGCGTACGGGGTGGCGGTGGCGATCACCCGCGCCTCGATCGCCTGACCGCTCCTCCTGCCCGGAACCTCAGGTGGTGGCGGGAGCCTCAGGTGGTGACGGGAGCCTCAGGTGATGGCCGGAGCCGCCACCACCGGGGCGGGCGCTCCCACGGGTTGAGCCTTCCTGCGGCCGGTGAGGGCCTCGATCGCCAGCCAGGCGACGAGCAGGCCGATGCCGGCCCACACCGCCGACGACGTGGCGAGCGGGGGCGCTCCGAGCAGCCCCTCCTGGCCCTTGAGAGCGCCGTAGACCGGCCCCATGGCCGCGTTCTGCACGACGAGCGCGCCGTACGCGGCGGCGGTCGCGACGACCGTGCCCAGCACCGCCCGCACGTACGGCATCCGCACCAGGAACGCGACGTCCACCAGCAACCCGGCCACGACCAGGAAGAACGGCAGCGCGGACGGCGGGAAGCCGGTGAAGGTGAGCAGCGGCCAGATCACGGTCCTGAACCCGACGTAGCCGGCCGCGACGAGCGTCGCCGCGCCGAACCTGCCGATCAGCCGCCTGGCCAGCACCAGCACCGACAGCCCGACGACCACCGCGTAGACCGGGTAGAGGTAGTCGGGCACCGGCAGCGCGAATCCGGCCATCATCTCCCTGTCGACCGGCCGGTTCATCTGGTCGGCCGCGAACTGGAGCAGGATGGGCTCGGCGTAGGTCGCCTTGTTGTCCCAGGCGCCGAGCGAGAGCACGCCGTACTCCTGATGCTGCTCGGGGAAGTGCACGTTCTCCAGGAAGAACGCGAAGAAGGCGCCCAGCACGACCGTGCGCTCGCGCCCGGGCGGCGCGCCCATGAACCAGCCCCTGATCACGCCGGCGATCATGAAGAACGTTCCGACGTACAGCATGATGTGGGACGGGCTCCACGAGGTGATGTCGAGCCCGTTGACGCGGTGGTTGATCAGGTCGAGCGGCACCGCGACGAGGAAGATGCCGGTGCCCCACTGGATGAGCTTGAGCGCCTTCTTGTCGACGCCGTAGCCGGTGTAGCCGTGGATCAGGGTGAGGGCGACGGCGACGGCCGTACCGGCGGAGTTGAGCAGGTGGGGCGGCGCGAGATCGTCGCGCAGCCACTTGAAGTGCCAGGAGACGTCCCAGGCCGAGCCGAGCAGCTTGAGCGTGAGCGCCACCAGCCAGCCGAAGTAGAGCACCCGGAACAGGTCGGGCGGTGTGTCGCGGCCTGCCTCGCCGCGGGTCCAGTAGGGCAGGGCCCACGCGGCGGCCTTCTTGAGCGATGCTGGAGACTTCACGGCAGAGAATCTTACGGTCAGCCGCCCCGAACCCCGCTCCCGGCCGGGCTTGCGCTCGCCCGCAGGGAGAACATCAGCGGGACCCTCGGCGCGCCGGCGGGCGGGCGGTAGCCGCCGTCGCGTTCCGTGAAGGTGTCGAAACGGCGGAACAACGTGTGGTCGTGCTCGTGCAGGAACTCCAGGCGCGGGCCGGCGTTCGCGACCGCGGTGACGATCTCGCCCATGCTGTGCCTGAACTCCAGGGACGTCTGGTGTTCGAGCACTTCCGGGCCGGTGTAGGTGTGCGGGTAGTCCCAGCCGTGGGGGCCGCGGTCGAAGGAGTCGTTGGTGACCTTGGTGCCGGTTTCGTCGTCGAGGACCTCGGTGAACGGGTGGAATCGGCGACATAGAGGAACCCGCCCGCGGCGATGCGCTCGGCCTGGTCGATCGCGGCGTCGGACAGGTCGAGGCCGGTCACCTCCGCACCCAGCCTCGCCCAGGAGAGCGTGTCGAGGCCGAAGTGGCACTGCAGGTGCACCAGGCTGCGGCCGGCCACCTCGCCGACCTCCTAGATCTCGAATTTCAGCACGTTTTCCTGAAGCTCAGGCGTACGGGAAGGTGCTTGAGGCCGTTCTGGAAGTTGGAGGTGAGGCGGCGGGGCGGGCCGGCGAGTTCGACGTCCCACTTGAGCAGTTCCCTGAACACCGAGCGGAGCTGGGCGCGGGCCAGGTGCGCGCCGAGGCAGAAGTGCGGGCCGAAGCCGAAGCTGACGTGGTCGTTGGGGGTGCGGGCGATGTCGAAGCGGTCGGGGTCGGTGAAGACGGCCGGGTCGCGGTTGGCGGAGGCGTGGTAGACGACCACCTTCTCGCCCGCCCTGATCGGCTGCCCGCCGAGGGTGAGGTCGCGGGTCGCCGTACGTCTGAAGTGCATGACCGGCGGCCAGAACCGCAGCATCTCCTCGATGGCGGAGCCGAGCAGCTCGGGGTGCGCGCGCAGGCGCTCCATCTGGTCCGGGTGCTCAAGGAGGGTGAGCAGGCCGCCGGGGATGCCGTTGCGCAGGGTCTCGTTCCCGGCGACGGCGAACAGGAAGAACATGTTCTCGAACTCGGCCTCCGTCAGGCCGCCCTTCCGCATGGCGGACATGACGGACTCGTCGTCCACGGGGGCCTCCCCCAGCGCGTGCGCGTAGGCGAACATGTCGGCCAGGGCCGCCCGCGACCGCGGGTTGACGCCGGGCTGCGGCTCCGGCCTGGCCGTGATGGCTTGACGGCCCATGGGGGTGAGGGAGGCGACGTCCGCCGTGGACAGGCCCGCGTAGTCGGCGTCCTGGTAGCCGATGACGCGCGACGCCCAGTCGTACAGCAGCCGCCTGTCCTGCGCGGGCACCCCCATGATGTGCGCCAGCGTCCAGACGGGCAGGTCGGCGGCCACCTCCACGACGTCGCACTCCCCTTCCTCGAACAGCGCCGCGGCCCGCCGCTCGATCGTCCGCTCCAGGGCGCGTACGGCTCGGGGCGTGAACGCCGCCGCCACGATCCTGCGCAGCCTGGAGTGGCCTGGCGGGTCCATGTTCAGCATCTGCACCTGGACGAACTCCAGGTCGGACGGGGTGTCGGGGTCGCGGATCTGGGTGGCGCCGAGGTGGGAGGAGAAGTCCTCCGGGGTACGCAGGACGTGCTTGACGTCGGCGTGCCGGAACACCGCCCAGTACCCGGGCCCCGCCCGCCACGGCCCCACCGGAGGCTCGGGGACGCGGCAGACGGGGCTCTCCTCGCGCAGCCGGGCGAAGAGCTCGTACGGGACGGCCCGGTCGTAGGTGGAGGGCAGGAACACCTCGACCACTTCACCCCCAAGCCCCGCCTCCGTCGCCCGGCGCCGCCGATCCCGCTCCCCCGGTCTCTGATCCGCCTCCGTCACCTGGCGCCACCGATCCCGCTCGCCCGGCCTCTGGTCCGCCTCCGTCGCCCGGCGCCGCCGATCCCGCTCGCCCGGCCTCTGGTCCGCCGCCTCGGGCGTCGGTCGTCGGGGGCGTCGGGGGCGTGGGGGGCGTCGATCCATCGCACCGTCGTCGTTCGCGGCCGACATGTGCATCCTCCGGGCTCGTCCACAGGCAGTTCGCGGGGCGTGGCCAGTTGTCCACAGGTCGTGCGTGCGGCGGCCCGCCCGTCCTGTCCAGCGTGCATGATGTCCGCGTGACTCCAGAAGACGCAGAGGCGATCCTCCAGGAATACTTCGCCCCCTGGATCCGTCAGCTCGGGCTGCGCGTGGAGGAGGTCGGCGAGCGCCACGCGATCGTCCGCCTCCCCTGGTCCGACGACCTGGCGAGGGAGGGCGGCGGGCTGTGCGGCCAGGCCATGATGGCCGCCGCCGACACCGCCACGGTAGTCGCGATCTCGGCGGCGCGCGGCGGGTTCGTGCCGATGACGACGGTGCAGCAGTCCACCACGTTCCAGCGGCCGGTGGTCGGCGACGACGTGCTGATCGACGTCCGCATCACCAAGCTCGGGCGCACGCTCGCCTTCTCCGAGATCACCTTGCGTGCGGCGGGCGGCTCCGAAACGGCCGCCCACGCCACAACCGTCTACGCACTCCTGGCCTGACCCCCGCCTCGGCTAGGGTCCGCGCCCTGCCAGCGAGAGCGTTCGTTCAGGGCGCGCGGGTTCGGGGCCTGAGTGGCGAGGGTTCGGGGCCTGAGTGGCGAGGGTTTGCGCGATCTTGCCGGAACGGCCGCTGACCAGTCCTTTCAATCCCGGTTCACTCCTGGGCGGTGTCCGCGCGGGCGCCGTCTCAGGGATCTCTCAGGTGCGGAAAGTAGGCTCACCACATGAAGCGTGTGGCCGCTCTGGTAGTGGCACTCGCCCTCATCGGGGTGGCGACATGGCTCGTGTGGCCGTCGGCGCCCCAGGTGCGGGGCCAAGACCAGCAGATAACCGTCGTCGACGGACCGTCGGACGACCAACGGGTCGAACTCGACACGACGTTCTTCCCGCCGCCGGAAGGCGGAAAAGCGCCCGTCATCCTGCTCGCCCACGGTTTCGGCGGCAGCAAGCAGAGCATGCGGGACCAAGCGGTCCGCCTCGCCCAGCAGGGCTACGGCGTGCTGACCTGGTCGGCGCGCGGCTTCGGCCGTTCCGGCGGCCAGATCGCGCTCAACTCGCCCGACTACGAGGTCAAAGACGTCAAGCAGCTGATCGACTGGCTCGCCAAGCGTCCCGACGTGCAGCTCGACGCGGCGGGCGACCCGCGCGTGGGCATCGCGGGCGGCTCCTACGGCGGCGCCATCGCGCTGATGACGGCGGCGTACGACCAGCGCGTCGATGCGATCGTCCCGCAGATCACCTGGTCCGACCTGGCCGACGCGCTGTTCCCCAACGCGGCCGCGCCGAGCTCGGGCGAGACGGCCGGCGGGGTCTTCAAGCGCATGTGGGCCGGCATCTTCTTCGGCCAGGGCGTCTCGCTCGACGCCTCGTCGCTGCTGGGCCGGCGCGAGGCCGCCGCGCCGCTGACGCCTGAGCAGGCGCGGTGCGGCAGGTTCCTGCCCGCCATCTGCGACATCTACCAGCAGGTCGCCACCGACGGCCGGGCCACGCCCGAGGCGGTGGAGCTGCTGCGCAAGTCCAGCCCTGTCACGGTGGCCGGGCAGATCAAGGCGCCGACGCTGCTCATCCAGGGGCAGCGCGACTCGCTGTTCCCGATCGGCCACGCCGACGCCAACGCCAAGGCCATCGCCGCCGCCGGCACGCCGGTGAGCATCGCCTGGTTCGACGGCGGGCACGACGGCGGCAACGGCGAGGCCGACTGGCTGTTCGAGCAGACCTCGGCCTGGTTCGGCCGCTACCTCAAGGGCGAGGGCGCGGGTGACGCCGCGACTCCGGTGAGCGCGTTCACGGTGACCCGCGACGGCGGGCGCGACCCCGGCACCCGCCAGCGCATCCGCCTGCACCCCGAGGCCGACTCCTACCCCGGCCTGACCGGCACCGACACCACCACGGTCGAGCTGAGCGGCCCCGCCCAGCACATCGTCAACCCGCCGGGCGGCGCGCCCGCCTCCATCTCCACCGTGCCGGGCATCGGCGGCCTGCTGGGCGGCCAGGGCGCCGGCGTCTCCCTCGACATGCCGGGCCAGAGCGCCGCCTTCGAGTCCCGGCCGCTCACCGCGCCGCTCCAGCTCACGGGCAGCCCGACCGTCAAGGTCACGGTGACGGGCAAGGGCGAGGCGACGCTGTTCGCCAAGCTCTACGACGTGGCCGACGCCCTCCAGCCGCCCACCCTGCCCGCGGGGCTGGTGGCGCCGTTCCGGGTGACCATCCCCGAGGGCGCGGGCAGCGCCGAGGCGACGATCACGCTGCCGGCCGTCGACCACCGCTTCGCCGTGGGCCACCGCCTGCGCCTGGTCGTGACGACGACCGACATGGGCTTCGCGACGCCGGCCCAGCCCGCCGCGTACCAGGTGGCGCTGTCCTCCCCCGCCCTGACCGTCCCCACGGTCTCGACGCTGGCCGCCGCGCCGACGGGGGTCGCGTGGTGGGTGTGGGCGATGCCGCTGGTCGCCGTGGTGATCGCCGTGATCATCCTGGCCACGGGCCGCACCACCTCCCGCCGCCGCCCGACCTCCTCCACCAAGCCCGTCCCCTCCGACGCCACCGAGGCGAGAGAAGGCGTGGCCGCCAACGTCACGGCCGACCTCACCACCGCCGGGGCGTCCAGGAGCACGGCCGGCCCGAACGGCAAGACGCACGACCACGCAGCATCCGGCGGCACCGCCGCCATCGGCGCGTCCGGCGCAGCGGCTCGTCCCAACGGCGAGACGCGCGAGCGTGACGTGGCCGGTGGCGCCACCGCCCTCAACGAGGATGCGGGGAGTCGTGAGGTCGCCGGGGCCGGTGCGGTGGTGCCGCTGGAGATCAGTGGGCTGACCAAGGCGTACAGGAACGGTGAGCTGGCCGTCGACGACCTGTCGTTCCGCGTCGAGCAGGGCCAGGTGCTGGGGCTGCTCGGGCCCAACGGCGCGGGCAAGACGACGACGATGCGGATGATGATGGGCCTCATCCAGCCCGACGCCGGCGAGATCCGCATCTTCGGCGAGCGGGTGACGCCGGGCGCGCCCGTGCTGTCGAGGCTGGGGTCGTTCGTCGAGGGGCCTGGGTTCCTGCCGCATCTGTCGGGGCGCGACAACATCCAGCTCTACTGGGCGGCCACCGGCAGGCCCACCGCCGACGCGCACTTCGACGAGGCGCTGGAGATCGCCGGTCTCGGCAAGGCGCTGGAGCGGGCCGTACGCACCTACTCGCAGGGCATGCGGCAACGGCTGGCCATCGCCCAGGCGATGCTCGGCCTGCCCGACCTGCTCGTGCTCGACGAGCCCACCAACGGGCTCGACCCACCCCAGATCCGGGAGATGCGCGAGGTGCTCAAGCGCTACGCGCGAGACGGCCGTACCGTGATCGTCTCCAGCCACATGCTGGCCGAGGTCGAGCAGGCCTGCAGCCACGTCGTGGTGATGCAGCGCGGGCGGCTGGTCTCGACCGGCCCCGTCTCGCGGCTGCTCAGCTCGGCCGCGACAGGAAACGGGCACGGGCCGCGCCTGGAAGACGTGTTCCTCGACCTCATCGGAGACAAGGGATGACCACCGCGACCGGTTACGCGCCGCGCCGCACGCTGCCGCTGCGGGTGGAGATCGTCAGGCAGTTCAAGCGGCGGCGGACGATCGGCATGTTCGCGCTGCTGCTGGCGTTGCCGTGGATCCTGGTGATCGCGTTCCAGTTCGGGCCGCAGTCGAGCGGGCAGGGGCAGTCGTCGCTGCGCATCTCCGACCTGGCCACCGAGAGCGGCCTCAACTTCGCCGCGTTCGCCCTGTCGGTGTCGGCCAGCTTCCTGCTGGTGGTGGCGGTGGCGCTGTTCTGCGGCGACACCGTGGCCAGCGAAGCCAACTGGTCGTCGCTGCGCTACCTGCTGGCGGCGCCGGTCCCCCGCGACCGGCTGCTGCGCCAGAAGCTGATAGTCGCGCTCGGCTACTCGGCGGCGGCGGTGATCTGCCTGCCGCTGATGGCGCTGCTGGCGGGCACGCTGGCGTTCGGCTGGGACGACATCCAGGTGCCCGGCACGGGTGAGGTCATCCCGGCGTTCGACGTCCTGCCCCGGTTCGGCATCGTGATCGGGTACGCCCTGGTCAGCCAGCTCGTGGTGGCCGCTCTGGCCTTCCTCATCTCCACGATGACCGACTCGCCGCTCGGCGCGGTGGGCGGGGCCGTCGGGCTGTGGATCGTCTGCACGATCCTGCAGGCGGTCGAGGCGCTGGGGTCGCTGCGCGAGTTCCTGCCGACGTTCTGGAACAACGCCTGGCTCGACGCCCTGGCGCCGGAGCTCGACTGGAGCGGCATGGCCAAGGGCGCCTCGATCTCGATCACGTACGCCGCGATCCTGATCGCCGTCGCCTTCCGCCGCTTCCGCAGAAAGGACGTAGTGAGCTGACGCTCCACCCCCGGCTTCGGGAGGCCTGGGCTAGTCGAGCCAGGCGAAGGACTTCGTCACCGCCTTCTTCCAGCCGGCGTAGCCTTCCTCGCGTTGTTCTTCGGTCCACGTTGGTTCCCAGCGGCGGTCTTCTGCCCAGTGGGTGCGGAGTTCGGTGGTGTCTCTCCAGTAGCCGACGGCGAGGCCGGCCGCGTACGCGGCGCCCAGGGCCGTGGTCTCCGAGACCGTGGGGCGGCTGACGGGGACGCCGAGGATGTCGGACTGGAGTTGCATGCACAGGTCGTTCGAGGTGACGCCGCCGTCCACGCGCAGGACGTCCAGGACGACACCCGAGTCGCGCTGCATGGCCTCCACCACGTCGCGGCTCTGGTAGCAGATGGCCTCCAGGGTCGCGCGGGCGAGGTGGGCGTCGGTGTTGTAGCGGGACAGGCCGACGATGGCGCCGCGGGCGTCGGCCCGCCAGTACGGCGCGAACAACCCGGAGAAGGCGGGCACGAAGTAGACGCCACCGTTGTCGGGCACCTGCCGCGCCAGCGTCTCGCTCTGCGGGGCGGAGGTGATGATGTGGAGCTGGTCGCGCAGCCACTGGACGGCGGAGCCCGTGACGGCGATGGAGCCCTCCAGCGCGTAGACGGCCGGCTGGTCGCCGAACTTGTAGGCGACGGTGGTGAGCAGGCCGCTCTCGGAGCGTACGCGGGAGGTGCCGGTGTTGAGCAGCAGGAAGTTGCCGGTGCCGTAGGTGTTCTTGGCCTCGCCGGGCGAGAAGCAGACCTGGCCGACCGTGGCCGCCTGCTGGTCGCCGAGGATGGCGGTGATGGGCACCTCGCCGCCGGCCGGGCCGTACCCGAGCGTGACGCCATAGTGGGAGGGGTCGGCGGAGGGGCGGATCTCGGGGAGCATGGCACGCGGGATGCCGAAGAAGGACAGCAGCTCGTCGTCCCAGTCGAGGGTGCCGAGGTCCATGAGCATCGTGCGGCTGGCGTTGGTGACGTCGGTGATGTGCACGCCGCCGTTGACGCCGCCGGTGAGGTTCCACAGGGTCCAGGTGTCGGTGTTGCCGAACACGGCCTCGCCGCGGTCGGCTCCCTCGCGGACGCCGTCCACGTTCTCGAGGATCCACTGAATCTTGCCGCCGGAGAAGTACGCCTCGGGCCGCAGCCCCGTCTTGTCGCGGATGACCTGGCCGCGGCCGTCGCGTTCGAGTGCGGCGGCGATGCGGTCGGTGCGGGTGTCCTGCCAGACGATGGCGTTGTAGTAGGGGCGGCCGGTGCGCGGGTTCCACACGACGGTGGTCTCGCGCTGGTTGGTGACGCCGAGCGCGGCGAGGTCGCTGTGGTGCAGGCGGGTGCGCTGGAGGGTGGTCTGGATGACGGCGGCGGTGCGCGTCCAGATCTCGATCGGGTTGTGCTCGACCCAGCCGGCTCTGGGCAGGATCTGCTCGTGTTCGAGCTGGTATTTGGCGTATTCGGCGCCATCGTGATCGAAGATCATGAAGCGGGTGCTGGTGGTGCCCTGGTCCACCGCGCCGACGAAATCAGGCATGGCTCACTCTCAATCTGACGGCTTCACGGTGTCGCGGTCCTCGCCCTGCGGCAGGAAGCGGGCGATGCACAGCTGGTAGAGGGCGGCTCCGAGTGCTGCGCCGACCAGCGGGCCGACGATGGGGACCCACCAGTACGGATCGCCGTACTGATCTCGCCAGGCCCCGTCGTACCCGGTGAGCCAGCTGGCCAGGCGGGGGCCGAAGTCGCGGGCGGGGTTGATGGCGTAGCCGGCGTCGGTGCCGAACGACATGCCGATCCCGACGATGAGCAGGCCGATGATGAACGGGCCCAGGTTCGCCCCCGGCGCCATGTTGAGGACGTCGGAGAGCGCGAAGAGGACGAACAGCAGGATCGCGGTGCCGATGATCTGGTCGCGCAGCCCGCCCCACATGGAGACCGGCAGGGTGCCGTTGCCGGGCAGGGTGGAGAAGACGATCTGGGTCTTGATCGTGTGGCCGGGGTCGGCCATGGCCAGGACCTCGGTGTAGTTCCAGCGCACGATGAGCGCGGCCACGAACGCGCCGAGTGTCTGCGCCAGCGCGTACGGCAGCACCTTCGGCCACGGGAACCCCCGGAACAGCGCGAACCCCAGGGTCACGGCCGGGTTGATGTGGGCTCCCGTCGTGCGGCCCGCGACGTACACGCCGAGCGTCACGCCGATGCCCCACGCCCACGCGATGCTGTCGTGGTCGCCCAGCTCGGCGGCGATGACCTGCGCGACGACGCCGCAGCCGAACAGGATGAGCACCATCGTGCCGAGGAACTCCGCGATGAGCTCCCCCGTCAGCTTCCGCTGAGTGAGCAGATGCGCCACCGATCCACCTCCTTGCCGTGCTTGTCGGCTTTCCCGATCAACGGGTGCCGCATACGGATTGTGGTGGATAGGTTGCGCAAAGTGCTGGAGGGCGAACCTCTCAGAGAGCGCGGGTGAAGGTGACCAGGCTGGTGGCGTGGAAGTGGTCGAGGAAGAGCCGCGGGAGCGCGGCGCGGACCGGCCGGCCCCACCAGTCGTCGACCACGGCGGCGATGGCGTCGTGGTCGGCCGGTGCGGCGGGGCGGAGATCGTAAGGGGGCACCTGGTCAGTCCCAGTGCGGGGGGCGGTTCTCCAGGTAGAAGGTGTCGTCGTCGGTGTCGCGCCACTCGCCCCAGCCGAGGTCGGTGTCGTCGGAGGTCTGGTCGGGTAGGAATTCCTTCACGTCGTACATGCTACCGAGGCGTACAAACCTGTCCCCGGTGTGTCCGCTGGATCAAGGACAGTTCGCAAGGTCAGCGGTACGATGCGTAGGCAGGTGTCGCCGATCCCCCCGTGAGGCTGCTCATGGCCACCCCGACAGGCTGGCGGCGAGAAGGCAATCTACCGGCGGAGCTGACCAGCTTCATCGGCAGGACACGTCTCCTCGCCAACCTCAAACGACACCTCAACGAGTCACGCCTGGTGACCGTGACCGGCATCGGTGGTGTCGGCAAGTCGCGCACGGTGCTGCGCCTGGCCCATCAGGTGCGCGCCCACTACCCCGACGGCGTGTGGTTCGCCGATCTCGCCCGGCTGCAGGACGCGGGCATGGTCAAGCACACGATCGCCTCGGCGCTCGGCATCGCCGACCAGTCCTCGCGCACGGAGTCGGAGTCGCTGTCGGAGTGGGTCGGCGAGCGCGACATGCTGCTCATCATCGACACCTGCGAGCACCTGGTGCAGGGCTGCGCCGAGCTGGTGCACGAGCTGCTGGAGGCGGCGCCCAACCTCAAGGTGCTGGCCACCAGCCGCCAGTCGCTGCACCTGCCGTACGAGCACGTCGTGCCGGTGCCGCCGCTGCAGGTGCCGGGCGACGACCCGGCGGAGAGCCTGTTCACCAACGAGTCGGTGCAGCTGTTCGCGGCCCGTGCGAGCGCCAGCGTGCCCGACTTCGTGCTCGACGAGGACAACATCGGCCCGGTGGCCGAGCTGTGCCGCAGGCTCGACGGCATCCCGCTGGCGATCGAGCTGGCCGCGGTGCGCCTGCGCGCGCTGTCGGTCGAGCAGATCCTGGGCCTGCTGGCCGACCGGTTCAGCCTGCTGGCGGGCGCGAGCCGCACGGCGCTGCCCCGGCACCAGACGCTGCGCGCGGCGATCGGCTGGAGCCACGAGCTGTGCGAGCCGGCCGAGCGGCTGCTGTGGGCGCGGCTGTCGGTGTTCGCCGGTGACTTCGAGCTCGACGCGGCCCGGTTCGTCTGCTCCGACGGGCGGCTGCCGTCGGAGGACATCACCGACCTGGTGACGGGCCTGGTGGAGAAGTCGATCCTGCTGATCAGGAGCAACCACGCGGGCGTGCGCTACAAGCTGATCGACACGCTGGCCGAATACGGCGAGGAGTGGCTGGAGAAGCTGGGCCAGACCGAGCAGCTGCGCCAGCGCCATCTGGAGTACTACCTGAGCCTCGCGCAGCGCAGCGAGGACGCCTGGTCGGGGCCTCGGCAGATCTACTGGTTCGTCCGCATGCGGCAGGAGCACGACAACGTCCGCCTCGCGCTGGAGCACTCGCTGTCCACGCCGGGCAAGGAGCCGCTCGCGCTCACCCTGCTGTCGTCGCTGTGGTTCATGTGGGTGTGCTGCGGCTTCGCCCGCGAGGGCCGCCTCTACCTGGAGCGCGCGCTGGAGGCCAATCCCACGGTGAGCAAGGAGCGCTGCAAGGCGCTGTGGGTGCTCTCCTACACCAAGAGCGCCCAGGGTGACAGCGCGGGCGCGCTGGCGGCGGCCGAGACGTGCAGCACCGAGGCCGTGCGCGTCGGCGACTCGCGCGCGGTGATCCTGGCCTCGAAGATGCAGGGCACGGCCGCGCTGCTCCAGGGCGACCTGCAGAAGGCCAGCGCGCTGCTCGGCGTGGCGATCGAGTTCAACACCGACAACAAGGAGCTCAACCCCGGCCTGCTGCCCGCGATCGTCGAGCTGTCGATCGTGCTGACCACGCAGGGCGAGCTCTACGAGGCCGAGTCGCTGCTGCAGGACTGCCTGCAGGTGTGCAAGGAGCGCGGCGAGCTGTGGGTGGGCTCCCACGCGCAGTGGGCGCTGGCCAGCACCAGACTGGCGGCGGGACGCACCGAGGACGCGCTGCAGAACGCGCGGGAGTCGCTGCGCATCAAGCGGCACTTCCACGACACGATGGGCACCCTGACGGCGCTGGAGACGACGGCCCGGATCCTCGTCATGCTCGGCCGGTCGCTGACGGCCGCCCGCCTGCTCGGGGCGTTGCAGCAGAACTGGAAGACCGCGGGGCTGCCGCAGCTCGGCGCGCCGTGGATGACCGGCGACCACAACGGGTGCGTGCGCGAGTGTCAGCGCCAGCTCGGCGAGCTGGCCTACAAGGACGCCTTCGAGGAGGGCGCCAGGCTCGACCTCGACGAGGCGTCCGCGCTCGCGCTCGACGACGCGGACGCCCTTGACGAAGGCTGATGCGGGACCGTCAGACGGCCTTCGGCCACTGGGTGCCGTCAGGCCAGGCGTGCACGTACCGCGCACTGCCGAGGGAGAACTCGATGTGGCCGCGAACCCAGTGTTCGAGGCCGCGAACGTACTTGCGCACCGGGGGCGGCGCCCACTCTTCGAGCGCGGCGCGCCGGGCGACGAACGCCGCGATCGCGTCGTTGTGCATCTGCGCGACCTCGCGCAGAGCGTCCTGCAAGGTGAGGGACTTGTGCGTGGCGAGCACCGTCACGAGGTTGTGCCGGGCCTTGTCGTTGCCGCGCTCCTTGGCGTACGACAGCAGGTCGTTGTCCCAGCCGATGAGGTCGCACGCCAGGTCGGAGAGCATGCGCACGTCGGGGTGGTGCCATTCCTCGGCTTCGAGCCGGTAGCCGCCCCCGACGTCGATCAGCGCGAAGCAGGTGTAGGTGGCCCCCGTGATGCGGCGCATCAGGACATAGTCCTCGGGGGTGGGGATGAGATCGACCTCCCGGTTGGCGGCCTCCCAGATCTGGGCGAACAGGTATTCCTTCACCGTGATGCGCCACCGGTCCACCTGGGCGGGGGTGGCGTACTCGGAGATCCGCTGCTGGAGCTCCTGGAGCGCCAGGCCGAAGGGGTCGTCGGCGGTGGGCCGCCGGCGGCCGTCGAGGATCTCGAGGAGCGGCGGAAGGGCACGGGCGAGTGCGGAGGCCCGGTGCCCCATCAGCTCGTTTTCGCAGAACGCGTCGTCGAAGGCGAACAACCAGTTGTACCAGTCGTTGATCAGCCGGAGGCTCTCGCGCGGCACGGTGGGATTGGTCCGTGCCGCGAGCAGGCCGATCTTGGAGCGCCGGAAGTGCTCAATCGTCTCGGCGCCGTTCAGCATGTTGGAGGCGGCCAGCCACAGGTGGCTCTCCGTGTCGACCTCCGAGGCATGGACGTTGACCTCGTTCGGGAACGGACATGGCAGCGGAGGGATGTGGAGCGGTCGCCTACTGAAGGGATGCGCAGATGTAGCCACGTCTCCCAGCATGACTAGAGGGTGTTCGAAAGGCCACACTCGGCAACTTCGCGTCCTTAAATGCTTATTTCATACTATGAAGCGCTTTGCGGGAAGCATTGGATAAACAGGCTAATCGCCAACATTCGCGCATTCTGCCGGGCGGACGGCAGTCCCGCACCAGGGTCCGCTCCGGTGTCCGGCAACGCTCTGACCACGGCAGACTCTTTCATGAGCACCGCACAGGCCGCTCACGGTCATCGGCCCCATGAGCATCGGCAGCCGCGTGTGACAAGCATGCGTACAGACCCGGCGTGACCGTAATAAGCCGCCGGCATCAGCAAAGTGTCACCTTCGCCGTCGATCAGGCCGGCCGGCGCCCCGGCCTCGGCGTACGCCCCCGGCGCCGCCGCCTCCCCCCGCCCTGGCCAGGTCGAACGGCTCGGTCGCGGGCCCTTCGGGCTTCTGGTCCACGTCCATGTACGCATTCTTCCCTCGATAGGGTGCCCTGCACGGAATCGTTCCGACGCGCCGTAGGTTCTGGTGAAGAGTACCTAGGGAAAGGCTGTCCAACCGTGTTCGACCCGAAGGATCTCTACGAGCTCGCAGACGACGCGCCCGAGCTGCCCGATCCGGTGTTGCTGTACCACTTCGACGGTTTCGTCGACGCGGGCGGTGCCGGACGTCTCGCGCTGGGCCACCTGCTGGCCGAGCTGGAGCACCGGGTCGTGGCGACGTTCGATGTGGACCGGCTGCTCGACTACCGGTCGCGGCGTCCGATCATGACGTTCGACACCGACCGGTGGGTGGATTGGGAGAGTCCCGAGCTGGCCGTGCACGCCGCCAAGGACGCGACCGGCACCCAGTTCCTGGTGATGAGCGGGCCCGAGCCCGACCGGGAGTGGGAGCTGTTCGCCAAGGCCGTGGCCGAGCTGGTCGAGCGGCTGAACGTGAGCAAGCTGGTGACCCTGCACGGCATCCCCATGGCCGTGCCGCACACCCGGCCGCTCGGCGTCACCGCGCACGCCAGCCGGCCCGAGCTGATCTCCACGCAGACCAGCGTGTTCGGCCGGGTGCAGGTGCCCGGCAGCGTGGCCGCCCTGCTGGAGCTGCGGCTGGGCGCCAAGGGCCACGACGCCGTGGGCTACGCGGTGCACGTGCCCCACTACCTGTCGCAGGCCGAATACCCGACCGCCGCCGTGGCGGCCCTGGAGGCGGTGACGCGCGGCACGGGGCTGGTCTTCCCGATGGAGTCGCTGCACGACGCCGCCCGGCGTACGACGACGGAGATCGAGGAGCAGATCAAGGCCTCCGCCGAGCTGTCCACCGCGATCACCGGCCTCGAGCAGCAGTACGACGCCTTCGCCGCGGGCGCCGAGCGCGAGAACCTCATGGCCGAGACCACGCCGATGCCCACGGGCGACGAGCTGGCCGCCCAGTTCGAGCGGTTCCTGGCCGAGCGCGACGACGACTAGCGCCGCCTGGAGGGGCGTGCGGACAGCACGGTCGCGGGAGGGGCGGGCGGATAACCTGGGCCGATGAGTGATCAGGCAGACCGGCCGCAGCCGCGGCGCGCCTCTCAGCCGTCCGCCGGCACGGACATCCGTGTCGGCCTGATCGGCTACGGCACCGCGGGGGCCTACTTCCACGCCCCGCTGATCCACGCCACCCCCGGCCTGTCCCTGGCCGCCGTCGTGACCAGGAATCCCGATCGCCGGGCCGAGGTCGCCGCCACGTACGGCGCCGCCGCGGTGGACGACGTGCAGGACCTGTGGGGCCGCTGCGACCTCGTCGTGGTCGCCTCGCCCAACCGCACCCACGTCGCCACGGCCGCGGCGGCCCTCACCGAGGGCCTGCCCGTGGTCGTGGACAAGCCGCTGGCCAGGACCGCGGAGGAGGGCCGCGGGCTGGTCCGCCTGGCCGAGGAGCGTGGTCTCATGCTGACCGTGTTCCAGAACCGGCGCTGGGACGGCGACTTCCGCACCGTGCGCCGCCTGGCCGGCGAGGGGCTGCTGGGCCGGGTGCTGCGCTTCGAGTCGCGCTTCGAGCGCTGGCGTCCCGTGCCCAAGGGCGGCTGGCGCGAGAGCGGCGGGCCGGATGAGGTGGGCGGGCTGCTGTACGACCTCGGCAGCCACCTGGTGGACCAGGCGCTGCAGCTGCTCGGCCCCGTACACGCGGTCTACTGCGAGAGCGACGTGCGGCGCGAGGGCGTGGAGGCCGACGACGACACCTTCATCGCGCTCACGCACGCGAGCGGCGCCAGGTCGCATCTGTGGGCCAGCTCGATGGCCGCCCGGCTCGGGCCCAGGTTCCGGGTGCTCGGGTCGGCGGCCGGCTTCGTCAAGTACGGCATGGACGTGCAGGAGGAGCGGCTGCGGGCCGGGATGACGCCCGGCGCGCCGGGGTTCGGGGACGACCCGGAGGAGCGCTGGGGCGAGCTGGGCACGGAGAGCGAGCGGCGCGTCGTGCGTACGGAGGCGGGGGCGTATCTGGACTTCTACCGGGAGGTGGCGGCGGCGCTGCGCGACGGCGGCCCGCCGCCGGTCGACCCGGCGAGCGCCGTCGAGACGCTCGCCGTCATCGAGGCCGCCCGCCTGTCGGCCTCCCAGAGCATCGTCGTCCACCTCGGCTGAAGGCCCCGGGAAGCCGGTGGGGCCGGCTGAAAGCCCAGGCCGCCGTTCAGGCGTGCTGTCCGGGCGGGCTGTCCGGGCGGGCTGTCCGGGCGGGCTGTCCGGGCGGGCTGTCCGGGCGGGCTGTCCGGGCGGGCCGTCAGTCGCGCAGGCGGGCGCGCAGGGCGGTCGTGTCGGCGTCGGTCCAGCCGTTCGCGGCCAGCCAGCCCATCGGCCCGCCGAACCGGTCGTCGAGCACGCCCAGGAACTGCTCGATGTAGCGGGCCCGCGGCATGTGGTCGTCGGCCGGCCGCGAGTCGAGGTCGTCGCGGTAGGTGTCGCTGCCGCGCAGCCGCTTGAGAATCAGCTCAAGCCGCTCCCCGGTGGCAACGTAGTCCTCGACGATGGCCTCTCTGGTGGCGCCGGCGACCTCCAGGGCCAGCGCCGCCAGCACGCCGGTGCGGTCCTTGCCCGCCGCGCAGTGCACCAGCGCCGCGCCGTCGTCCAGCGCCATCGCCCGCAGCGCCGCGACCACGCCGTCGGGCCGGTCGCGCAGATAGCCGAAGTAGAACCCGGTGACCCGCAGCTCCTCGTCGAGCACCCGGTCAGCCCACGGCAGCACCCGCTCGCCGTCGATGCCGTCGGGCGCGACGTCCGCCTCGACGTCGGTGTGCCGGCCGCCCTCGGCGAACAACGTCAGGTGATGGTGGCGCACCTCGGGCACCCGGGTCAGCGGACCAGGCCCCTCCAGCGTCACCTCGGCCGTCGAGCGCAGATCCACGACGTGCCGCAGGTTGAGCTCGCCGACCAGCAGTTCCACGTCGGCGGGCGTCAGCCCCTGCAGGTTGTCGGCGCGATAGAGCCGGCCGCGACGGGTGCGGCCGCCGTCACGAGTGGGCAATCCGCCCAGGTCACGCGCGTTGACCGCGCCTTCAAGGTCGATCCACCTCGTCATCTCGCTCATTATTACGACCCTATATGTCCGGCAGAACGCAGCGAATTCGAGGTTCATAACGCAGCATGAACGTATGGATCCACGAGCTCTGCCTCCACGGCTGGTGATCGATCCATCGCTGCCCCCGGAAATCTCGGTCGAGTTGCGGTCGAGCCCGCACATCCTCCGCCAGGCTCGATCGGGCGCGCGAATGGACACCACGCGAAACCCCGCCACCCTGTTCGTCCTGCCGGCCTTCCTGTTGCTGCTGTTCATGCTGACCAGCAGCACGCCCCTGTTCATCATGGGCACGGGGGTCGGCATGATCGTCGTGATCAGGTGGTTGGCGACGGACGGCACCTACCGCTCGACCAAGCGAAGACTGGGGCTCGCGCGGGCCCACGCCGAGCACTACATCCTCCCCGAGGACCTCGACCACCCCTGCCAGATGCTGCTGCGCAGGGCGCAGAACGCCGTGGAGGCCATTCTCCACTCCAACGTGCACAAGGCCGGGCTCATCGACAGCGTCGACAACCAGGTCTCGCTGCCCGAGGAGGTCTGGCAGATCGCCCAGCGGCTGCGGCGGCTGTCGTCGATGCACGCCGAGCACGGCAAGCTGGTGCCGCGCGAGCTGCCGCCGGACATGGAGGCGGCGTTCAAGCCGTACACGAGCGCGCTGGACGCGGCCTGGACGTCGCTGACGCACCGCGTACGGCATCTGGAGAAGTACGCCAAGCAGGTGCTGAAGGCCGACAAGGTCTACCACGCCCACCTGCGGCTGGAGAAGCTGGCCGCGAAGACGCCGGAATACCAGCAGCTGCTGGCCGAGACCGTGCGCGACGAGCTGGCCCACGGCCGCATCAACGAGCTGTCGGACCAGGCGGCCCATGTGCGCAAGCTGTTCGAGGAGAGCATCCTGCAGGCCAGGCAGACGGCGGGCGAGCTGTTGCGCTCGCCGCTCACTTAGGCGGGGCACGAAGGGAACGGGGCACAAGCGAAGGGGGCACAGGCGAACGGGCACGGGCGAACGGGGCACGGGCGAACGGGGCACGGGCGAACGGGGCACGGCGCCGGCCGTGCCCCGCCGTCATGTCAGCCGATCACGGTGCAGCTGGCCGTGGCCTTCTTGGCCGGGTCGCTCTCGGACGTGGCCGTGAGCTTGATCTTGCCGACGTGACCGCCGCCGGTGCGTACGGCGTCCACGCTGATGAGCTGCTGCTTGCCGAACTCGACGGAGGCCAGCGCGTTGGGCAGCCGGACGTCCCAGCCCTTGCCCTGGGCCTCGGCCTTGAGCCGGTAGATGTCGGCGTTGAGGTAGGCGCTGACGTCCTCGGGGTGCTGCCCACGGGCCGCGGCCTTCTTGCCGGTGTTGAACAGCGGGAACTTGCAGGTGGAGACGTTCTTGCCGGACGGCGGCCCCACCGAGGGCAGCAGCCTGACGCCGCGCCGCTGCGGGCCCGCGCCGTCGAGCGAGCGGATCGCGACCGTGTACGACAGCTGGCCCTTCTTGTCCCGGTGCAGGTCGGTGACGTAGAAGTGCAGGCGGTTGGCCTCGTCGACGTACTCGTACTCGCTGCCGGAGTCGGTGCCGGCGTGGAAGAGGGCGTCGGACAGCTGGCGGTAGTCGCCGATGGTGATCGGCACCTTCGTGCCGTCGGGCAGCACGTAGTCGGTCATGCCGATGTCCTGCGGGTTGGCGTCGATCACCCACTCGAACGGCGACCTGTCCTCGTTCTTGGTCTTGGCGAGCAGCACGCCGGAGTCGGGCGTGAACGAGTCGGCGCCCATGCGGTCGACGACCTCGACGGTGTAGTTGTCGTAACCACCGCCGTCGCACAGCGGATCGCCGCTGTCACAGGTGCTGCGGTCCTGGTCCATCGCGATGTTGACGCCGGACAGCCCGTTCTTGCCCGGCTGCACCACGCGGGCCGTCACCTTGGCGGTCACCAGGCCCGACTCGGCGAGCGCCTCGCGGCTGAGCCGCAGCACGTTCGCCTCGTCCACCATGTTCAGCTTGATCTTGTTGCGGAGCATGTGCTGGGCGCCCATCGACCCGCCCGCGGTGGGCGGGATGAGCCAGCGGGAGTGCGGGCCGCCGGGGCCGTTGAAGCTGCCGCGGCTCAGCATCTCCCAGATGCCGGTGTACGACCGCCGCGGCGGCACCCCGTACGGGTTGTTGTAGTTGTCGGCGATGCCGAAGATGTGGCTCAGCTCGTGGGCGTAGACGCCCATGCCGGAGCTCTCGGCCTGCACCGAGTCGACGCCGAAGCGGGCGTTGGGCCAGAAGTTGGAGCCGGCCTGCCAGGAGGTCCACTCGACGTAGCGGGTCGGCGACCAGTTGGGCAGCGCGGGGTCGTCGGGGCCCCACTCGTCGGGGACGTCCTCCTTGGCCGGGAACTTCATCATCCCGAACTCCTGCCAGGTGGCCGATTCGTCCTGGCCGGCGCTGAGGTAGAAGACGAAGTCGAACTGGTCCGCCACGTCCTGGCCGACGTCGGCCAGCCAGGCGGCGTTGCCGTCGGCGCGCAGGTTCTTGGTGCAGCTGTCGCCGGAGGGGCACGACTGGCGCTGGTACTCCATCGCGTACTCGTGGTCCTTGCCCGGCATCGTGTACGGGCCGAACCCGGTCAATTCCACGCCGATGCGGCCACCGGAGTCCTCCATCCAGTATTCGTGGATGGTGTGCCCCTTGTTGAGGTCGTTCGGGGTGTTGAGGAAGTCCTGGTAGAACGTGGCGACCTGGTCGCGCGGGATGTCGTGGGCCTCGGCGCTCGGGTTGGCGTACACCGTCGAGTTCTGCGGCTGGGTCATCACGAACGGCTGGTTGGGGTAGTCGAGCAGCACGAGCGCGCCCTTGAAGGTGCGCTGCGACCCCTTGACGGCGGGGTCGTTCCACTTCGTGCCGGGGGGCTTCTTGTAGTCCGCCCACGTCATGTTGTCGGGGTTCACCCAGTTCTGCGGGTCGACGGGCTTGAGGCCGGCGCTGGGAGTCTTGCGCAGGGCCCGCTCATCGGCAGGGGTGTCGAGGGATTCGTCGAGCTGCCAGGGCTGGGTCTGCGGCCAGTGGTTCTGCCGCCACGGGTGCTCGGGGTTCTCGGGGGGTGCTGCGGAAGCAGGGGTCGCCATCAGGCTCACCGGGATCAGCACGATGGCCGCCAGCAGACCCTTCAGCAGCTTCTTCGGGGCGTTCACGGCTTGACCGTATAGACGTTGTTGACGGAGATCACCGAGCAGTTGTAGGGAAGACCTGTACTGACATTTCCGTCATTTGTCGAAAAGTCCACGTAAGGGGGTGGTTGTGGCGGATCTTCAGCGGGCCGTGGACGAGCTCGCCGCCCGCCTCGAACGCCCCCTGCTCCTGGAGGACCGCCACCAGCGCGTGGTCGCCTACAGCGAGCAGAACGGCGCGATGGACGACGTGCGCCGCGACTCGATCCTGCGCCGGCACACCGTGCCCGAAGTGCGGCGGTGGCTGCGCGCGGCCGGGATCGCCGAAGCGACCGGGCCGCTGCGCACGCCTGGCGCGCCGCAGCTCGGGCTGCTGCCGCGGGTCTGCGTCCCCGTACGGCACGCCGACGGCCTGCTCGGCTTCCTGTGGTTCATCGACGCCGAGCCGCCCATGCCCGAGCCGGCCGTCGCCGAGGCCGCCCGCGCCGTGCCGGGGCTCGCCCTCGCGCTGTTCCACGAGAGCCTGGCCAGCGGGCTCGCCTCGCAGCGGGAGCTGGAGGCGGTGACCGGGCTGCTGCTCGGCGAGCGGGACGCGGCCAGGCAGCTCATCGAGGCGGGCGCGTTCCCGCAGGCGCAGCCGGTGACCGTCCAGGTGGCCAGGCCGCGTACGGCCGAGCCCGACGACGCGCTCCGGCTGGCGCTGGAGCAGGGGCTGCTGGCGCTGCGGCGGCGGCTGAGCGGGCACCACCCGCTGCACCTGATGCGCTACGACCACGCGGTGCTGCTCACGGCGGGACCGCCGGTCCCGGCCGACGAGCTGCACGCGGCCATGCCGGTGCCGGTGGTGGTCGGGGTGGGGCGGCCCAGGCCGGAGCTGGCGCTGGCGGCGGAGTCGTACCGGGAGGCCAGGCACGCGGCCGAGGTGACGGCGCGGGTGCCCGGCCTCGGGCGTACGGCGGAGTGGGCCAGGCTGGGCGTCTACCGGATGCTCACCCAGCTGCCCGACCAGGAGCTGCACCCGGGGCTCGAAGGGCTGCTGGCGGACGCGCAGTACCTGCCGCTGCTGGAGACCCTGGAGACGTACCTGGATCTGGCGGGCAGCGCGGTGGCGACCTCGAAGGCGCTGCGGCTGCACAGGACCTCGCTGTACTACCGATTACAGCGGGTGGAGGAGCTGGCCCGCACCGATCTGAAGGACGGCGGCGAGCGGCTGGCGCTGCACCTCAGCCTGAAACTGGCCCGCCTGTCCGGGCGTTATCTGCCGCGCGAGCCGCCCGGCCCGTCCTGACCTCCGCTCTCGACGCGTTCGAGCAGCTCGCGCAGCGACGCGCGCTGCTCGGGCGTGAGCACCGCGAACAACTCCTCGCCCGCTTCCCTGCGCGCCTCGCGGGCCCGCTCGGCCAGCGCGCGTCCCTCGCCGGTGAGCACGACCAGCGTGGAGCGCCGGTTGGCCGGATCGACCTGCCTGCGCACCAGGCCCGCCGTCTCCAGCGCGTCCACCACGGGCGTGAGCGAGCGCGGCACGATGCGCAGCTCGTCGGCCAGCCGGACCATGCGCATGGGCTGCCCTGCGTCGGCCAGAGCCCGCAGCGCCCGCGCCTGGCCCGGGTTGAGCCCCAGCGGCACCAGCCGGTGGGCGTAACCGTGCCGCACGCGCTTGCCGACCAGGTAGAAGAGCTCCGCGAGCTCCTTGTCTGTCATGCCGAGAAGTTTAGCCGGAACAAATATGAGCTAACCTCTGTTCGAATGGGCAGCCGAAAGGAGGTTCCACGTTGGCGGAGGAACCGCGCGCGCCGATCGGGCGCATCATCAAGCTGTTCGGCGCCTACCGCGGCCGCCTCACCGTGGTGGCCTCGCTCATCGTGCTGTCCTCGCTGGTGGGGCTGGCCTCGCCGTTCCTGCTGCGCGAGGTGCTCGACGTGGCGATCCCGGCCAGGGACGCCGGGCTGCTCACCCTGCTCGCGCTCGGCATGGTCCTCGTGGCGGTCACGACGACCGTGTTCGACGTGCTGCAGACGCTCGTCTCCACCACCGTGGGCCAGCGGGTCATGCACGACCTGCGGCTCTCGGTCTACAGCCACCTCCAGCGCATGTCGCTGGCCTTCTTCACCAGGACCAGGACCGGCGAGGTGCAGTCGCGCATCGCCAACGACATCGGCGGCATGCAGGCCGTCGTCACCTCGACGGCCGCGTCCCTGGTCTCCAACCTGACCACGGTGATCGCCACAGTCGTCGCCATGGCCGCGCTCGACTGGCGGCTGACCCTGGTCTCGCTCGCGCTGCTGCCGGCGTTCGTGTGGATCAGCCGCAAGGTCGGCTCCGAGCGCAAGCGCATCACCTCCGAGCGCCAGCGCAAGCTCGCCGGCATCGCCTCGATGGTGCAGGAGTCGCTGTCGATCAGCGGCATCCTGCTCGGCCGCACAATGGGCCGCTCCGCCGAGCTGACCGAGCGCTTCGGCAAGGCCTCGCACGAGCTGGCCGAGCTGGGCGTGGCCACCAGCATGGCGGGGCGCTGGCGGCAGGCGTCGATCCAGCTCGTGATGGCCGCCATGCCCGCCGCCATCTACTGGGCCGCCGGCCACACCGCGGCGATCTCGGTGGGCACGCTGGTGGCGTTCACGACGTTGCAGACGAGCCTGTTCCGGCCGATGGTGTCGCTGCTGCGGCTCGGCGTCGAGGTGCAGACCTCACTGGCGCTGTTCGGGCGCATCTTCGAGTATCTCGACCTGCCGGTGGACATCAGGCCGGGCACGCGGGAGCTGACGGACGTGCGCGGCGAGGTCCGCTTCGAGCAGGTCGACTTCGCCTACGGCGACACCCCCACGCTCACCGGCGTCGACCTCACCGTGCCCGCCGGCTCGTCGCTGGCCATCGTGGGCGAGACGGGCTCGGGCAAGACCACGCTCAGCTACCTGCTCCCCCGCCTGTACGACGTCACCGCCGGCCGGGTCACCATCGACGGCGTGGACGTGCGGGACCTGACGTTCGAGACGCTCAGCGACACCGTGGGGGTCGTGTCGCAGGAGACGTACCTGTTCCACGCCTCGATCGCCGACAACCTGCGCTTCGCCCGCCCCTCGGCCACCGACGAGGAGCTGGAGGCGGCGGCGCGGGCGGCGCGCATCCACGACCACATCGCGGCACTGCCCGACGGCTACGACACGGTGGTTGGCGAGCGCGGCTACCGCTTCTCGGGGGGTGAGAAGCAGCGCCTGGCCATCGCCCGTACGCTGCTGTGCGACCCGCCGGTCCTGGTGCTCGACGAGGCCACCAGCGCGCTGGACACGCAGACGGAGAAGGCCGTGCAGGAGGCGCTGGACGCGCTGGCGCGGGGGCGTACGACGGTCACCATCGCCCACCGCCTGTCCACCGTGCGCGACGCCGACCAGATCGTGGTGCTCGACCACGGGCGGGTGGTGGAGCGCGGCACTCACGACGAGCTGATCGCCCGCGGCGGCCACTACGCGGCCCTGGTGAGCCGCGACCATCCCGTGGAACGCGTCTGACCGCGTTCTCAACGTGCTTTGCCTCACATTACAGTCAGACCGGAATCCGCTTCGCGGAAGCGCTTGTTCATCCCCCGGTGCTTCCCCAAGGCAAGGATTCTTCGTGTCTCTGTCCTCCTCCACGTTTCAGGGCCCTGCGTCATCACAATTACCGGCTCTGGGCGGGAGCCGACATCGTCTCCGTGACCGGTACCCGGATGCAGGTGCTGGGGGTGAACTGGCTCATCCTGACCCTGACGGGCTCGGCGACCAGCGTGGGACTGAGCCTTGTGATGCAGGCGCTGCCGACGCTGGCGGCCTGTTCGTGGTCAACGCCGCCAGCTTCTTCGTGATGATCGCGGCCGTGCTGGGCATGCGGCGGCGGGAGTTCCATCGGCTGGCCGCCGCCGACCGGCAGCCCGGCGCCGTGCTCGACGGCCTGCGGTACGTGCTGCGCACGCCCTGGCTGCTCGTGGTGCTCGCGCTCTGGTTCGTCTCGGGCAGCGTCGGGCGCAACTACCAGGTCACCATGGCCGCCATGAGCGCGGGGCCGCTGGAGTCGGGCGCGGGCGGCTACGGGTTGCTGTCCACGGTCTTCGCCGTCGGCACGGTGCTGGGCGGCTTCCTCGCCGCCGCGCGGCCCCGGCTGACGCTGCGGCTGCTGCTCATCATGGCGTTCCTGACGGGGCTGGTGCAGGCGCTGAGCGGGCTGATGCCGTCGCTGTGGTCGTTCGCGGCCCTGATGGTGCCGATCGCGGCGGGCGCGGTGGCGCTGGACACCACCGTCTCCGCCCGCGCCCAGCTCGACAGCCCCGACGCGATGCGCGGGCGGGTCATCGCGGCGCTGTCCATCGTCAGCGCCGCCGCGGGCGCGGTCGGCGGGCCGCTGCTCGGCTGGCTGAGCGACACGCTCGGGCCGCGCGTCGCCCTGGAGGTCGGCGGCGTGGCGTGCCTGTCGGCCGCGCTGCTCGCGGCGGTGGGGCTGGCCCGGCTCTCCGGACGTACGGTCAGGCAGGCCATCCGGCTGCGCCCGCAGCTGGAGAACGCCTGACCACCTGTTGGAATGCTCTTTCCCTCTGTTGGGTTGCATATCAGCGAACAGTTAACCTATAACTGGAGTTGGAGGTTAGCTGCGAGCGAGCAACCAGAGGAGGGTGGAAATGCTTCTGACCTCTATCGACCCGTTCCTGCAGGAGTTCGAGCGGCAGTTCGACCGTCTCACCCGTCACACGTTCGACAACGGCCGCGCGATCATGCCGATGGACGGGCTGCGCCGCGATGACGACGTCATCCTGCGCTTCGACCTGCCCGGCATCGACCCGGACTCCATCGAGGTGACCGTGGACCGCGGCGTCCTCAGCGTCACCGCCCGCCGCGAGCAGGAAGTCACCGACGACGAGCGGCTGTTCGTCCACGAGCGGACGATGGGCACGTTCACCCGCCGCGTCTACCTGTCGGAGCACCTCGACGCCGACAACATCGACGCGGGCTACGCCAACGGCGTCCTCACCGTGCGCATCCCGGTCATGGAGCGGGCCAAGCCGCGTAAGGTGGCGATCCAGCGCGGCGAGCCCAAGGCCATCAGGGCCTGACACGCGGTCTCGGGGGCGGGCGTCCCTGACCGCCCGCCCCCGACCCGTGAGGAGATGACATGCCGGACCTGCCCTTCGACGACGAGCACGCACCTCTCTACTCGCTCGGGCAGGTGGCGGAGATGCTGCAGGTGCAACACGCCTTCCTGCGCCGGCTCGACCAGCACGACGTCATCAGGCCCAGCAGGTCGAGCGGCGGCCAGCGGCGCTACTCGCGGCGCGACATCGTCGTCGTCCAGCACGTCACCCGCATGGCCGGGGAAGGCATGACGCTCATCGCCATCCGCCGCATCCTGGAGCTGGAGCGCGAGGTCGCCGCCCTGCGCCAGGAGCTCGAAGAGACGCGGGCACGGCTGCGCGAGCAGGAGTGACACCGGAGATCGGCCCGGAGATAGGAGGGGCGCGTACTCTCGTGGCGTGCACAACACGAGATACGCGCCCTCCGGCATGGTGTGCAGCGTCGACCACCTGGCCTCGGCGGCCGGGCTGGCGATGCTGGAGCGCGGCGGCTCGGCCGCCGACGCGGCGATCGCCGCCAACGCCGTGCTGGCGGTCGTCGCCCCCCACATGTGCGGCCTCGGCGGCGACCTGTTCGCCCTGGTCCACGACGGCGCCACCGTCACCGCGCTCAACGCCTCAGGACGTGCGGGGTCCGGCGCCGATCCGGCCCGGCTGCGCGCCGAAGGCCACACGCGCATGCCCCACCTGCACGACATCAGATCCGTCACCGTGCCAGGGTGCGTCGACGGCTGGGCCGCGCTGCACGGCAGGCACGGCAGGCTGCCCATGGCCGAGCTGCTGGCGCCCGCGATCCGGCTGGCCTCCGCCGGGTTCCCCGCCTCTCCGCTGATGGTGGCGGGCGCCGCCAACGCGGCCCGGCGGCCCGGTGGCGGCGACTTCGCCTCCGTACGCGCGGCGGGCGACCGCGTCACCAGGCCCGGCGTGGCCCGCGCGCTCCAGGCCGTGGCCGGGCACGGCCGAAACGGCTTCTACCTGGGCGAGTTCGGGCAGGGCCTGGTCGAGGCGGGCGCCGGCGAGTATGTCGAGGCCGACCTGGCCGCGCCTGGCGCCGACTGGGCCGAGCCGCTCAAGACCCGCGCCCACGGCCACGACGTCTGGTCCATGCCGCCCAACTCCCAGGGCTACCTGCTGCTGATGTCCCTCGCCATCGCCGAGGGGCTCGACCTGCCCGCCTCCCCTTCCCATCCCGTCTGGGCCCACCTGCTGGCCGAGTCCGCCAGGATCGCCGGGCACGACCGGCTCGACGTGCTGCACGAGGACGCCAAGGACCTGCTCGACCCGGCCGAGATCACCCGGCGGCGGTCGCGGATCGACTCGCGGTCCCGGCTGCGGCTCGGCGGGCCGGCCCAGGACGGCGACACGACCTACCTGTGCGTGGTCGACGGCGACGGCATGGGCGTCTCGCTCATCCAGTCGAACGCGTCCGGGTTCGGCAGCATGGTGTTCGAGCCCCGTACAGGGATCAACCTCCACAACCGCGGCATCGGCTTCTCGCTCAAGCCCGGCCACCCGGCCGAGTACGGGCCGGGCCGCCGCCCGCCCCACACGCTCACCCCCGCGCTGATCACCCGCCCCGGCGGCTCGCTCAGGTCCGTCGTCGGCACCATGGGCGGCGACGCCCAGCCCCAGATCCTGCTGCAGGTCATCACCCGCCTGCTGCGCCACGGCGAGGAGCCGGGCCGGGCCGTCGCCGCGCCGCGCTGGCGGCTCGGCACCGGCGGCACCGGGTTCGACACCTGGGACGCGCCCGACGACGCCGTGCTCGACCTGGAGGAGGGCGGCGGCTGGTCCGACGGCCTCGCCGCGCTCGGGCACCGGGTGGCGGCGCTGCCGTACGGGAGTTCGTTCGGCCACGCCCACCTCATCGACGTCCGCCCCGACGGCATGCTGGCCGGCGCCGCCGACCCGCGCTCGCTCGTCGGCGCCGCGATCGGGCGCTGAGCCGCCGGGTAGCGGGCGCCGCCGGCATCCCCGGCCGGTCGCAGATGGGCAGGCAAGAGCCGGCGCAGGCTGTGAAGAAGGCCGGATCCTAGGATTCCGGCCCGTTCAGCGGGTAGGGGTACCCGTATGACGGAGCTGCCTCCGGACCGGTTCGGCCTGGCTGACGAGCAGGAGATCGAAGTCGAGGAGTGGACCGACGACCTCGGGTTCCGGCACGAGGTCGTCCCCGACGACCCCCGGCACCACGACTCGCTCGACGAGCGCCTGCGCCGCGAGGCCCCCGACCGGCTGCGCGGACCCCGCCCCAAACACCGGCTCACCCAGCCGGACGAGGGGCTCGGGCCCGACCTGGACGACGAGGAGATCGCCACGGTGTACTCCGACGACGCCGACGACCTCTCGGCCGAGGAGCGCGCGATCCGCATCGACTCGGAGGACGACCTCACCTAGCGTGAAGCGCCCTCGGCCGGCGCTCAGGCGAGGCGGCGCAGGGCGGGGAGGATGGCGTGGAGGTCGTCGACGATGACGTCGGCGGCCTTCGCCTGCGGCCGCTCTGCGTGCAGGTAGCCCCACGGGCCGCGGCGCAGCAGCGCGGTGCGCATGCCCGCCGCCGCGGCCGGCAGCACGTCGTTGTCCAGCCGGTCGCCGACGTACAGGATCTCGCCGGGCGCGCATCCGGCCACCGCGGCGACCTTGGCGAAGAAGCCGGGGTCGGGCTTGGCCACGCCCCAGCCGTCGGAGGTGTGGACGGAGTCGGCGGGCAGGTCCATCGCCACCAGCGCGTCGTAGGCGCGGCACGGCTGGTTACCGGCGATGATCACCTGGTGTCCCGCCGCCCTGATGGCCGCCAGCGCCTCGCGCACGTCGGGATAGAGATCGCCGGCGTCGAAGTGGTTGCGCAGGCCGTCGGGGTCGTCACGTTCCCAGGCCGCCACCTCGGCGTCGATGTCGATGCCGGGACGCACGAGCCGGAAGGCGTCGCTGTGCGACCTGTCGAGGGCCGCCATCCCGCCCAGGGCGCCCATGAGCAGGAAGGGGCTGATGCCCAGCCGCTCGGCCCAGCGGTGCCAGATGCGGCCCTCGCTGATGAGCGTCTCACCGACGTCGAACACCACTGCCTTGATCATTGATCCCCCTGCTCACCTGGCGGCTAGGCGCACCGGCCGGCCTGGCAGAACAGGGCAAACGGTGCACGGGTGATTTTCTCACGGCACGGCCGCGAACCACACGTCTCAGGGCGCCAGCCGGTCCATCGCCTTCGCGATGCGCTTCTCCGACACCGGGGTCGGCGTGCCGAGGGTCTGGGCGAAGAAGCTCACCCGCAGCTCCTCGATCATCCACCGGATCTCCACCACGTCGGGGTCGCCCCGCCGCGCCGGATGCAGCTTGGCCAGCAGGTCGTCGTAGTCGTCCTCGACCTTGTGGACGCGGTCCATCCACTCCTGGTCGCGCCACGGGTCCTCGGGGAGCTTGGTCAGGCGACGGTCGATGGCCCGCAGGTAGCGCAGGACGTCGGACAGCCGCCCGTGACCGGTCGCGGCGACGAAGCCCGGGTAGACGAGCCTGCCGAGCTGCTCGCGTACGTCGTCGGTGGCGGCGCTCGCGCGCAGGGCGTCGAGCCGGGCCCCGGCCTCGTGCCACACGCTGAGGATCTGCTCGACCTTGCCCAGCACGTCGCGGGCGGTGTCATAGAGGTTGGCGCGAACGTGCTGGTAGAGGCGGTCGTAGCCGACCGGCTCCCAGACGACGCCGCCCGCCTCCAGCATGAGCTTGTCGACCGCCGCGTTGACGACGTCGTCGAACAGCGCCACCGCCCCGCCGTGCGGGCTGCGCGACAGCGCCAGCTTGGCCTGGTTGGACAGGCCGCCGAGCAGGGACTTCGCGGGATTGGTGACGTTGAGCAGGAGCAGGCGGCGCAGGCCCGGCCAGTGGGAGCGGCGCTGCTCGGCCTCGGTCTCGAAGATCTTGACGGAGACGGAGTCGCCGGCGTCGACGAGCGCCGGATAGCCCTTCATCCGGCCCTGCTCGAACACCTTGGGCAGGGTGCCGAAGCTCCACGTGTGCAGGCCGGTCTGCTCGAGGTCGTCGCCGGCTTGCGAGAGGGTCTGGCGCAGGCGCGGGGCCAGCCGCCGCTTGAGCGCGTCGAGGTCCTTGTCCTCGGCCACCGTACGCCGCTTCTCGTCGATCACGCGGTACGTGATGCGCAGGTGGTCGGGCACCTGGTCGAGCTGCCACGCCTCGCGCGGCACCCGGACGCCCGTGAGCCGCAGCAGCTCGCGCTCGACCGCGGCCAGCAGCGGCTCACCGCCCTGCTTGACGCCGGCCAGCACCTGCTTGGCGTAGTTGGGCGCGGGCACGAAGTTGCGGCGCAGGTGCTTCGGCAGCGACCTGATGAGCGCGGTGATGAGCTCTTCGCGCAGGCCGGGGATCTGCCAGTCGAAGCCGTCGGAGCTGACCTGGTTGAGCACCGCCAGCGGCACGTGGACGGTGACGCCGTCGGCGTCGGCCCCCGGCTCGAACTGGTAGGTCAGCTTCATCCGCTGGCCGAGCTGCTTCCACGTGTCGGGGTAGTCGCGGGCGCTGATGTCGGCGCCCTCGTTGACCAGCATCCCGGGCGAGAACGTGAGCAGGTCGGGCTGCTCCCGCCCCGCTTTCTTCCACCAGGAGTCGAAGTGGCGGGCCGAGACGACGTCGGCGGGCACCCGCTGGTCGTAGAAGTCGTAGAGCGCCTCGTCGTCCACCAGGATGTCGCGGCGGCGGGCCCGATTCTCCAGCTCCTCGACCTCGCCGAGCAGCCGGCGGTTGTCCTTGAGGAACTTGTGGTGGGTGTCCCAGTCTCCCTCGACCAGCGCGTTCCTGATGAACAGCTCCCGCGACAGGTCGGGGTCGATGCGGCCGTAGTTGACCTTGCGGCCGACGACGAGCGGGACGCCGTAGAGGGTGACCTTCTCCAGGGCGATCACCGCGCCCTGGTTCTTCTCCCAGTGCGGCTCTGAGTAGGTGCGTTTGACCAGGTGCTGGGCGAGCGGCTCGACCCAGTCGGGCTCGATCTTGGCGTTGACCCTGGCCCACAGGCGCGAGGTCTCGACCAGCTCGGCCGACATGACCCACTGCGGCTGCTTCTTGGCCAGCGCGGAGCCGGGGAAGATGGCGAAGCGGGCGTTGCGGGCGCCGATGTACTCCTGGATCGGCCGCCGGCCGTCCTGCCCGCGCTGCTTGTCGATGACGTCCTTCACGCCGATGTGCGACAGCAGGCCCACCAGCAGCGAGGCGTGGATGTGGTACGGCTCGGCGGGCTGGGAGTTGGGCTGGGCGCCGAGCGTCTGGCGGAGCTGGCTGTAGATGTCCTGCCACTCGCGTACGCGCAGGTAGTTGAGGAACTCGGCCTTGCACAGCCGCCGGAACGCGCTGGACGACAGCTCCTTCTGCTTGTCGCGCAGGTGGTTCCACAGGTTGAGGTAGGCCATGAAGTCGGACTCGGGGTCGGCGAAGCGCCGGTGCTTCTCGTCGGCCTGCTGCTGCTTGTCGGCGGGCCGCTCGCGCGGGTCCTGGATGGACAGGGCCGCGGCGATCACCATGACCTCGCGCAGGCAGCCGTTCTTCTCTGCCTCCAGCACCATGCGGCCGAGCCGCGGGTCGACCGGGAGCTGCGCCAGCTTGCGGCCGATGGGGGTGAGCTTGTTGTGGGCGTCGAACGCGCCCAGCTCGTGGAGCAGGTTGACGCCGTCCTTGACCTGGCGGCGGTCGGGCGGCTCGACGAACGGGAACGCCTCGATGTCGCCCAGCCCGATCGAGGTCATCTGCAGGATGACCGAGGCCAGGTTGGTGCGCAGGATCTCGGGGTCGGTGAACTCCGGCCTGCTGAGGAAGTCGTCCTCCTCGTAGAGCCGGATGCAGATGCCGTCGGACGTACGGCCCGAGCGGCCCTTGCGCTGGTTGGCGCTGGCCTGCGAGATCGGCTCGATCGGCAGGCGCTGCACCTTCGTGCGGTGGCTGTAGCGGGAGACGCGCGCGTAGCCGGGATCGACCACGTATTTGATGCCCGGCACGGTCAGGGACGTCTCGGCGACGTTGGTGGCCAGCACGATGCGGCGGCCGGTGTGGCGCTGGAAGACGCGGTGCTGCTCGGCGGCGCTCAGCCGGGCGTAGAGCGGCAGCACCTCGGTGTTGCGGAAGTCGGCCTTCCCCAGGGCGTCGGCGGCGTCGCGGATCTCCCGCTCGCCCGACAGGAACACCAGGATGTCGCCAGGGCCCTCACTGATCAGCTCGCGGCAGGCGTCGACGATGCCCTGGGTCTGGTCGTCGTCGTCGTCGAGCGGGCGGTAGCGCACCTCGACGGGGTAGGTGCGGCCGGAGACCTCGACGATGGGGGCGTCGTCGAAGTGGCGGGAGAAGCGCTCGGGGTCGATGGTGGCGCTGGTGATGATGATCTTGAGGTCGGGGCGCTTGGGCAGCAGCTGTTTGAGGTAGCCGAGGATGAAGTCGATGTTGAGGCTGCGCTCGTGGGCCTCGTCGATGATCAGCGTGTCGTACTGGTCGAGCATGCGGTCGTTCTGCAGCTCGGCCAGCAGGATGCCGTCGGTCATGAGCTTGACCAGCGTGCGGTCGCTCGCCTGGTCGGTGAAGCGGACCTTGTAGCCGACCACCTCGCCGAGCCCGGTGCCGAGCTCTTCCGCGATGCGCTCGGCGACCGTGCGGGCGGCGATGCGGCGGGGCTGGGTGTGGCCGATCAGGCCGCGTACGCCCCGGCCCAGCTCCAGGCAGATCTTCGGGATCTGGGTGGTCTTTCCCGAGCCGGTCTCGCCGGCGATGATCACGACCTGGTGGTCGCGGATGGCGGCGAGGATGTCGTCCTTACGCTGCGAGACCGGCAGGTTGTCCGGATAGGTCACCGCCGGGACGGCGTCGCGGCGGCGTACGAGCCGCTGCTCGGCCCGCTCGACGTCGGCGAGGATCTCGGCGGCGATCTTGTCACGCGCGTCGCGGGAGCGGACCCTGCGCATGCCGTCGAGCCTGCGCCGCAGCCGCCGCTGGTCGCGCGGCATGAGCTCGGGCAGGCGCGACTGGAGCTCCGCGAGTGACCCGGAGGGCCGCGCGGGCCGGGAAGGCGGGGCCGGAGACGGCGAGGACGGCGAGGACAACGAAGACGTTCCCATACTGCTTTCAGGATATTTGAGCTCCGCTTCGCCGGAGCCAACCGCCCATGGTGCCCGAGCCGCCCGCCGCGCGCATCCCAATATCGCCGTGACTAGCGGCTGTGCGCGGTGACCACGTAGCCGTCGGGGTCGGTGAAGCTGAACGAGCGGCCGAACGGGCCGTCCGCCGGCGGGGTCGCGATCGGCACGCCGGCCGCCTGGAGGTCGTCGTGCAGCCGCTGGGCGTCGCCGCACTCGAACCACAGGACGACGCCCGTGCCGGGGCGTTCGGGCAGCTCGACGCCGGGGAGCGGCTCGCGTACGGCGAAGGGGACGGGCTCGGTGGCGAACACCACGGCTCCGGGCGGGCCGGCGGGGGCGCGCTTGAGCCCGAGGCGCCGCTCGTAGAAGTCCGCGGCCTTGGTGAGGTCGCGGACCTGGAGGGCGACGAAGTCGATGCCGGTGACGGCCATGGTTTTCTCCTCGCATGTCAGAACATTGACATAGGAACTGTATGTCAGAATGTTGACATGACGCAAGACGAGCTTGGGCGCAGCGTCGGATACCAGCTCAAACGGGTGCAGGCGGCTCTGCGGGCGGCCATGGACGGCGTGCTGCGCGCGCACGGGCTCACCACGCCGCAGTACTCGTGCCTCGACGTGCTCGGGCAGCGGCCAGGGCTGTCGAACGCGGAGCTGGCGCGCGCGGTGTTCGTGACCCGGCAGTCGATGAACGTGCTGCTGCAGCACCTCCAGGAGGCCGGGCTGGTCGAGCGGCCGTCGACGGCCCCCTCGGGGCGCGCGCTGCCCGCCCGGCTCACCGAGGCAGGCGGGCGCCGCCTGGCGGCCGCCAAGGCCGACGTGCTGGCCGTGGAGCGGCGGATGAACTCCCCGCTGGCCCCGGACCAGGCGGAGGAGCTGGCGCGACTGCTGGCCCGCATGGCCGAAGCCCTCACGGACTGACACCCGCGGGCCCCGCACAGCGTCGGCGGCTACATGGGGGAGGGGCGGCGGCGCTATGCGTAGGCAGCGGCGCTACGTGTGGGAGGCGGCGGCGTGGGCGGCGCCGATGATGCCGGCCTGGTTCTGGAGGCCGGCCGGCACGATCGGCGTGTCGAGCCGTACGTGCGGCAGGAACTTCTGCGCCTTCTTGCTCACTCCCCCGCCGAGGACGATCAGCGACGGCGAGAACAGCATCTCGACGTGCCGCAGGTACTCCTCGACCCGCTCGGCCCACTTCTCCCAGCTGAGGTCGTGCTCCTCGCGCACCCGGGCGGCGGCGCGGTGCTCGGCGTCCTTGCCGTGCAGCTCCAGGTGCCCCAGCTCGGTATTGGGAACGAGCACCCCGCCGGTGAACAGGGCGCTGCCGATGCCGGTGCCGAAGGTGAGCACCAGCACCGTCCCCTGGTGCCCGCGGCCGGCGCCGAAGCGCATCTCGGCGAGGCCGGCCGCGTCGGCGTCGTTGAGCACGGTCGCTCCGCCGAACAGCCGGCCGGCGTCCACGCCGATCCACGAGCGGTCGACGTTGGCCGCCGAGCGCACCACGCCGTCCACGACGACGCCCGGAAAGGTGACTCCGACCGGACCGTTCCACCCGAAATGTTCGCGCAGCTGAGCCACCACGCCCGCGACCGCGTCCGGGCCCGACGGCTCCGGCGTAGGGATGCGCAGCCGCTCCCGCAGCAGCTCTCCTGCGTCCGTGTCGACCGGCGCGCCCTTGATGCCGGAGCCGCCGATGTCGATGCCCAAGACGTCCATGCTCTTCCTCTCCCCGCTACGACGCCGGCGAACTCTCTTTCCGGTCCGGCTGAACCCGCGTCCCGCCCGCATACGTATCTCGCGTCACAAGCGCTCATTAGGAGGCACCGGATGCGGCCACGCATCATCACACTCTGCGCTGTTGCGGTCGTTGTGGGAGCGACTCTCACCACTCCCGCACACGCCACCACCAGGACGCGTTTCGACGTCATCAACCTTGTGTCGGACGTCAAGGGCAAGGCCCCTGTCACCGACCCCAAGGTCGTCAACCCGTGGGGCCTGGCCATGGGCAAGACTCTGTGGGTCTCGAACACCGGCACCGGCACCGCCACCGTCTACTCCGGCACGGGCAAGAAGGAGAAGACGGAGGTGGCGATCCCGGGCGGAGCCCCGACCGGGCAGGTGTTCAACCCCGGCCAGGGCTTCACCGTCAAGGGCAAGCCGGCCACGTTCATCTTCTCCAGCCCGAGCGGCGCCATCAGCGGCTGGAACGCGGAGGTCGACCCGGCCAACGCGATCATCGCGGCCTTCACCCGCGGCGCCGACTACAAGGGGCTGGAGCTCGTCCAGACCGAGGACGAGGCGTTCCTGCTGGCGGCCGACTTCGCCGGTGGGCGCATCCACGCCTTCGACCAGGACTTCCGGCATGTCAAGCTGGCGCGCTGGCAGTTCAGGGACTCGGCGCTGCCGAAGGGCTACAACGCCTACAACGTGGCGGTGGCCAACGGCAACATCTGGGTCGCCTACGCCCTGCGTGACCCGGCGACCGGCAAGCCGGTCTTCGGCAACGGCAAGGGGTTCGTCAGCCGGTTCGACGCCAACGGGCGGCTGACCGGGCGCATCTCCCGGGTCGGGCTCAACGCCCCCTGGGGACTGACCGCCGCGCCCAAGGGCTGGGGCCGCGAGTACGCGGGCTCGCTGCTGGTCGGCAACTTCGGTGACGGCACGGTGCACGCGTACAAGCGGGGCCGGCACCTCGGCGCCCTGCGCGACTCCGGTGGCAGGCAGATCGTGCTGCCCGGGCTCTGGGACCTTGAGCCGGGCACCGCCGCCACCGGCGGCGAGAAGGCCCTGTGGTTCTCCGCCGGCATCGACGGCACCAAGCACGGCCTGGTCGGCGTGATCGCGCCTAAGGGCACGAAGGTCAGCTCGAACGGGGCGGCCGCGGCGCCGAAGCCGTCGGGCCAGAAGACGAGCGCCCCAGCGACCCGGCCCCCCTCCCAGAATCCCTACGGCGGGTACTGACCGGCGCTCAGCCGCCGCCGTCCCCTCCAGCCCGGCGAGGAGCGCAGCTCGCCCACAGGGGCGAGGGGGCGGCGGTCGGGGGTCTCCGGCGCGGCCGGCGCGAGCCGCGCCGGAGACGCCCGCGACCCTCGCGATCGCGGACCCCGCGCGGCCGGTCATGTGAGGGCGGTCAGGTCAGGGCGGTCATTGAGGGCGGCGGTCAGGTCGGCGAAGGTGCGGTAGTGGACGCCGGTCATGCCGAGCGCCACGGCGGCCTCGACGTTCTGCGGCCGGTCGTCCACGAACAGGCAGCGCTCAGGCGCCGCCCCGGCCAGCTCGGCGGCGATCTCGTAGATGCGCCGGTCGGGCTTGGCCACGCCGACCCTGGCGCTGCTGACCACGGCGTCGGCGAAGTGTGTGAGACCCAGCAGGTCGAGATGCGACTCCAAGGTGTCCATGGCGTTGGTCACGATGACCACCGGCACGTGCTCCTGCACCCGGGCCAGCAGCTCCCTGACCTGCTCGTCCACCCAGAATGTGATCTCCACGAACTCGGCCACCGCCTGCCTGGCCCGCTCGTCTCCCCCGAGCGCCACGGCGACCGACTCGGCCCATTCGGCCTCGGTGCGCTCGCCGAGCGTGGCCGGCATGATCAGATCGGGGTCGAAGGCCGTCGTCGTGAGCGGCAGCCCGTAGCGGGCCTCGATCTCGTCCTGGGCGGCGTGGTCGAAGTGGCGCAGCACGCCGTCGAAGTCGGTGAGAACCGCGTCGTAGGGGATCACAGCCCACCATTCTGCCCGGTGCCCGCAACCCCGTCCCCCTGCCACAGGTGCTGAGGGGACCCGCGGCACTACCATCTCCGAGACAGGATTCGGTATCGGAACGGTAGGGCATGAGCGATCACCGGCTGCCACGCGAGCTGTGCCAGCTGTTCGCCGACGGCGGCAAGGGGAGGAGACTGCCCGTGGCGCTGCCTCCCGGCGACGTCGTATGGCCGGATCCCGGCTACACCGGGCAGGGGGAGGCACCGCGACCGGCGTTCTGGATGAGCGACGAGCAGGCGGGCGGCGCCGACTGGGCGCTGCTGCGCGAGTGGCACCCGCACAGCGGCTTATGGCCGCTGCTGCTGGACGAGTCGGCGCAGCCGTGGGCGGTCGGGCAGGTCGTGCCGGACGATCCCCGTCAGATCGACCACTTCACCGCCGAGGGGTTCATGGCCGAGGTGTGGGAGGAGTGGGTGGCGCAGATGCCGGCGGACGCGCTCGAAGAGCTGGAGCCGTACGGCGCGATCTGTCCTGGTCCGGCCCCGCCCGGCGTGCTGCGGGCCGATCCCGAGGCGGTGGCGGCGTGGCTGGCGGGCGAGCTGGCGGCGAAGGGGATGCCGCTCGGCCTGGTCGCCGCGGGCCGCGGCGCGGACGCGCTGGCCGTCATGGGCTGGCAGGGAGCGCTGCACCACAACGAGTGGATGGTGCCGATGGCGGCGGTGGTGCGCAGCTGGGAGGACCGCTTCGGGGCGCGGGTGGTGAGCGTCGGGTTCAACACGCTCGACCTGAGCGTCGCGGCGCCGCCGGTCGATCCTGAGCACGCGCTGCACGTGGCGGCCGAGCACTGGACGTTCTGCCCGGACAACGTGGTGCAGGGTCCTGGCGATCTGCAGGGGTACGCGGAGCAGATCATCGGCGGGCACGCCTGGTCGTTCTGGTGGGACTGAGCGCTCCAGGGCGCCCCTGACGCGCGGGGGCCGGTTTCCGTGCCGTCCCGGCCCCGTCGTCCGCGTCAGGGGACGCGCGCCACGGCCCCGTACGTGCCGGACGCGCCGGGATCGCAGGCGTCGTCGGAGCCGTCGGGCCGCCAGTCCGGGACCCACACCAGCCCCGGCTCGACCAGTACGAGCCCTTCGAGCAACGCCTTGACCTCCTCCCTGGTGCGTACGGCATGCCCCGGCAGCGTCATCGCGAGCAGGTCGTGAATGGCCGGCAGCAACTCGGGGGGAATGGCGTCGAACGTGGTCTGCACCAGCGACAGATAACTCCGCTCGGGAACGACCTGCCGAATGCGTTTGATCACGTAATGGAAGTATTCGTCGTCGTTGAGGCTGTAAGCCGACAGCAGTAACAGGGCCATGGGCCGGTCCCAATCGAGGAACGTCTGCAGGACGCGGTCGTCGAGCACCGCGTCGATCTCGCGCAGGTCGCCTTCGACGACGCGGACGAGATCGGTGACGGGCTCGATGGTGGCCCGCGCTCCGGCCAGCACCATCGGATCGTTCTCGACATAGACCACGCGCGGCACCGAGTCGAGCAGCGCCTTGCGCGCGACGTCGTGCAACTGGCGGCCGGCGGGCAGCCCGCTGGGCACCCCGCTGCCGACGATCACGAACTGGTCCACACCGCGTACGGCCAGGTGACGGACCACCCGGCACAAGAACCGCAGCACGGCACGGGCGGCCGTCGTGGTGACGGGGGCGGCCAGGTCGTAGCGCCGCACGGCGTCCCGATCGGCCGTGAAGTGGTTCTTCCCACCTGCGGCCGCATCGAGAATCCGGGTGACTCTCGCTTGGGTCAGCTCCAGCTTCGCCAGATTTCGGATGGCACGCTGACGCATTGAGTGTTGCCCCTTTCCCCTCGCCCACAATCTCGGGAAAAGATGATCCTTTCGGACCCCACTCGATGACCCAGACCATATGATCCTCGCCACACGGGGAAAGACAACCGGAAAAGCCATTAGTTTTGGGTATATGTCACTAACCACTCGCCGGCATAAATGATCTCGCGGGCGGGAAAGGGCTCATTTTCCGAACGAACGCGAAAGCCTTTCGCGATGGTGGTTGAGCACCTCGAAGGTCTCTTCACGGGTGGTGGTCGTCACCGACAGCTTGGTGAACGCCTGGTGGTAGACCTCCACCTCGGCCGCGTCGCCGGTCAGCCGGTCGGACTCGATGCCGTGGGCGCAGGCGATGTCGGGCTCGAACGCCTCGGCGAAGCGCCAGATCGTGAACGGGCCGGTGCGCGGGACGTAGACGGGATCGTCCGTCGGCACCACGTGCAGCGAGACGTTGGGCCGCTTGGCGTGCTCAAGGAGCACCTCGAGCTGGCGGAGCTGGACGTGCTGCCCGACGATCGAGCGGGTCAGCACGCTCTCGTCGATGACGGCCCACAGCACCAGGCCGTTGTCGCGGGGCAGCGCCTCCTGGCGGGCCATGACGAGGGCGAGCGCCTCGTCGACCGTCTGCTGGCCGAGGGTGGCGGGGCCCGCGACGGTGAGCGCGGCCCTGGCGTACTCCTCGGTCTGCAGCAGCGGCGGCACGAACTGGGGGTGGTAGCTGCGGATCACGGTGGCGCGCTGTTCGAGCGCGTAGCCGGTGGCCAGCCAGACGGGCACCGACTGGGCGTCGTACCAGGCTGCCTCGCGCTCGCCCCTGGCCAGGCTCAGCACGTATTCGCGGATGGGCGGCGACGAGACGCCGTAGACGGTCAGCAGGCGCTCGACCGTGATGGGGGCGGGCGCGATGCGACCCTCCTCGATGGCGGGGATCGCCGCGGCGCCCTTGCCGATCGCGGTCTCGACCTGCTCGACGGAGAGCCGGGCCGAGACGCGCAGGCCGTGCAGCCGCTTGCCGAGCGCCCTGCGCTGCGGCCCGCTCAGCGGCGCGACCGCCTCAGGAATCTCGGAGGTGGGCTCGGGCTCGTCGGGCAGCCCCTCGGCCTTGCGCGCCATCTCCACGACGCCGCGCAGCACGGCCAGCGAGCTCTCGGACAGCCCTGAGGCGGACAGGCCGATGGTGGCGGCGCGCAACTGGAGGTCCTCGACCGACCCTGACTCGAGGTAGTCGTCGCCGACCAGCCAGCCCACGCTCACCTGAAGGCACGAGGCCAGCGCCCGCAGCACCTGGAGCGTCGGGTTGGTCTGCTTGCCCGTGCGCAACTGGCTGACGTAGGCGCGCGTGATGGGGATGCCCGCCTCCGTCAGGGCGGAGGCGACCTGCGCGCCGGTGAAACCGCGCTTGGTCAGCGCGAGATCGAGCCGTTCGGCGAAGTTCGCCACGGCACACCTCCTACCGCCCGTGAACTTTTCCAGCGTAAGGGACGCGGGGCCCGGTGTCCCCTGCCATGCGGGCAAGCTCTGCCCCGCGATGGGGTATCAACTTATTCGCAAACTGTCAGTTGACATAGTCCCCCCCGAAAGCGGACTATCGGAAGCGCATGGTAACTGTGGCTTAACAGCCTACGGGTTCTGGAGAGATTCCCCGGGCAAGGAGGTGGCCGGACATGACCATGGAGCATCGGGACGGTTCCCGGTTCATGGACGATCCGGTCTCCGCCGGGCAGGAAGAGGCGGTGCGCCGCATCTGTGCCCGCGTGACCGGGCCGGAGGCGGGCGACGACGTCCAGGTCGCCGGCCTGCCGCTGGGCGGTCTCCAGGTCTGGCTGGAAAGCCCTCGTCACCGCTGGCGCTTCTACCACCGGATGGCCCGCGAGCTGCGGCTGGCCGGCTGGCACACGGAGACGGGACCGGAACGGCTGCTGTTGCTCGGGTGGAGTGCGGTCTGCCTGAGCCACCGCGTCAGGATGCTGGGCGCGGCCCTCAAGGGACGGCTGGCCGACTTCGACCAGACGGCGTTCACCGCCGTCATGCTCGCCACCCGGCTGTGTCACGACGGGTTCCCGATGGCGGACGTGCCCGCCGAGGTCGAGGCTCGCTGCGCCGACGCGCTGCGCTGGCCGGCCCGGCTGGCCGACCTCGAAGGGCTCGAACGCCGGTCGTCGCTGGAGCCCATGCGGCTCAGGCTGGCCCAGGTGGCCGGTCTGGAGGCCAAGGTGGCCAGGCGCTGCGGTGAGCACCTCGTCCTGGCCTCGAAGGTCGCGCGTACGGTCGCCGGTGGTGCGGGACCGGCACGGACGCGGACGGCCGGGCCCCGATCGGCGGCACAGCGTGCCGGGCTGACGGAGCGCATGGTCTGCGTCAGCGTCCCGAACGTGGCCGAGAGTGCGGTGACGGCCCGATGACGAACACCAGCCGCCAGGGCGCGACCGCGGTCATCACGGCCGCGCCAGGGCCAGGACCGCGGGGAGGACGGCCCGATCCCTGCATCGGAGCCGCGATGCGGTTCCCCGTCTCGCCCGCGCCGTTCGCCGGCGAGCGGTCCACCGGACGCGTGCCTCCGGGCACCGCGCCGACGCGCGTGAGCGCAGGCGCCGGAATGCCGGCGCTGCCATCCGGCGGCGGGAGGTGGCGGGCCGCGCACGGCCTGCCCGGCCCGTCCGCCTTCAGTGCGGGAACGGTGGCAGCGCGCGAAGCGCTGGCCCCGGCGCTTCCCCGCCCCCCCGGCACCGTGCGGCACGTGCCCGACTCAGTCGGTTCGGTGCTGTTGGCCAGCGCGGTAGCGGCTGGCGTGCTGGCCAACTCGAGGGGTAGCGCCTGGGGTCGGCTCAACTTGTTCCAACCCGGCTTCGGCGGGGAGATCGGCAGGGCGGGCGCCACTGAGCCGATCGACCGGCCGTCCCGGCGGGCAGCGGTGCCCGGGCGTGCGCCCGTGACCGTTCCGCCGGCCGCCGTTCTGCTCGCCGCCACGGCGCTGGTGCGGGTCGCCGTGGCGTCGGGACGTGAGACCGGACGTCGATCTCAGCGCGCGGCGGAAGAGGGGCCGGCGACAGCCCGCCGGCTCCTCGCCGCACGACGCGCGGCCTTCCTCCCGGTACGCGGCCACGCGCCGCGCCCGCGCGGAGGCCCCCGACTCAGCCCGCAACCGTTCAGGACACCCGCTATAGATCAGGAGCGATCATGCTCACCGACGAAACGCGCAGGTCACAACCCCATGAAGTGCATCCGCGAAGCGTGAGGCCCGGCCCGCCGCCACCCTACGGCGACGAGGACAGGGCGGCTGCGCCCGCGCAGGCGACGGCGCGCACCGTGCACCGGCTGCGCCGCATCCGTCAGGTGTCCGTCGACGCCATCACCGAGATCGACCAGGCGCTCCGGCACCGCGCCTCGTGACCCTTTCTCTCGCCTTCCCGCACAGGAGGAAGACCATGCGCACCGTCCGGGGCACGCTGTGAGCCGCGGCAGGGTCGGCGTGATCGTCGCGCCGGAGAACCCCTCCGCCGAGCCGGAACTCACCCGGCTGTTCGGCTCGCGTGCCGACATGTACGTCGCCCGCCTCCCCATCTGTCCGCGTCCCTCGCTGACCGACCGCCTGGAGAGCTACAACGCCGCGCTGCCCGCCATGGCGCGCGCCTTCGGCGGCCTGCGGCTGGACGCGCTGGTCATGGCCTGCACAGAGCCGCGCTACCTGCTGGGCCCCGACGAGGACCGCCGGCAGTGCACGGAGCTGACCACGGCGACCAAGCTGCCGATCGCCTCGGCGACGCTGGCCACCCACGAGGCGCTCGACCATCTCGGCGTGAGCGACATCGTGCTGGTCTCGCCGTACGAGCCGTGGGTGACCGACCTCGCCGAGCGGTTCTGGAAGACGGCCGGCGTCACCGTCACGCAGGTCGTGCAGATCCGCGCGGGCGACGGCTACTCCTCGTACGCGGTCACCCCCGAGGAGCTGATCTCCCAGGTCGAGTCGGCCGAGCCGCCCGATGACGCGGCGCTGCTGTTCACCGGCACAGGACTGCCGACGCTGCCCGTGCTCGGGCCGCTGACCACCGGCAACGACCGGCGGCTGCTCACCACGAACCTCTGCCTGGCCTGGTGGGCGCTGTCCAGGGCGTTCGGCCGTCAGGTGACGCTCAGCCCGCTCCCCCACCGCAGGACGGCCGCGCGGAGGGTGGCGCACACGGGAGGCCGCGCATGAACGGCGTCATCGTCGCCGGAGCCGGGCCGGCCGGCCTGACCGCGGCGCTCTCCCTGGCCAGGGCCGGGATCCCGGTCACCGTGCTGGAGCGCGAGAGCGAGCTGCCCAGGCAGCCCCGTGCCTGCACCTTTCACCCCGCCACCCTCGACCTGCTCGACGACCTCGGCGTGGCCGCCAGGCTGGTCGCCGGCGGCCGGGTGGTCGACCGGGTGCAGTGGCGCGACAGGTCGGGGCTCGTCCTGGCCGAGATGGGCATGAACCGGCTCGACGGCCTGACCAAGCATCCCTTCAGGGTCCACGCCGACCAGAGCGCGCTGACGCCGCTGCTGCTGGAGGCGCTCAACGTCTACCCCGACGTGGACGTACGCTTCGGCGCGCAGGTGGACGGCGTCGCCGAGGGCGGCACGGGCGTCCGGGTCCGCGTCGGCCACACCTGGACGCGGGCGCGGTACATGATCGCCGCCGACGGCGCCGACAGCAGCGTGCGCGGGGCGCTGGGGCTGCCGTTCCCCCGGGCCGCCTGCCCGGCCCAGGCGCTGCGGGTCTTCACCGAGGCGCCGCTGGACCGGCTGCTGCCGAGCCTGGCGCCGCTGACGTACGTACGGGACGTGCAGCAGTCGTGCACCCTGCTCAAGCTGCCCGACCACTGGCGGATCATCTTCAAGATCCCCTGCGAGGCGTACGAGCCGCTGTCGCCGTCGAACCTGTCGCTGCTGGTCCGGCGGTCCCTGCCGGGCGCCACCGAGCCCATCAGGGTCACGGGGGCCGACCGGTTCGGGCTGAACCGGGGGGTGCTGACCTCGTACCGGTGCGGGCGGGTGCTGTTCGTGGGCGACGCGGCGCACCTGACCTCGACCATCGGCGGGCTGAACATGAACGCCGGCATCCACGACGCCGCCGAGGCCGCCCAGGTCATCGCGGCGGTGATCGGCGGGTACGCCCCGGCCGCCGCGCTGGAGGCGTGGGCCTGGCGGCGGCGCTCGGTGCTGATGCACCGGGTGATCCCGCGCGGCGAGACGCGTCCCGCGGGCGTACGGGAACGTGACAGTGCCCGGCTCGCCGCGGCCATGGCCGGATTACGCGCCATCGCCGGCGACCCCGACGCCACCCGCGCCTACCTGGCGCAGGCGTCGCTGCTCGACCCGGTGCCGAACCAGGTGCCGAACCAGGTGCGGAACCAGGTGCCCGTGCGGAAAGCCGTGGGGAGGGCCTGACGCTTGAACATCACCCGACCGCGTACCGAATGGAGGAGGTGACACCGGATGTGGCGAACCCTGTCAGACGACGCGCGCCAGGCCATACGTGACCTGTGCGACAAACACGGAGCCCGGCTCTACGACTACTGCCGCACCGAGCTCGCCGCCGGCGACGCCGAGCAGGCCGTGGCCGGCGCCGCGATGACGGCGCACCTGTACGCGGACCGCGTGGTGGACCCGGCCCTGCGCCGCCCCTGGCTGTACGCCGTGGCCCGCGCGCACCGGGCGTTCGTCGCCCGGCCGGCCAGCATCGGCTCGTGGTCGCGGCCGGGCCGCATGTCGGAGTTGCTGCCCGAGGCCCTGCTGTCCCTGGAGCGGCCCCAGCGGGAGCTGCTCGACCTGTCCATACGTCACGGCCTGTCCGACCCCGAGCTGGCCGCGATCTTCGAGCTGCCCGCGGCCGAGGTGCACGCCATCGTCACCAGGGCCGCGTCCGGCCTGGAGGAGTGGTTCGCCGCGATCGTCGCGGCCCGCTCCCCCGACGGCTGCCGCGACCTGACCGCCCGGATGGAGGCGTGGGTCGCCGCGCCGGGCCGCCGGGCCAGGGCCAGGATCGGCCGGCACATCCAAGCGTGCGCGACCTGCCGGGCCGCGCCCAGGACGATGACGGCGGCGGCGCTGCTGCGCCGGCTGCCCATCGCCACACTGCCCGGCACACTTCCCAACCGGCTGGCGTCGGCGCAGCCGTTGCCCGGCGAGGGGCCACTCTGGCGGGCCGACGGCTTTCCTGTGCAGGCCCGCACACTGGTGGAGACCTCCTCGTCGCAGGCTCCACCGGCCGCCGACGCCATGCCGTCCGCCCCGGTCGCCGGCCCCACGACGGCGACCCCGGGAAAGCCCTGGTCGGAGGCGGGCGCGGCCGCCTCCGACCAGGAGCCCCCGACCATTCCCGCGGCCCGGCTGCCGCTGGAGTCCCTTCCGCGGCCGATGTCCATGCCGCTGGCGGCTCCCACGTACGCGGAGTACGACACCGAGGACGACGCGGAGTACGACACCGAGGACGACACCCAGCACGACACTGGGGCGCCGGAAGAGGTCGCCGAGGAGCCCATCGCGGCGCCGGCCGTGCGGGGGCGGCATCCGTTCACGCCACCGAGCCGCACCAGGGCCTTCCGCGGCGGCGTGGCCGGCGACAAGCTCGTCTACCGCACCGCGCTCAAGGGTGAGAGCAACGGCATGCCGCACGACGCCCCTGTCATCCGCTACGGCGGGATCACGGTGTCCAGCACGGTGTCCAGCACGGCGTCGAACTTCGTCCAGCCGCCCGGGGGCGGGGACGGCGGGCAGTGGCAGGAGTACTGGCGTGAGCCGCCCGACGACGATCCCGAGCAGGGGACCCCGATCAGGGCCGTCGCCAGGCTGGCGCTGATCCTCGGTGTGGGGCTGCTGGCGGCGGGGCTGATCTGGGCCATCATGAACGGCCAGGCCGGCACCCCGGCCCTCACCAAGGCCGCCGCCCAGTCCAGCGCCGACCCCGAGGCCCAGACGGGTGCCCAGGCCGGAGCAGGGAGCGAGGCCAAGAGCGGGCCGCAGAGCAGCGCCCAGCCCGATGAGCCGGCGCGCGAGGCGGCCGGTTCTGACGCCGCCGAGCGAGAGGTGTCCGGGCGGGAGGCGTCCGGGCGGGAGGCTTCGGGAGGCGGGGCTGAGGAGAGCGCCGGGTCCGGGTTGACGGCGGTGCCGAGGAAGAGCGCGCTGCCCAAGCCGGCCGCGCCGGTGGCCAGGCTGTCTCCGTCGTCGGCGTGGCTGGGCGAGCGGCACACCGGGTCGTTCGCGCTGGCGTGCACCGGCCGCTGCCAGGTCGTCTCCGCGGCCGGCACCGCCGGCATCGCCGTGTCGGGCACCCGCTTCCGCGTCGCCGACCGGCTGGAGAGCTGCGACCCCGCACCGGCCGTACGGCGCGGGAAGATCACCGTCAAGTGGGCGGGCACCGCGAAGGGCGACGGCGAGCGCACCGGCGGCACCACCGCCGCGAGCGGCACGCTCACCATGAACGTGACCTGGACGCCCTCCCCCGACGCGAGCTGCGGGTAGGAGGCCCGGAACCGGGCCCCCTACCAGGGGACTTCCTAGAAGAAGTGGAACCCGGGCTCGGGCTCCGGCAGGTCCAGCTTCTCGGGGCCGCGGAACGTGGTGGCGTCCTTCGGCACGTCGGCGAGCGGCGTCCCGAGCACGAACGGCACGCTGACGCTGCTCCTGGTCAGATCGAGGGTGACGTTCGCGCCGGTGCCCTGCTCACCGGTGTAGGTGCCGTCGGTGCCTGCCACGATCAGGCCGATGCGGTGGCCCTTCTTGAACGTGTAGTCCTGCGGCAGCGTCAGCCACTTGACCGTGCCGTACGTGCCGGGGGTCAGCGGCTTCGCCTGGCTGAGCGAGTCGCGGTTCTGCACGTCGATCCAGCCGCGGGCGACGATCTCCAGCGGGCGGGTGGCCACGTTCGTGACGACCTTGCGGTAGCAGGCGTCGTCGTCAGCGGTGCTCTCGCCGTGGCAGTCCTCCTCGGTGAGCGTGGTGATGCCCTGGCCGGTCCGCCAGTCGACGCGGGTGTCGGTGCCGAAGTCCACCAGGAGCGCGGTCAGGTTGGCGGTCGGCTTGTCGAGCTTGACCCGCAGGTCGGCGGTGGGCGTGCCGGACAGGCGCAGGCTCAGCGGGAGCGGGCCCGTGGTGAACGCGACCCGGCCGGGCTTCGCCGTGCCCACGTCGGCCACCATGTCGTTCTCGCTCATGCGGACGTCGGTGAAGGAGGCGGTGCTGTTGCGCTTGGCGGGCTTGAGCCCGAGCGTGCCGTCGGCCGACGGGCGCAGCGGCACCTTGAGGGCGTACGGCGCCGGCCAGTCGCGCTGGCTGATCCACTTCGCCGGTGCCACCTCGACGTCCGCGCGGGGCTCGTTCGTGATCCCGTTGCGCACGCCGTGCAGCCAGTGGTCGAACCAGCGGTGCAGCGTGTCCACCCAGAGGTCCCTGCGGCCCTCGAAGTCGAACGGGTCCACGTGCTGGGTCTGGCCGACCCAGATCTTGCGCGGCACGTTCCTGTCGGCCAGCGCCTTCCACCAGACGGAGAAGTTGTCGGGCTTGACGTTGAGGTCGTTGACCGTGTGGATGACGAAGACGCTCGCCTTGACCTTGGAGACGTCGCCGAGCAGGCCCTTGATGTAGTCGCGCTCGGCCCAGAACGTGTTGTGGTTCCCCGTGTCGTCGCCGTCCTCGGCGTCCATCTTGTCGCGGACCTGGCGGCACTTGTCCTCCGGGTCGGTGTCGACGTAGTTGGCCAGCCAGGACGCGTAGTCGTAGTTGTAGATCACGCCGTTCGAGCGCTGGTACTTGTACCAGGAGCTGATCGCCGAGATCGGCACGATGGTCTTCAGGCCGTCCACGCCGGTCGCGGCGACGGCGTTGGCGAGGGTGCCGTCGTACGACTTGCCGATCATGGCGGCCTTGCCGGTCGTCCAGTCGGCCACAGCCGGGCTGCCGTCCGCCCTGAACGCCTTGGCGCGGCCGTTCAGCCAGTCGATGACGGCCTTGCCGCCCAGCACGTCGGCCTTGCCGCCGATGTCGGGGCAGCCGTCGGACTTGGTGGTGCCGAGCATGTCGACGTTGAGGACGGCGTAGCCGCGGGGGACGAAGTAGTTGTCGTAGAAGAGCGGAAATTTCACGACATTTCCGGCGGCGTCGTAGACCTTCCGCTCGCCTTCGTTGCCGCGGCCCGAGTTGTCGTAGTACGGGCTCTCATCGATGATCACCGGGACCTTGAGCCCCGGGCCGGACTCCTTGGGCCGGATGATGTCCACCCTGACCTTGTCGAGGGCGCCGTCGAGGTCGCTGTCGACGGTCGACTCGACGTACACGTGCTCGCGGACGGCGTCCGCGTACGAGAAGACCGGTTGCGTCCGGCCGTTCTCGACGGTGATGGCCGGGCCGGCGGCGGCCTGGGCCGGAGTCGCGATCGCGAGGGTGAGGGCGACGGCGAAGAGGGCTGGGCGTAATTGTGACACGCGTGACCTCCGGGACATGTGACAACAGACGCCACCGTCTCAGACGGCCTGGGAGGTGGCAAGATCCGACTGTGGATGTTCTGGATCGGGTGCTGGGCTGTCTTCTGGGCGGCGCGATCGGTGACGCGCTGGGAGCGCCGATCGAGTTCCAATCGCTGCGGGAGATCCGCAGCGCGTACGGGAGAGAGGGCGTCAGCGACTACGTCACGGATTGGCGGGGTAAGGCCGGCCTGATCACCGACGACACCCAGATGACCCTGTTCACCGTCGAGGGCCTCCTGACCGCCCGCGAAGGACGAGCGGAAACACCCGCCACCACCCCGGCCGACGCTGGGGATGCGCGGACGGTGGCGGCCGTACGGGCGGCCTACCTGCGGTGGCTGGACACGCAGGACCACAAGGCGCCGCCCCCGGCGAGCCTGCCGCACCACACGGGACGGCTGCGCGAGGAGGGCTGGCTGTACTCTCGGCGCGCCCCCGGCAACGCCTGCCTGTCCGGCCTGCACCGGCCCTTCCCAGGCCCGGCGGCGTGGGGCGCGCCCGGCCCGGTGAACCCCGGCTCCAAGGGCTGCGGCACCGTGATGCGCTCGGCCCCCTTCGGCCTTCTCGCCGCCCTCACCCATCAGGCGCCTGCCGACAGTGGGGAGCGGGCGGTGCGGGAGGCGTTCGAGCTGTCGGCGGTGTGCGCGCAGATCACGCACGGGCACCCGACCGGGTACCTCGCCGCCGGGGCGTTCGCGGCGATCGTCGCGCAGCTCATGGCGAGCGAGGCGCTGGAACCCGCCGTACGCCGCACCCTCGCCCTCCTGGCCACCTACCCCGGCCACGAGGAGACCACGGCCGCCCTCCACGCCGCCCTGGAGCTGGCCGCCACCGGGCAGCCCACCCCCGAGGCGATGGAGTCGCTCGGCGGCGCGTGGGTGGCCGAGGAGGCACTCGCCATCGGCGTCTACTGCGCCCTCGCCGAGCCCGAGGTGGAGCGCGCCCTGCTGCTGTCGGTCAACCACTCGGGCGACAGCGACTCGACCGGCTCGGTGTGCGGCAACCTCGTCGGCGCCCTGTACGGCAGGGACGCCCTGCCCGCCGCCTGGCTGCGTCCGCTGGAGGGCCGCGAGACGATCGAACGGCTGGCCGCCGAACTCGTCGCCGCCCCGGGGTGATCGTCCGCCCCCGCCCCGCAGCATCTAGGGTGGTGGGCGTCAGCCGTTGAGGAGAAGGTGGATGCGTAACGTCGCTCGGACCTCGCTCGTGGACGCCGCCATCGCCGAGCTCCGCCGGGAGATCGCCGAAGGGGTGTGGCCGGTCGGCACCAAGATCCCCTCGGAGAGCCGCCTCGCGGAGAGCCTCGGCATGAGCAGGCTGTCCGTACGCGAGGCCGTACGCGTCCTGGCCCACGCCGGGCTGCTGCACACCCGGCAGGGCGACGGCACGTACGTCACCGCCACCGACGAGTCCGAGGTCGCCCTGCGCCGCCGGCTCGACACGGCCGCCGCCATGGACATCATCGACGTACGCCGCGGCCTCGACCTCGTCGCCGCCCGGCTGGCGGCGGGCCGGCGCACCGACGACGACCTGGCCGCGATGCGCGCCACCCTGGCCCGCCGCGACACCGCCGCCCAGGCGGGCGACCTCGACGCGTTCGCCGACGCCGACGTGGCCTTCCATCTGAGCGTCGCGGAGGCCGCACACAACGCCCTCCTCGGCGACCTCTACCGCAGCATGAGCGCGGCCCTGCGCGACAGCGTCAGAGACCAGGAACAGGCGGCCCTCGACCCTGACCCCTGGCACGCCGAGCTGCTCAAGGCCATCGAGAACCGCGACCCCGCCGGAGCGGTCGCCGTCTCCATCGCCCTCCTCGACAAACAGGAACGCGACCTCTGACCCTCAGCGACGCGGCCGGGTTCGGCAAGGGCGCGGGCAGGCCGGACAAGGAGTCCGCACATGCCCGGCACAGGCCCGGTTCCGCGTCGGGCACGCGCGTGCGCGAGTGCCCGGGACGTGGTCGCGTCCCGGGCGCGCGGTGCCTTTCTCATGGGATGGCCAGGGTGTCCGCGGCGGGGTCCGCCGGTGGGTCGGGGGCCTGGCGCCGGCGGCGGGCCGCCCGCCACAGCGCCGCCGCCGCGAGTGCCGCACCTCCGGCGGCGGCGAGCAGCAGGGTGTAGGCGGGGATGCCGGTGCTGGTGGCCGCGCTCTGAGCGCCGGCCTTGGCCACGTCGTCGACGGTCTCGGCGGCTGCTGCGCCTGACGTGCCTGTTCTGCCTGTTCCTGACGCGTCATCGTTCGTTGCCGAGGCGGGGTCGTTCTGGGTCTTGGCCGGCAGCGGGGGTTGGCCGAGGGCGTCGGGAGGGGCGGGGGCGGAGACCGGGACCTCGCCGGGGACGACCTTCGGGGGCCGGATCGCGCCCCAGCGCTCCTCCGTACGCCGGCCTCCCACCATCTCGGCGGGCACGGGCGCGACGCGCATGTCTCCGGGGACCTTCAGGACGCCCACCTCGTACGTCGGGAACCAGCCCTGCAGCGCCTCCACCTTCCACTCCCCGCGCGGGACCGCCAGGGACGTCGCGTAGTGCGCCGCCTCGGGCAGCGGCGTGGCCTCGAACGTCACGCTGCGGCCGTCCGCCCGGGTGAGCCGCAGCCCGACACGGTCGAGCACGCCCTCGAACGGATGGGTGCCGTGCTGCAACACCCAGAACCCCACCGTGTACGTGTGCCCGGTCTCGAACCGCCCCGGCAGCGGATCGAGGTACGTCACCGCCCATCCCCCACGGGCCCCCGCTTGGGCCCCCACTTGGGGTGCCGTCTGGGATGCCGACACCGGCATCGGCGCCAGGACCGGGGCCCCCGCAAGTGCCAGGGCCGCCAACGCGACCATCGTCTTTCGCATGAAAGCCACCTCCGGTGTGCATACACCGCAGGAGTGCCGGAGGTTCTGGAGGCCGTGCCATCGCGGGCGACATTTCCTGACAAGGGTGCGCACATCTCCCGACCAGGGCACGCACAAGGGAGATCAGGCTCACGTCACAGCAGGCCGACGCGTGGACGCGGGTGCTTTCGCGGTCTACCTAACGCTGGTGGACCAGCGCCGCATCAGCCCCCGCATCCCCGGTGATGCTCCACATCATTGACTCGAAAAGTGCATGTTTCCGGCGCTCGCCGCGCCGGGAGGGGCGGGTCCGGTCGGCGGCCGGCCGCCTGCGACCCGCCGCCTCCCCCGCCCTCGGGAACCCCGTCAGGGCGTCACCGACCTCGTCAGCCCTTGTTGTTCATGAACTGCGAGATCTTCCACTCCTCGCCTTCCTTCGTGAGCACGAACAGCTCGCGCATGTTGTCGTTGCCCTGCTTGCTGGTCGCCCTGACGATGGCGTCGTCGGGGCCGGCGGTGCGGGTCTCGTCGATGGTGTGGGTGGCCTGCTTCATGCCGTTGCCGCCCTGGAGCTGCTTCTGGAACAGCGACTTGATGGCTTCGCCGCCCTCGGCGGTGGGCTGCCCGGCGAGCAGGACCACCGCGTCGTCGGCGAAGGTGTCGGTGACCTGATCCACGTTGCCCGACTTGAGCGCGTCGAAGAAGCCCTGGACGGCGGTCTCCGCCTCGCCGCCGCCCGGTGACGCCTCGGGCGAGTCCTCGGGTGAGGTGTCGGGCGCTACGGAGTCCATGTCGGTGGGGCTGGCCGCCCCCTTCATGGCCTGGGTGTTGCCGGAGCAGCCCGCAACCAGGAGGGCGGGGACGATCGCGGCCAGCAGGAGTGCCCTGCGCTGAGAAATCTTGCTCATGGCCGCTTTGATGCCCCCGCCGATGAGTGGCGAATGCGGGGTTTAGGCACTCCGCACGACGCCTTTACCTGGTCGGGGTGGTCCGGACGGCAACGGTCAACGAATCAGGGAGAGACGCGTCAGAGGTTCGATCGTTGCCGTCCTGATACCAGCGGGCCGGACAGCGCCGATAGCGTGCCTACAGTGCCGCGAATCATGGCGAACGCCGAACCCCTCCCCCAGCGCGAAGACGCCGAACGCTGCGACAGTGTCGAAGCAGGCCGGCGCTGCGTGCTCCCGGTGGCGCATCGCAGCCCCCACGTCTACCCACCGGTCGAGGCGCCCGCCGTGGAGGCCAGCGCGTAGGCGGGCTCTTCCCGGGTGACCTCCGGTGCGGCTTCCAGGGTGACCTCGACGTGGCCGAGGGCGTTCACGCGTACCGGATGGACCGGCACCGAGACGCCCGGGTCGTCCAGGCAGCGGCCGGTGCGCAAGGAGAACACCTGCTTGTGCAGCGGCGACGCGACGGTCGGCTCGCCCATCCTGGTGCCGACGATGCCGCGCGAGAGCACGTACGCACCGCTGAACGGGTCGAGGTTGCCGAGCGCGTGCAGCTCGCCGTCGTACGTGCGGAAGACGGCCACCTGCGTGCCCTCGACGAGGGCGCAGACGCCGCGCTCGGGCAGCAGGGAGTCGTAGGCGCAGATCGCGGTCCAGCTCATCGGGCCATCACCGGCTTGATCTGGCCGCGCTCGCTGGCGAACACGATCGACGGGTCGGGCACCCCGGGCGCGTTGACGAAGCTGACGAACCTGCTCAGCTTGTCGGGGTCGTCCAGGGTGGCGGCCCACTCGTCGGTGTACGTGGCGATGTGGTGCTCCATCTGGGCGTCTAGGTCGGCGCAGATGCCGAGCGAGTCCTCCATGATCACCTCACGTAGGTAGTCGAGGCCGCCGTCCAGCGACTCGATCCAGGCGGCGGTGCGCTGCAGCCGGTCGGCGGTGCGGATGTAGAACATCAGGAAGCGGTCGATGGTCCTGAGCAGTTCGTCGGTGGTGAGGTCGTGGGCGAGCAGGTCGGCGTGGCGGGGCTTGAAGCCGCCGTTGCCGCCGACGTACAGGTTCCAGCCCTGCTCGGTGGCGATGACACCGAAGTCCTTCGAGCGGGCCTCGGCGCACTCGCGGGCGCAGCCCGAGACGGCGGACTTGAGCTTGTGCGGCGAGCGCAGGCCGCGGTAGCGCAGCTCCAGCGCGATGGCCATGCCCACGGAGTCCTGGACGCCGTAGCGGCACCAGGTGGAGCCGACGCAGGACTTCACGGTACGCAGGGCCTTGCCGTACGCGTGGCCCGACTCGAACCCGGCGTCCACGAGGCGCCGCCAGATCTCCGGCAGCTGCTCGACGCGGGCGCCGAACAGGTCGATGCGCTGCCCACCGGTGATCTTGGTGTAGAGGCCGAAGTCGCGGGCCACCTCGCCGATCACGATGAGCTTGTCGGGGGTGATCTCACCGCCGGGGATGCGCGGGACGACCGAGTACGTGCCGTTCTTCTGGATGTTGGCGAGGAAGGCGTCGTTGGTGTCCTGCAGCGCGGCCCGCTCGCCCTCCAGCACGTGCCCGTTGTGCAGGGAGGCGAGGATGGAGGCCACGGCGGGCTTGCAGATGTCGCAGCCGCGGCCCTGCCCGTGCTGGATGATCAGCTCGGAGAAGGTGGTGATGCCGCGCACCCGTACGATGTCGAACAGCTCGGCCCGCGAGTACGTGAAGTGCTCGCACAGCGCCTTGCTGACCTCGACGCCCGACTTCTCCAGCAGCTGCTTGAGCATCGGCACGCAGCTGCCGCAGGTCGTCCCGGCCCTGGTGCACGCCTTGATCGCGGGCACGTCGGTGGCGGAGCCGTCGGCGATGGCGGTGCGGACGTCGCCGGCGCACACGTTGTTGCAGGAGCAGACCTGGGCGTCGTCCGGCAGGTCGAGCCCGACGCCCGCGCCGGAGAAGAGCAGGTCCGAGGGCGAGGCGGGCAGCTCCTTGCCCACGAAGGGCCGCAGCGAGGTGTACGGCGCCGCGTCGCCCACGCAGATGCCGCCGAGCAGGGTGCGGGCGTCGTCGCTGATGAACAGCTTCTTGTAGATCCCGGCGACCGGGTCGAGGTAGGTGACGTCGAGCGCCCCTTCCATGGCCCCGAACTGGGCGACCTCGACGCCGAGCAGCTTGAGCTTGGTGGACAGGTCGGCGCCGCCGAACGTGGCCGTGCCGCCCATGATCTGGTCGGCGGCCACCTCGGCCATCGTCTGGCAGGGCCCGACGAGCCCGTACACCATGCCGCCGACCAGCGCGCACTCGCCGACGGCGTAAATGGCGGGGTCGGAGGTGCGCATGGCGGCGTCGACCACGATGCCGCCGCGCGGCCCGACCTCCAGGCCGGCGTCCCTGGCCAGCTCGTCGCGCGGCCTGATGCCCGCGGAGAACACCACGACCTGCGCGTCGATCAGCGTGCCGTCGGGCTTGCGCAGGCCGCTCACCTCGCCGCCGTCGGACACGATCTCCTGCACGCCCGCGCCGGCGTGCACGCTCAGCCCGAGCCCCTCGATGTGCGACTTGAGCACCGAGCCGCCGCCCTCGTCCACCTGGCGCGGCATCAGCCACGGGCTCATCTCCACGATGTGGGTCTTCAGCCCGAGCGCGCGCAGCGCGTCGGCGGCCTCCAGGCCGAGCAGCCCGCCGCCGACGACGACGCCCTGCTCGGCGTCCTTGGCGGCGGTCCTGATGGCGTCGAGGTCCTCGATGGTGCGGTAGACGAAGGCGTGCTCGGCGCCGGGCACCGGCGGCACGAACGGCGCGGAGCCGGTGGCCAGCACGAGCACGTCGTACGGCTCGCTGCCGCCGTCGGCCAGCGTGACCCGCCTGGCCTGCCGGTCGACGGCGGTGACCCGGGTGTCCAGCCGGGTGACGACGCCACCGGGCACGGTGTAGGTGAGGTCCTCTGCCGAGGTGCCGTTCAGGTAGGAGGTCAGGTGCACCCGGTCGTAGGCCGGCCGCGGCTCCTCCCCGATGACGGTCACGCTGCCGCTGAAACCCTTGCTCGTGAGGGTCTCGACGAGCCGGTGGGCGGTCGGGCCGTACCCGACGACGACGATCCTGTTCACACTGAGATCCCTTCCTGCTCGCACAGCCAGCCGACGATGCCCTCCACGGCGTCGCGGCAGGTCCCGCATCCGGTGGTGGCCCTGGTCGAGGCCGCCACTCCGGCCACGTCACGGGCGCCGGCCTCCCAGCACGCCCTGATCCGGCCCTTGGTCACGTTGTTGCAGCGGCAGACGATGGCCGCGTCCGGCATCAGCGTCGGGCTGTCGGCCACGGGCGCCGCCGCGAGGCCGGGGAACAGCAGCCCGGCGCGGTCGCCCGGCAGCGGCCCGCCGCGGTCGAAGAGCTGGGTGAGGGTGCCGACGGCGTCGCTCTCGCCCAGCAGGATCGCGCCGACCAGGCGGCCGTCCCTGATGACGAGCTTCCGGTAGGTGCCGCGGGCGCGGTGGCTGAAGCGCACCACCTCGGCGTGCTCCTCACCGAGCTGGGTCTCGCCCATCGCGGCCAGCTCGACGCTCTTGGCCTTGAGCCTGGTGACCAGGCGGGAGCCGCGGTAGAGCGCCTTGCCGCCGGTGATGACCTCGGCGGCCACGGTGGCCTGCTCCCAGGCGGGGGCGACGAGGCCGTACACGGTGCCGTCGTGCTCGGCGCACTCGCCGATCGCGAAGATGGACGGGTCGTCGGTGCGCAGCTCGTCGTCCACGACGATGCCGCGCCGCACCTCGAGCCCGGCGTCGGCGGCCAGGCCGGTGACCGGCCGCACCCCGCAGGCCAGCACGACCAGGTCGGCCTCCACCAACTCGCCGTCGTCGAGCCTGACGCCGTCGTCCTCGATGCCCGCGGCGCTGACGCCGGTGCGGATGTGCACGCCCAGCCCGGCGAGCGTCTCGCCGAGCACCTCGCCCGCCTCCACGTCGAGCTGGCGTTCCATGAGATGGCCGGCCAGGTGCAGCAGCGTGACGGGCAGGCCGCGCCCGGCCAGGCCGCGGGCGGCCTCGATGCCGAGCAGCCCGCCGCCGATCACGACCGCCGTGCGGGCCCGCTCGGCCTCGCCCAGGATGCGCTCGCAGTCGTCGAGCGTGCGGAAGGGGATGGCTCGCTCGACGCCGGGGATCGGCGGCACGATCGCGTCGCTGCCGGTCGCGAGGACCAGCAGGTCGTACGGCTCGCGCCGCCCGTCCTCCGTCACGACGTGCCTGGTCTCCCTGTCCACGTGCGCGACCGGGCTGCCGAACGCGGCCTCGACGTCGTGGGCGTCGTACCAGGCGGGGTCCACCAGGCGGACCTGCTCGGGCCGGGAGCTGCCGGCCAGGACGTTGGACAGCAGGATCCGGTTGTAGGGCCGGCACGCCTCCGCGCCGAACACGGTGATCTTCATGTGCGGGTCCCGGGTGCGTACCTCGCTGACCAGGCGCGACCCGGCCATCCCGTTGCCCACGACGACGAGCCTCATGAGTCCCTCTCCACCCTGACGGCGCAGACCTTGAACTCCGGCATCCTCGACGTGGGGTCGAGTGCCGGGTTGGTCAGCCGGTTGGCGCCCTCCCAGTGGAAGGGCATGAACACGGTGTCGCGCCTGATGGCGTCGCTGATCCTGGCCACGGCCTTGCTCTCGCCCCTCCTGCTGCTGACGCGCACGACGTCCCCTGCCGTGATGTCGAGCTGCTCGGCCAGGTCGGGGTGCAGCTCGACGTACGGCTCTGGGGCGGCCTGGACGAGCGGCGCGATCCTGCGGGTCTGGGCGCCGCTCTGGTAGTGGGCCAGCACCCGGCCGGTGCTGAGGTAGACGGGGTAGTCGGCGTCGATCTCCTCGGCGGCGGGCCGGTGCTGGACGGGCACGAACCTGGCCAGCCCGTCGGGGTGCGCGAAGCGGTCGAGGAACGGCCGCGGCGTCCCCGGGTGCTCCTCCGACGGGCACGGCCAGAACACGCCGGTCTCGTCCGCGATGCGCTCGTAGGTGATGCCGGAGTAGTCGGCTGGGCCGCCCGCGCTGGCGCGGCGCAACTCGTCGAAGACCTCGACCGGCTCGGTCCCGAAGGTGTGGCCGAGCCGGTGGGCGAGCGCGGCGATGACGTCGAGGTCGCTGCGCACCCCCGGCGGCGGGTCCAGGGCCTTGCGGCGCAGCAGCACCCGGCCCTCCAGGTTGGTCATCGTGCCGGTCTCCTCGGCCCACTGCGTCACCGGGAAGACCACGTCCGCCAGCGCGGCGGTCTCTGACAGCACGAAGTCGCAGGTCACCAGCAGGTCCAGGGAGCCGATCCGCTCGGCGACGTGCTCGGCGGCGGGCGCCGAGATGATCGGGTTCGAGCCGAACAGCAGCAGCGCCCTGGGCCCCTCAGGGGTGCCCAGCGCGTCGAGCAGCTCGTACGCCGACCGCCCTGGCCCCGGGATGTCCTCGGCCGGGATGCCCCAGACGCGGGCCATGTGCGCGCGGGCCGCCGGGTCGTCGATCTTGCGGTAGCCGGGCAGCTGGTCGGCCTTCTGCCCGTGCTCCCTGCCGCCCTGACCGTTGCCCTGCCCGGTCACGCAGCCGTACCCGGAGCCCGGGGTGCCGGGCAGGCCGAGCGCGAGCGCCAGGTTGATGAACGCCGTGACCGTGTCGGTGCCCTTGGCGTGCTGCTCGGCGCCGCGTCCCGTCAGGATGTACGCCCGCTCCACCGCAGCGAGCGCCCTGACCGCCTGCCGCATCTGGTGCACGGGCACCCCGGTGATCCGCTCGACCCGCTCGGGCCACCAGGAGGCCAGCGAGGTCCGTACGTCGTCGAAGCCGGTGGTCCGCGCGGCCACGTACGCCTCGTCCACGAGCCCGTCGGAGATCGCGATGTGCAGCAGCCCGAGCGCGAGCGCCAGGTCGGTGCCCGGAGTGGGCTGCAGGTGCAGCCAGGCCAGCCGGGCGGTCGGCGAGCGGCGCGGATCGACGACGATGAGCCGCGGCCCGTCGAGGTGGCGGACGAACGGCGGCATGGTCTCGGCGACGTTCGCGCCCGCCAGCAGCACGACGTCCGCCTCCGCGAGGTCGGTGACGGGGAACGGCATGCCCCGGTCCATGCCGAACGCCCTGATGGACGCGGCGGCGGCCGACGACATGCAGAACCGGCCGTTGTAGTCGATCTGGCTGGTGCCGAGCGCGACCCTGGCGAACTTGCCCAGCGAGTACGCCTTCTCGTTCGTCAGCCCACCGCCGCCGAACACGGCCACGGCGTCGGGGCCGTGCTCGGCGCGGATGGCGGACAGCCGGTAGGCCACGTAGTCCAGCGCGACGTCCCAGTCCACGGGCTCGCCGTGCAGGAGCGGGGCGGTCAGGCGCTCGGTGCTCGTGAGCAGCTCACCCGCCGTCCACCCCTTCTGGCACAGCGCTCCCGGGGCGTTGGCCGGGATGTCGGTGCGCGGGCTGATGGCCGGCCCGGGTCCGATCTTCATGCCGCACTGCAGCGCGCAGTACGGGCAGTGCGTCGCCGTCACGTCAGACCCTGACATGGGCGAGGCTCGCCACCACGTTGACGCCGACCGTGCGCATGTAACACCACCACGTCAGGGCGAAGCAGGAGGCGTAGAACAGGCCGAAGGCGAGGAACGCGGCGGCCGGGCTGCCGGAGGCGGCGAACGACATGCCGAACGCCCGGTTGATGAGGAACCCGCCGAGCGCCCCTACCGCCGAGATGATGCCGATGGCGGCGCTGGCCTGGCGCTTGCCGTACAGCAGGGCCTCCTCGCCCTCGCCGCGCTCGGCCACGGCCTTGGCCTGGAAGATGGCCGGGATCATCCGGTACGTCGAGCCGTTCCCGACGCCCGAGGTGACGAAGAGCAGTTGGAAGGCCAGGAAGAACAGCCAGAAGTTGCCTCCCGTGCCGGCCAGCCAGACCAGCAGCACGCCGCCGCCCATCGCGGCGAAGTTCCACAGCGTCACGGGCGCGCCGCCGTGCCGGTCGGCCAGCCAGCCGCCGACCGGTCTGATGAGCGAGCCGAGCAGCGGCCCGACGAAGGCGACCGCCGCGTACGGCGCGTCGGGGAACAGGTTCTGGCTCAGCAGCGGGAAGGCCGTCGAGTAGCCGATGAACGAGCCGAACGTGCCGATGTAGAGGAACGACATGACCCAGGTCTGCGCCTTGCCCGCCACCGCGAACTGCTCGCGCGGATCCGCCTTGGCGCTGGTCAGGTTGTCCATGAAGAAGAACGCGCAGGCTCCGGCCACCACGATGAACGGGATCCAGAACCATCCGGCGGCGGCCAGCCCGAGCGAGCCGATCACCAGCGGCATGACGAGCTGCACGGAGCTGACGCCGACGTTGCCGCCCGCCGCGTTCAGCCCGAGTGCCACGCCCTGCTTGTCGCGCGGGTAGAAGTAGGTGATGTTGGCCATGCTGGAGGCGAAGTTCCCGCCGCCCAGCCCGGCCAGGGCCGCGATCACCAGGAAGAGCCAGTACGGCGTGGCCGGGTTGTTCACCGCGACACCGAGCAGCACCGCAGGGATGAGCAGCAGCGCGGCGCTGACCACGGTGAAGTTGCGCCCGCCGAACCTGGCGGGCCCGAACGTGTAGGGCACCCGCAGCACGGAGCCGATCAGGTTGGGCACGGCGACCAGCCAGAACAGCTGGTCGGTGGAGAACTCGTACGACCCCATCTTGGTCGCCACGATGCTCCACAACGTCCACACGGTGAAGCCGAGGTGCTCGGCCACGATCGAGAAGACCAGGTTGCGCCGGGCCACCCGCCGGCCTGAGCTCTCCCAGAAGGCTGGGTCATCGGGGTGCCACTCGGCGATCCAGCGCGCCATCGACCTCTCCTACGCTCGGCGTCCGGGATCCCCAAGGTAGGAAGGGCTCATTACGCACGATGACCGTGCGTGGCAGTGCGTTCGTTACGGGTGATTCACCGCGGTAACAAGCTCCGCACAACCGTCACCCGCGAAACATGATGTTAATGATCGGTTATCGGCCTCTTGCTGGGGTAACAGCACTCAGACAAGGGGGGAAACATGATCAAACAGCTGCACAAGATGGGCGTTAAGTCAGGCCACATGTACACCTGCGGCCTGGCGTCGATCGCGCTGGCCTTCGCCAGCTGGGCGGTGTCGACGAAGGCCGAGAAGGCCGGGCTCGACCGGGCCGACCGGTGGGGCATCTTCGTCGGCGAGTGGGCGCCGACGTTCTTCGCGATCGGTGTCGCGCTGCGGATGGAGGAGACCCACCGCGAGCTCGACGAGTCCGAGATGGGCATGTTCGATCAGTCCGAGAGCACGCGGAGCAGGACGCACGCCGGCGTCTGAACCGTATGTGTCACGCAGGTCACGTCACCGTGCGTGACCTGCGTGGCCGTGTGCGGGGGTGCTGTGCGGGGGTGCTGTGCGGGTGTGCTTTCAGCCGGCCAGGCGGCGCAGCGGCTCGTCGGTCAGCCGGTAGCGGTACCACTCGCTCTGGTTGACCGCGCCGAGCTTCTCGTAGAAGGCGATGGACGGCTCGTTCCAGTCGAGGACCGCCCACTCCAGGCGCTCGTAGCCGCGCTCGGCGCAGATGCGGGCCAGCTCGCGCATCAGCGCCACGCCGTGGCCGCCGCCCCTGTGCTGCGGGCGGACGTACAGGTCCTCCATGTAGATGCCGTGCACGCCGCGCCAGGTGGAGTACGTCAGAAACCACAGCGTGAAGCCCGCCACCTCGCCGTCCTGCTCGGCCATGTGCGCGAAGGCCGCGGGGTGGTCGCGGAAGAGGGTGTCGTGGAGCTGCTCCTCGGTCACCCGCACCTCGTGTGCGGCCTTCTCGTACTCGGCCAGCTCGCGGATCATGCTGACGATCTCGGGCACGTCAGCGGGTGTGGCGGGACGAATCATGACAGACAGGGTACGTGCCCTCGTCCATCCCCCGTGCCGCGCCGAGGTCCCGCCGAGGTAGCGCCGAGGTACCGCCGAGGTACCGCCGAGGCCCCGGCGTGCGCGGCGGGTGCCGGCATCCGGAAGACTGGTGCCGGTCACGTTCGAGAAAGGCAGACACCCATGGAACAGCGCGTTTTGGGACGTACCGGACGCCAGGTCGGTGTGGTCGGCCTCGGCGCCTGGCAGCTCGGCGCCGACTGGGGCCAGGTGACGGAGTCCGACGCGGTCGCCACACTGGAGGCGGCGGTGGACGCGGGCGTCACCTTCATCGACACCGCCGACGTCTACGGCGACGGCCGCAGCGAGCAGATCGTCGGCCGCTTCGCCAAGAACCACCCCGGCCTCACGGTGGCCACGAAGATGGGCCGGCGGGTGGAGCAGATCCCCGCCAACTACGTGATGGACAACTTCCGCGCCTGGAACGAGCGCTCCCGCCACAATCTCGGCGTGGACACTCTCGACCTGGTGCAGCTCCACTGCCCGCCGACGCCGGTCTACTCGACGGACGCGGTGTTCGACGCGCTCGACACGCTGGTGGCGGAGAAGAAGATCGCCGCGTACGGCGTGAGCGTCGAAACCTGCGAGGAGGCGCTGACCGCGATCGCGCGTCCCGGGGTGGCGAGCGTGCAGATCATCCTCAACGCGTTCCGCCTCAAGCCGCTGGAGCAGGTCCTGCCCGCCGCACGCGCCGCCGGGGTCGGCATCATCGCCCGAGTCCCGCTGGCCAGCGGCCTGCTGTCGGGCAAGTACGACGAGCACACCACGTTCTCCTCCGACGACCACCGCTCGTTCAACCGGCACGGGGAGGCGTTCGACGTCGGGGAGACGTTCTCGGGCGTCGACTTCGCCACCGGCCTGGAGGCGGTCCGCCGCCTGGCGCCGCTGGTGCCGCAGGGGGCGACGATGGCGCAGTTCGCGCTGCGCTGGATCCTCGACCAGGAGGGGGTCTCGGTGGTGATCCCGGGCGCCCGCAACCCCGCCCAGGCCCAGGCCAACGCCGCCGCCGACGCCCTCACCCCGCTGGACGACGCGGCGCTCGCGACGGTCCGCGACGTCTACGACGAGCTCATCCGCCCCCAGGTCCACCACCGCTGGTGACAGGGCTGCCGGCGTCCCGCCCGGAGCGGCAGAGGCACTGTCGAGCGGCGGCGGGTCTGGTGACCTCGCCGGTCACCGCCACCCATCTCGCCGTCCGGGCGGGACTACCCGCCGGGGACACGCCCCGGCCGGCTCTCCCTCACCTTCGTCCCGTAACGCCACCCCGGCAAGGGCCTTTCATGCTCGAAGCCGCCAGAGCACCACGATCAGCACGGCCAGCGCACCGAACGAGACGATGAGCGCGACCTCGCCGAGCCGGGCGTACCCGAGTCCCGAGAGCACGGCGATCGCCCCCGGCCCCACGACGGCCCACCGCAGCACGTCGAGCAGCGCGGCCGTGGATGAGTCGCCGGCGCGGCGGACGTGCCCGACGACGACGTCCACCACCGCCCAGACCGTCAGGTACGACCCGGCGGTGTACAGGGCCCCGGCCGCCGGGCTTCCGTCCATGGGTTCCGCGTCGATCAGCGCGAGAGCCGACAGAACGGCCATGCCGAGCGCGAGCCACCCGGCCTTGCTGGCCGGCCGCAGGTCGCTCACCCCGATCAGGCACAAGCACCAGCCGATCGGGTCGAGCAGCAGATCGAACGCGCCCAGCCGGATGGCCACGAAGGCGAACACCAGCCCCGTCGCGATCTTCAAGCCCGGCCGGACGGGTGGCGCCGGGTGCAGAGGCCGTGTCAGGACCACTCGTCACTCACCGCCTCGTTGCACGCCTGAGCCGCGAGTCCGCGCTGCCAGGCCAGCGTCACGTCGTCCCCCAGCCCGGAATAGCGCCAGGAGTCCGGCACCGCCTCCGACTCCCCCGACCACAGCGGGGTCCGGTAGGTGAACCGCACCGGCTGCGGCTCCCTCGGCACCTTGGCGCAGTCACCGACGTGCACGCTTCTGGAGATCGAGACCAACTCGTAGGCCGCCACCCTGACTGACGCCCGCTCGCGCTTCGTCCCGTCGGGAGGCAGCAGGCGCAGGCCGGGGACGTCGAGCGCGATCCCCGTGATCGTGAACGGGACCGGCCCCTCGTTCCATACTTCGAGCGTCATGGAGGTGACGAGCCGCCCGGCCTCGTCGCGGTAGGAGAGCCCTTCATCGGCCGTCCAGTCGGCCCGTGGCTCTGTCGCGCCCGCCCACGACAGAATGACGGCGACGACGGCGAGCACCGCACCACTCCAGCCCACCGCCCCGGACCCGGATAAGCGCCGACTGCCGATGCCTAATCGCCGCCATATTTCATCGGGATGCATGGCACAGCACCTTATATCGTGTCCCGGTGATGATATGGGTGATGGGGGCCGCTGCCATTTCCGCGGCGGCGATGACGGTGTCACGGGAAATGCTCACGAGGTTCGCCACGTTGAGCGGTTATCCGATCACCCTGGAAAATGCGCCGCAGGTCATCGCGTATTTCTCGCGATTACGCCGATGGCGGCTGGTCGCCGTCATTCTGGCCGTTCCGGTGGCGGGTTTCAGCGGCGACCCGTTCTATCTCGTCGCGGGCTGGTGCACCGGGCCGCTGTTGGCGGCGAGGCGCGCGCCGTTCTTCGACATGGCTGTCCCGCGTGCCCTGTGGCTGACGTCCGTGACCGCCGCCGCACTGGCCGGCGTCCACCTGGTCCTGTCGGATGACCCGGGCAGAACGCTGCTGCCGCACGCCGCCGTGGTCGTCGCCGTCGCGACGGCCGTGACGCTCGCGGACCGGCGCCCGCGCATGGAGGATCAAGATCAGGCGGCGCGGGCGCTGGGCGCTTGGTCGGCGCGGAACGTGCACCTCGCGGGCAGTGCGGTCGTGCTGGCGAGCGTCCTGCTCGTCCCCGGCCGCCCGCCCTGGGACGAACCGCCCGGCCACAGCGGACCCGCCGAGGTGACGGCGATTCCGGCCACGTTCGAGACCGTCGACGAGTACGACGCCCCGACCTGCCCGTGGTTCGACGAGACCGTGGCCCCGTGCCGGTTCTGGGGGTCGACGGCGAGCCGTTCCCGCAGGCGGCTGCCTATGTCGTAGAACCCGGCAAGGCGCCGCGCAGCGCTCCCTTCGCCGTCGCGGGGAACCGCAAGGCCGTGGTCTACCTGCACGCGAAGGACCGCCGTTTGACGTACCAGAACGCGCGCGGTACCCGTCCGCTCACCCCGCCCCTGACCGACGCCGACGTGCCCGCTGTCACCTTCAAAGGCCGTTTCGTGGTCATGTCGGGAGACGGCGCGCAGGTCATCGACACCCGCACCTGGGCGCCGCTGCTGACCGCCGGCGCGCGGGAGGTTCACGACGTCAACGCGGCCGGCGTCATCGTCACCAAGGGCGATCGGGTCCTCGTCCTCGACCTCAAGGGCAGGCAACGCATGCGGCTCCCGGTCGGAAAAGGCGGCGACACCTATCACCTGCGCCCCGACGGCGGCCGGCTGGTCGTCATCCGATGGGCGAAGCAGCGCGCGGAAACCTATGACCCGGCCACCGGGAAACGCCTGTCGGCCGTCACCTATCGCTTTCCCGGTGATGACTGGCTGGAGAATGTGCCGGGCTGGTCGAAGGGCGGGCGATTCCTGCTGCACAGCGCGTACGAGGACCGCTCCTATTCGCTCGACCTGGCGACGGGAAGGCTGACGCCCCGGTGAAAAGGCGGCGGCCCGCCGATTACCCTACCGGGGGCCTGAGAGAGGCCGCCATATCGCGGTGCCGGCGGCGTCTGCACCTGCCCGCGCGTCGAGCACATCCGGTTTTCTGCCAGACGTCGGGGTCCCTCCTGGTGAGGAGGGACCCCGGCGTCCGCCGGACGTTGGCGCTCCAGGGCCCCCACTGGAGCGATGCCAGATTAGTAGCTTCATGTCCGTTTTGTGAAGATATGCGGACCACTCCACTGCGCCATCGCGACATTGACTTTATGTAGTCAATAGATTACTACTCGTTGGGTCACTGATGGCAGCTGGAAGGACACGTTCCGTGCGCAAGACTCTCACCGCCCTCGCCGCCGCGTGCTGCGCCCTGGGTGCGGCCGCCGCCCCCGCCCAGGCCGCCCCCGCCGGCAACGCACCCTCCTGCGTGGTCGTCTGGCAGACGACCGGCACCATCACCAAGACCGGCTACGCGCGCAACGACTGCAGCAGGACGCTGCGCCTGAAGATCGTGTGGGCCCACGGCACCGACGGCCAGTGCCACACGGTCCGCCCCGGCGGGACGATCTGGTCGAAGGTGGCCCGCGGCGTCCGTACGTTCGACGGCGCCAACTCCTGCTGACCTCCTGAGTACGGCGAGGCCGCCTGGCCTCGCCGTGGTTTGCAACCGGTTGCACCGCGTTTCCAGCGGAAACAGGCGGCGGACGTCTGGATCACCGCAACGGGTCGGCATATGCTCCGGGCGGTCCCGAGCGTGACAGGGAGAGTTGCCCGTGCTGAGCCGCCGCACCGCCATGCGTGCCCTGGCGATGTCCGCCATCGCCGTCCCCATCCTCACCCCAGAAGCCGCCCTCGCCCGCGGGTCTGGAACACCCGCTGCTTGGGCCCGTGCGAACCGCATCGCCGCGCGCGTCCGCCCGCCCGTCTTCCCGCACCGCCGCTTCGCCATCACCCGCTTCGGCGCGCGCGGCGACGGCACGACCGACTGCACCGCCGCCATCCGCGCCGCGATCAGGGCCTGCCACCGGGCGGGCGGCGGCCACGTGGACGTGCCGGAAGGCCGCTGGCTCACCGGTCCCATCCACCTGCTCGACCGCGTGGACCTGCACGTCAAGGAGGGCGCCACGCTGCTGTTCAGCACCGACCCGAAGGCGTACCTGCCGCTCGTGCCGACCCGGTTCGAGGGCGTCGAGCTGTTCAACTACTCGCCGCTCATCTACGCCTACGGCCGCAGCGACATCGCCGTGACCGGGTCGGGCGTCCTCGACGGGCAGGCCGGCGACGAGCACTGGTGGCCGTGGAAGGGGTCGAGCGACCACGGCTGGGAGCCGGGCGAGCCGACCCAGGCCGCCGCGCGGGCCGCCCTGTTCGCCCAGGCCGAGCAGGGGGTGCCGGTCGCGCGGCGCCGCTACGGCGAGGGCGGTTACCTGCGGCCCTCCTTCATCGAGCCGTACCGGTGCCGCAACGTGCTCATCGAGGGCGTCACCATCGTCAACTCCCCCATGTGGGAGATCCACCCCACCTTGTCAGAGAACGTCCTCGTCCAGAACGTCATCGTCGTCTCCCACGGACCCAACAACGACGGCTGCAACCCCGAGTCCAGCCGCATGGTGGTGATCAGGGGCTGCACGTTCGACACCGGCGACGACTGCATCGCGATCAAGTCGGGCCGCAACGCCGACGGCCGCCGGGTGAACGTCCCCAGCGAGCACATCCTGGTCGAGAACTGCACCTTCCGCGACGGGCACGGCGGCATGACGATCGGCAGCGAGATGTCGGGCGGGGTGCGCGAGGTGTTCATCAGGGACTGCGCGATGTCCAGCCCCAACCTCGACATCGCGCTGCGGTTCAAGACGAACTCCGTACGCGGCGGGTTCATCGAGGGCTTCCACGCCAGGGACCTGGAGATCGGGCAGGTCGGCGGCTCGGTGATCGATGTGAACTTCTTCTACGAGGAAGGGCCTGGGCACGGGTTCGACCCGTCCGTACGCGGGATCGACGTCAGGGACGTGACCGTACGGACCGCCAGGCGCGCGCTCAACCTGCGCGGCTACCCGGAGGCGCCGATCCGCGACGTCACCCTCACCGACGTGGACTTCGGCGCCACCGCCACCGCGAACGTCATCGAGAACGTCGAGAACCTCGTGCTCAAGAACGTCACCGCCGACGGCGTCCCCGTCACGACCTGAGAATCGCCACGCTCTCCCGCCAGTCCGCAGGCATCTCGTGCCTGGTCAGGCCCGTCTCACCCGGCCTCCACGAAGCGACCACCCCCGCGTGGTCGCTCTCGCGGGGGTGGTCGTCCGCCGTGGTGACGAAGCCGCCCGCGAGCACCAGCCGTCCGTCCGGCGTCCAGCGCATGCGGCGGCTCCTGACGTCCACGGGGAGGGGCATGGACGGGACGTGCGTCCATGCGAGCGTGCGCGTGTCCAGCACCCAGACGTCCAGCGACTCGTGCGCGCCGAGGGTGGGGGTGAGGAACGGAACGGCGACGTACGTGCCGTTCGAACTCACCTCACCCTCGGCCACCGCGCCCGTGCCGATCGGCCTGCCGACCGGCCGTTCCTCCTCACCTGGCACCACCAAGGCGAGCCGCCCGTCCTTCCGCTCGACCAGCAGTTCCCTGGACGTCGCGGCGACGATCCGCGGATAGCGGGCGGTCTTCCGCAGACTGTCATGGGTCAGGAGCAGCGACTCGCGCCGGTGCCTGGCGTGCAGCCCGTAAGGCGTGTCGGCGTACGGCAGGGCACCGCAGGGGCTCCACTTGGGGCGGCGCAGGATCGTCCCGTCCTCGGCCTGCTCGCGTACAGTGCAAGGACCGCCGTACTCCGGCTGATCCGTCACCCAGAAACCCGAGCCGTCAGCGGCAGGGAACGCGTTCCAGCCGCTGGCGAGTTCGACCGCCTTGGACCCTTTGAGCAGATACAGCCGCACCTGGTTGACGCCAGGACCGCTCGCGGCGATCACCGTGTGCGGCCCTTGGACGGTGGCCGTGAGCGTGACCCTCTGATCCGCCGGCAGCCCGGTCACAGGCGTCGCGGCGCCGGTGTCCACGTCCACGATCGTCGTGCCGCCCACCAGCAACCGGATCCCGCTCGGCCGTGGACTCCCCGTGGCTCGCCCGGCCTGGGGAGCAGCGGCACAACCCACCGCGAACAGCAGCACGAGCACCGGCCACACCCTGCCCGCCCACATGCGGAGAAGCTACCGGAAAACCCTCTCTCGTAGCATGCGAAGATCCCGGTGTAGGCACGACGCGACGAAAGAGACCCCCGCCATGGCCGTCATCCACCGCACCACCCTCAAGCCGACCAAGCTGGAACTGCTCACCGCCTGGCTCCCCACCCGCCCGTGGCACCGCGGCTCGGCCGCGCCCGAGCTGTCGAAGGCGGGCGGCTTCCGGCTGGACGATCCCGAGGGCGCGGTAGGCATCGAGTTCATGGTGGTCAACGACACGTCAGGCGGCCGGGCGACGGCGTACCTGGTGCCGCTCACGTACCGGGGAGCGCCGCTCGCGGACGCCGAACACGCCCTCATCGGCACCGCCGAGCACGGCGTCCTGGGCCGCCGCTGGATCTACGACGGCTGCCACGACCCCGTACTGATCGCCCAGCTGACGGCCCTGCTCGAAGGCCAGGTGGCAGCCCAAGACCAGAACACCACCGACACCCCCGACCCCACCATCACCGTCTCCTACACCGCGACGCCGGCAGGCCCCGCTGAGACCGGCACCACCGACGATAGAGACGGCACGATCCTCCCCGGCCCGTCCGGCGCGGCTCTCCGCCTCCACCGCGTCCTCCAGCCCGCGGCCCGGCCGGCCACAACCGGCCACATCACCGGCCCCTGGTCCAACTCCGACGGCACCAAGGCCAGCGGCCCTTTCCTCACCGTCCACCCACGACATTGAGCGACCGCAAGGCCATCGGCCGGACGCCCACGGGAGGGACCGGCCGGACGATTCAGCGCTGCTTGAGGCGGGCGGCTTCCTTACGGGCCTCGGCCTGGACGCCGCGCTCGTGCTCAAGCCACTCCGGGTTCTCCGCCTTCAGCTGCTCGATCTCGGCCGTGGTGAGCGGCTCGGTGATGCCGGCCCTGGCCAGGCCGGAGATGGAGACGCCGAGCTTGGCGGCCACGACCTGCTTGGGATGCGGGCCGTTGCGGCGCAGGTCGGTGAGCCAGGCGGGCGGGTTGGCCTGCAGCGCGTTCAGCTCGTCCCTGGAGACGACGCCCGCGCGGAACTCGGCGGGGGTGGCCGAGAAGAGGACACCCAGCTTTTGGCCGCCGTCTCGGGCTTCATCGTCTGAATGCTCTTCGGTTTGGACGAGGTCATGGCGCCAAGCGTAGCCAGTCGGGAGGGGTTCGCTGACATCGGTACGCTGTGGCGGTGACCGATGGTGAGACGTTCCGGCTGGCGTACGTGCCCGGCGTGACCCCCGCGAAGTGGGTGAACGTCTGGACCGAGCGGCTGCCCGACGTACCGATCACCCTGTCCATGGCGCCCACCTCCGAGGTGGTGGCGCTCCTGCGCGACGGCGGCGCCGACGCCGGCTTCGTCCGGCTCCCGATCGACCGCGACGGCCTCAACGTCATCCCTCTGTACGTCGAGACCACGGTGGTCGTGACGCCGAAGGACCACGCGGTGGCCGCCGCCGACGAGGTGACGCTCGCCGACCTGGCCGACGACGACATCTTCCATCCCCTGGACGACGCTCTCCAGTGGACGGCGCTCCCCGGCCGCCCCGCCTTCACCCGCCCGCCCACCACGGCCGACACCATCCCGCTGGTGGCCTCCGGCGCCGGCCTCGTCCTGGTCCCCCAGTCGTTGGCCCGCCTGTACCACCGCAAAGACCTCACGTACCGGCCCGTGACGGACGCCCCGCAATCACAGATCGGCCTGACCTGGCTGACGGACGCGACGACGGACCTGATGGAAGACTTCATCGGCATAGTCCGCGGCCGCACGGTCAACAGCACCCGCGGCCGCCCCCGCCCCACCGTCCCCGAAAAACCCAAGAAGCCAGCACAAAAACGCCGCACCCCTCCCCCACGAAACCGCAGAGGCCGACGCCGCTGAGCCCGCCGTACCGCTACCGGAGAGCCCGACCATGTTCCAGGTAGCCGGTCAGACCACGTTCCCGTGCGGTGACGGCTGCCTTGACCCGACGGGCGAGCCGCTCGATCAGCAACCCGTCGAGCTCCTCGGCGGAATGAAAAGCGAAGGCGCTCAGCTCGCCGTCCGGGAAGGTGATCCGCTCAAGCACCTCGCCCTGCAGAACCCCGCCGTCGAACACGAACAACACCAGCTCGCCCGCCACCGCATCAGGCGCCCAATCGACCACGAGCAGCCGCCCGATCCGAGGCTCGATCCCCAGCTCTTCCCGCACCTCCCGGACGCACGCCTCGTACGGGGTCTCCCCCGGCTCCACGAACCCACCCGGGATGTCGAGGGTGGGCTTGTACGTGGGCGTGACCACCATCACCCGGCCACCCTCATCAACGAACAGCGCCCCAGCGGCAGCCCGAGCCCAAGCGAACCGCACACCCCCTTGATCACTCACACCCTCGCCCCTCACAACGGCCTGAACCGCGCCACCTGTACCCGCTACTCCGACGTGTATTGGTCGCGTCCCTGCTGAGCGGTGAACGACTTGCTGACCACCTGCTCGCCCACCTGAACTCGCCATTGGTAACGCCCAGGTCCAAGCTGGAGAGGAGGAATGCTGACGCTGAATGCCGCATCGATCAGCGTTTCTGCCGCAAGCTCGGGCGGCTGCCCTATCTCGAGATCGCCGCTATGAACGACCGGCGTCCGCTCGCCATCCGGCTTGGTCACCTGAACCGGCTGACCGTTCTCATCACAGAGTTGGAGCCGAAGTGGAATCTTCTGGTTCGCGCGATCCCGCGGGATGCCCATCAGCACGACGACAGCATGTGGCGCGACAGGCGCTCCGGTTACGGACCAACCGGCGCCGAGCATGTGCACCTTGCCGCTCGGATCAGAGACAGCCGCGTCACACAGGATGAGCTGGATATCGATGGGTGCGGCCATCAGCAGACGTTGACCAGTACGGAGCCGCTCGTCCTGGTCTCCCCGACCGTGGGCGTCCCCACGATCGTCAGGTGCTCGTTGAACCCACGATCGGGCCTGCGGGTCACCCGCTTCTCGCCACGCTCGAACGCCTCAAGGATGTCTTGGACGGGTTCGTCCTCTTCGTAGAAATCGTTGGCGCTCATGTACGTCATGATGCCCTCCAGAGCATGCTTGAGACCAGCGACGATCAGATTGGGTACGCGCTGCCGAGGTTGTAGACATCACCGTCAAGTTCAGTGGCGGGATAGAGGACGACCAGCGTCGTCATCCCCCGTATGCGCACCTGCACCAGGGCTCGGACGCCACGCTCCGGATGATGGTGCCAGGTGTACACCAGTCCCTCACGGCACACGACCGCGTCCCTTACCTCAAGGGCGCTCAGTCCATGGCGATTCTGGATCTTCTCTGCGGTCTTTGCACTGACATTCAGCCATGCAACCCACAGCTCCTCCCTCATGCCGCTCCGCCTGTCCGGGCACTACTGTGCGTGTCCGTACCAGCGCGCTACATGATGACCCGCCACGAAGATCGTTCGCATTGAGACGGTCACATCGGGCCGCGAGCAGAAGCGTCCCGGCGGAAAGACTCCACATACCGCCGACCTGCAAGCCGCTCGTCCGGAGCCGTCGTCGCCGTTCGGGATCAGCCTAGGCGAGGGCGACGAGGTGGTAGCAGCGGAAGCAGGTGCGTTCGTCCGGGCTGACTTCGCCGCGGTCCACCCAATACAGGCCCGGCTCTATCTCGGCGCTGATCGCCTCCGCATCCATCTCGCCCCGCGCCTGGTCGATCCGCACCTCCGGTCCAGGCGCCGCGGCGTCGAGAAGCACCATCGGCCCGCCGACGTCCACGATCGGCCCTTGCTCCCAGACGACGTCGCGCAATCTCGACACCGCCCGCTCCACGTCACCATCGGAATCGGCGTACATCCACTGCACGAAGAGCCGCTCGAAGAACGTGGTCCGCGCAGGCTCATCCCAGAGAATCACTGCCGACCGGTCTCGCCCGAACCCGATGACCCCGAAGCCTTCGACCGCGCATGCCGCCTCGTAGTCGGCGCCGTTCACGCCGGTCCACTCGTGCAACGCCTCCGCAGGCATGAGCGCCAGCGGTCCGCGCGAGGACTCCACCCAGATCCGCACGTCCCGTCCTTTCCCACACCGCTGAAATCCGCTTGGTCCCCAACGCCCACCCGGGCATCATGGTCGCCATGCCGGAACTCATCGACCCGACCAGCAAACTGAGGACATCGTTCGTGGCCGCGGTGAAAGAGTTCCGCGCCGACCAGGATTATCCGGTGCCGTGGTTCGTCGAGGACGTCGACCCGCAGGCTCTCGTGGATTCGGCGGCTTTCGAGGCGTACACCGTGCGCGTCATCAACGAGCGGACCGCATCGGGCGTACGTCCCGGATTCGTGCCGATGACCACCCTGTGGTGGGCCGACGGCGAGCAGTTCCTCGGAAGAATGGCCATCCGCCACCACCTCACTCCGGCTCTGGAGAAGTGGGGCGGTCACATCGGCTATGACGTCCGGCCCAGCGCACGCCGCCAGGGCCACGCGACGGCCATGCTGGCGGCGGCGCTCCCGATCGCGAAAAGCCTGGGCATTTCCCGGGCGCTGGTCATGTGCGACAAGACCAATGTCGCCTCCCGGCGGGTCATCGAAGCCAACGGCGGGCAATTGCTCGACCTCACCGACCAGAAGCGCCGCTATTGGGTCCCGACCATTTAGAACGGCCAGCCGGCGTCACCCCCGGCCTCCAGCAAAGGAATCAACGCGAACATGGAGTCGGAGAAACCGCCGAACTCGTGCCGGTTCCCCCGCCCGGCCGGCATGGCGGCGTACCGATAACCCTGAAGGTTGAAGCCGTACATGGGGACATGCTCAGGTGCGGCGGACGTGACGCCGCGCCCGATGGAGCGCGTCATGGTCTGCATGTCCGACAGGATGACGACGCGATCATGCCCCCGGTACGTGCTCCGCACGGCCTTCGCGATCCGCGTACCGTTCCCGACCTCCCCGATTCGCCGGCAGAACCGCCGCATCTCCGCCAGCACCGCGCCATCCGCAGGAACGGGGTGCTCGAAGACCCCGTCGGCGAAGCCGTACAGATCCACATGTGAGCCCCGGACGGCGAGCGTGACGCCGAACAGCGCCGCCGCCTGCACCGGCGAGACCGACGAACGCGCCGCGACCGCCCCCGACGTCATGGACGCGGACGTGTCGACGAGGACGAGCGTCCGCCCCTTGAACGACGGCACGTTCGAGGTCGCCAGCGTGAGCGCCCGGTCCAGCGTGGCCCCCATCGCGACGACGAGGACGCCCGGTACGCGGAGTAGAACCGGAACGGTAGCTGCCGCGACCTGGCCGCCTCGTCCGGGTCCGCGAGTTTCGCCATGATCTGTTCGGCGACGGCGTCACCGATGCCGGCCGCGTCGAAGTTGCGCGGTTCCGGAGCAGGGCCATGTACCCCATGCTCGGGATGATCACCTCCCACACCTGCACGTCCAGGGGCCCTTGGAGCCATCCGGCCAGCGCCTCCCAGGTCATGCCCGCGTCGGCGAGCGTCGCCGCGGGCCGGCCCTGGGTGAGGAGCGCGCGCCGCTCGGCGACGGGGATCGACATCAGGTACGCGCGCCGCCGTAAAACCTCCAGCGACTCGGGAAGGCCGTTGTCCCGGTTGTGGCGCCGATCGAGGGCATGCCGGAAAAGGTCCCCCTGCCATGGCTTGTCCGGGTGTGGGGCCGGGTGGACGAGGTCGATGACGTCCCCGAACCGGAAACCCTTGGAGCCGGTGTCGTACTTGAGCAGGCTCCGCTCGGTGTAGAGCCGCTGGACGGCGTCCGCGACGCCGCGCTTGACCGGCTTCGGGATGGATCGCCGATACGTGGCCGTCCAATAAGCGAGCGCCTCGCCCGGCTCGTCGGCGCGCTGCAGCACTCCGTCGACGAGCCCCCGGTTCAGCCCATGCTGACCCGCGGCGAGCCGCGCCTTGACCGCTTCGAGCGCGGCGACGAGCGACGCGGAGCGCATGTTCGCCTCGGTACGCAGCCACGGCAGGAATCGGGCCAACCATTCACCGTCCTCGACGGCCACCTGTGGACGAGCCGCCGGAACCGGCCGTCGCGATCACCGGCCCGCTCGTAATAGGTGTCCTCGCCGACCATGCTCGAGACCGCGATGAGGAAGAGCGCGCTCTTGGGGTCGCCTACGTAGCCGGAGGCGCCCTCGTACGTGCCGGAAGGCGGCTCCCGCTCCGTCACGACGGGAGACGTGCCACGGTCGAGCACCACGAAATGCCTCCCGAACGTAGCCCGAGGTCAGGAGAACGTGCCCGAGATCAAAGCGGCGAAGCGTCACGACCGATGCTCTGCCATCTGAGCTACCGAGGCCGAAGCCTGCGGGCAGGACTCGAACCTGCGACACACGGGAGAAGAATTCCTCGCCTGCGCACCGGGCACGTTCCCGGAGATCCTATCCCGCTACTTCCTCAGCCAGAGCATGTAGAACGGGCTGTCCCAGCGGCAGTCGTATTCCTTGTAGTTCTCCATGATCAGCTTGGCCGTCCCCGCCTGAACGCAGGTCGTCAGCGTCCGGAATCCCTGATACGGGAACCAGCCGGCAGCCGCGGCGCTGGCCGGGGCGGCGGTGAGGGTACCGGTGGCGAGAGCGCCGGCCATGGCCATTGTCACGCCGAAACGTGCGGCTTTGCGTCGCATGACATCGTCCTTTCTCTATGGGCGACACACGCGCCGCCCGTACGGATGACCTCACGCTACGGCCTGTTGATCTAGAAAATCCCCGATCATGGATCTTGTCGGAAAAGTATGGATCATGAGCGGACGGCGCGCAGGGGCAGCTCGGCCAGGGCGTTGCGGCTGTTGCTGGGGGGAGCGGCGAGCCGACGACCCCTCATACGCCTTGCCGGCTGGAGCCACCTGCTCTTCGTCGCTCGGCTCAGCCCGCGATCCCGCTGTTCAAGGACCCGGCCCAGTGGCCGCTGGTCAGTATGTCAACGGCGGCCTCAACGCGTCGTAAGCTTCTTCAGAAGAAGCACAGAACGAGTCCCGATGCCGGGTCACATCTCCTTGTCACCGGACTTGATGAAGCGCTCAAGAAGCCACCTCGAAAGCCGTATGGTGACGCCCGCCAGAAGCGCGCAACAGACCAGCATCACCAGAACCACCCCGATGCCGACAAGCGCAAGAATCTTCCCGGAGGAGGCACTGAAAAAGTCGCCGGCCGTTATGCCCAACGCAGTGAGTACGCCTCCACCCATCAGGGCGAACACCAACATCAGCCCAGCCCGGATGGAAACAGCTAACAACCTCTCAGCATGCATGCGCGGTGACCCCAGTCGGCTCTCGCAGAACATCCGCCTCGCTGACAGAGTGCTGCATCAGCCTACCTTTACGATGAGCAAGACCGTAGTGCCGGGTCAGGGACATCGACCTCGGCGCTCACCCTCTGAAGCGGCCGTGAAGATCCCGGTCCCGCAAAGGGAACACGGGAAGGCAGGACAATGACACGAACCCCCGTTTCCATGATCGGAGACGGGGCTGATGTCGCAGGTGGGCGGTACTGGGTTCGAACCAGTGACCCCTCGCTTGTAAATCAACCCAGAAAGGGGCGGGCCCAGCACCGGCACCCGCCCTGACCTGGGCGCATGGTCCACTGCTGTCCGAACTTGTCCAAGGCGATTGTCCCCAGATAGTCACTCAGTCAGGAGCGTTCGTGATCAGCCGGGCAACAGCGTGAAGGCCTCGACGTGGCGTGGGCGCACGATCCGGAAGTGCCGGTGGTCGACTGTCGCGACCTCCCTCAGCCCCAATCGCTCGGCAATCGCGATGACGGCGGCGTCCACCAGTCCGAGAGGGAGGTCGACGTATCTCTCGACGAGTTCGGCCATACGAGGAAGGTCCTCGCCCTCCAGCTCGGCCAGGTGGAACCCATTGCCACCGAACGACTTCAGGAACGTGACCTCAGCCTGCGGTCCGACACGAGATTCCAGGAGATAGCCGACCTCTCCCATCACCGGGGACGGCACCAGCAGCGGCCCCTCCGCCTGACGGAGCAGCTTGAGACAGGCATGGTGGTGCTCATCCTTGACGTTGCCGGCGGCCAGTAGAACACCGGTGTCGCACAGGAGCACCTCAGCGGCCCATCTCCGAGCGCAGGATCTCCTCGTGCCGTTCGGCGAGGTCAGGCTCAGCCTCAAAGGATGCGAAGAACGGGAGGTCGCGATCCACAGGGGCAGGTTCGTCCAGCCGACCACGGATCAGCTCCAGAGCGGGCCGCAGCTCCGACTCCGGCAACTGGTCCACGAGATGGTGCAGTTCTTCGCGCATTACGCTCATGTCACCAGTCTAGGTCTGAGACCTGAGGAGGGCACGAGTATCAGACGCAGCCCGGCCCCTCAAGCAGGGAAAGGTCTACTCAGGGAGCCGCGCCGATGCCCTCTGGAGTGTCGTAGCCGTGCCGGGCTGCAAGCGACAGAAGGACTCTGGCCAGGCAGACATCGGCACCGAACCCAGCGAACTCGAGACGCCGCTGGTTAGCCCATTGCAGGCGATCGCCCAAAAAGTCCTGAGACGGCGAATGCCGCGACGGGGTTGCGCTGCAGCAGCCAACAAAGGCCTTTCCATGGATGGCAAGGACCTTCACCGCGCCGCAGGCCGTCACGTCAGCGCTACGTAGGCCGCTTCCCACCACTGCCATCTCGCCGCTGAGATCCCCGCCAATGAAGCCGCTCAGCAGTGGGAAAGCTACAGCTCTGACCTAGGCCCGATGGCGCTCCGACACCGCGGTCACGAGACGGTGTACCACGACCGGTTCAGGTGATCAGCTGCCCTCTACCAGCGCGTCACGTCTGTCGGCACAGAACGGCGGAAACGACGACAAGATCACCGATGTCTCAACAGCACGATCGCGCAGTTTCTGCCGACCGAGGCGAGTGGTGACTGAACAAGATTGAATTGCGTTGGCTACTGACACGTTGATGGCACGAAGCCCCGTTTCCATGATCGGAGACGGGGCTGATATCGCAGGTGGGCGGTACTGGGTTCGAACCAGTGACCCCTCGCTTGTAAGGCGAGTGCTCTACCGCTGAGCTAACCGCCCCTGATCGGCACTACACCTTACGACACCAACGGACCCGATCGCACATCCACGACCCACCCGGGCCCCAGCTCGGGGCGGCCGGCGGCGCGCCAGCCCAGGAGGGCGGCGCCGAGCATGCCGGCGTCCACGCCGAGTGCGGCGGGGACGAGCGGGGGCGCCTCGCGGAAGGCCAGGCGCTTGATCAGGCGCGTGCGTACCGGGTCGAACAGGGCGGGGCCGGCTTCGGCGAGGCCGCCGCCGAGGACGATGACGGACGGGTCCAGGAGCAGCGTGTACGTGGCCAGCGCCAGCGACAGCGCCTCCACGGCCTCGTCCCAGACCTCGATGGCGATGGGATCGTCGGAGGAGACCACCTGCTCGGCCTTGACGCCCTCGACGCCGGCCCGCTGGCTGTAGCGGCGCCCGACGGAGGCCGCCGACGCGTACGTCTCCAGACAGCCGAACTGCCCGCACGCGCACTGTTCGCCGTCGGGGAAGACGGGAGTGTGGCCGATCTCGCCCGCCCAGCCTGCGGCGCCGCCGTACGGCTCGCCGTTGATGATCGAGGCGCCGGCGATGCCGGTGCCGATGGGGAGGAAGAGGAAGTCGGAGACGCCGCGGCCCGCGCCGAGAATGCTCTCCGCCAGGCCCCCGGTACGTACGTCGTGCCCGAGCATGACCGGGATGTCCAGGGTGGTGAAGTCCGTGGCGGGGACGTCCCGCCAGCCCAGGTTCGTCGCGTATACGGCGGTGCTCTCCGTCACCAGCCCCGGTACGGCGAGCCCGACGCCGGCGGGGATGCCGTCGCCCGATCCGGCCAGGTGGCTGATGAAGTCGGAGATCGCGGCCACGACCGCCTCCGGTCCCTCGGTCCGAGGGGTGGGGCGCCGCTCGCTCAGCAGCACCGCGCCGGACTCGCTGACCAGGCCGCCCTTCATGGACGTGCCACCGACGTCAAGCGCGACGACGAACGAACTCATTGCGGACACGGAAGGAGACGATAGCGCAGCTCAGCAAATGTCCGGAAAGGGTGTCCGGCCCCAGGCACAAGATCAGCACGTGAACGCGACGTCGATCGGCCGCCGACCACGACCTTGATCAACCAGCCGGACCGGGGTCCGTGACAGGGGTACACGACCTGTGCGGAGGCCGGGGGGCAGGGCATCCCAGACATGTTCAATGCGGCGTCCCAGACACGTTCGGTACGGCGTCCCAGACACGATCAAGCTGTGGCGCGCATCCCGTTCAAGACGCCCCAAACCATCACACAGCCCCGCGAACCCAAGTGAAGCACCCTAAGCCCGCCACAACACCCGCAACCCCGCACAAGCCCCCTCAGGCCCGCCCGAGGACCCGGTTGAGCGCCGCCTCCACCTCGGCCGACAGTCCAGGGGGTGCGGCGACGGTGGGTGGGTGAATGGGGTCGGTGGACGAGCGGGCCATCCAGACGGCACCGCACCCCCGGCACTCCACCTCGCCCAGCCGGCAGAACAGCGCCGTCGACCCGCACGTCGCGCAGGAGTCGAGGTCGAGGTCGTGCAGCCGCTGACAGTCAGGGCAGATGAGCACCTGGGACTCGTGGCGCACTCCGCGCTGCCACGGGCTGGCTCCGCGCACCGGGTCCGTCTGCCGGGCCCCGCACCGGAAGCAGGGCATCGTTTCCTCCGAAGTCGGCGATGTCCTTGAACGTCATGCGATATCGGCGAGTGCCTTGACATAGTCGGCGACGTCACGTGCCGAAGAGATCGGATTGACCACCGACCACCGGATCACGCCCTCGCCGTCGATGATGAAGGTCCCCCGCTGCGCGAGCCCCTTCGCCTCATCGAAGACACCGTACGCCTGCGCGACCTGTCCGTGTGGCCAGAAATCAGAGAGCAGGGGGAACGTGTAACCCTCGCGATCGGCCCACGCACGGTGCGTGAAGACCGAGTCGACGGACACGGTCAGCAACCGGGCGCCCTCGATGGGCTGATCGCGCAGGGCGGACAGCTCGCTGCCGCAGATGCCGCTGAACGCCAGCGGGTAGAAGACCAGCACGACCTTCTCACCCCGGAACTGTCGCAGGCTCACCGGGGTGCCGTGCTGGTCCTGTAGCTCGAAATGAGGAGCCTGGGCGCCGACCTCGGCAGGATGTGCGTTCACAGGTCCATCCTGCCGTACGGCGGGCGCTCGGGGCTCCTACCGGCGGCTGCCCTTCGGCGGGACGAGCCTGGTCCCGGACCAGTCGGGTGCGGCGGAGATGCTGCTCGTCTGCGAGAGACCCGCGGTGGCGGCATCCTCCCCGATGTCGCTCGGCTCCACGTGGCCATCGCGCCCGGCCTTGGGAGTCAGCAGCCAGATCTGGCCGCCGTCGGCGAGTGCTCGCATGGCGTTGGTCAGAGCGTCGAAGAGGTCGCCGTCACCGTCGCGCCACCACAGCAGCACCACGTCGACGACGTCATCACTGTCCTCATCCAGCAGCTCGTTGCCGGTCAGGTCTTCGATGGAGTCGCGAAGCTCGTCGTCGACGTCCTCGTCCCAACCGATCTCCTGCACCACCTGACCCGGCTTGAGGCCGAGTCGTTCGGCCAGGCCGCGCTCGCCCTGCGCCTGACCCGCGGTCGCGCTCACGTTTATCCCTCCTGCTTGAGTGGCCCCGCTTATGCGGTTTATCGCTTCGGCACAGTCCACACGCTGTGACCCTCAGTCGTCAACGGTCGCCACGGGTGCGGCCCTGGTCGGCCAGAATCAATCAGACAAAAACGACAGCCGCACCTGGCGTTGCGGGTTGTCGACGTTCAGGTCGATCAAGGCGACCGACTGCCATGTGCCCAGTGCCATTCGCCCGCGCAGCACGGGGATCGTGGCGTACGGCGGGATCAGTGCGGGCATCACGTGGGACCTGCCGTGACCTCGCGAACCGTGGGCATGACGCCATCGATCGTCGGCGGGCAGCAGGTCGCGCAGCGCGGCCAGCAGGTCGTCGTCGCTGCCCGAGCCCAGCTCAAGCAGCGCGACCCCGGCCGTGGCGTGGGGCACGAAGACATGCAGCAGCCCGTCGCCGCCCTGACCGCGTACGAATTCGGCGCATTCGGCCGTGATGTCGTGCACGGTCTCCCGGGAACCGGTGGCCACAGCGATGACTTCAGATCTCACGCGAAAATCTTACTGATGCAGCACCACGGCATCGGGCCCGGGAAAGACCAGGCAGGTGTGCCCGTCGTCGTACTGAACCCGGTACGGGGGCGTGCCGTCCACGCCCTGGACCTCAGTGATGACGCCACTCCTGTCCCTTTCGCCCACGGTATTGCCATGTACCAGGAGGCGGTCACCAACCGTCGCATTCATACCTCTCACATTGGTACGTGGAATGCCGTACGAAAAGTGAGATTCCTAAGTTTTGCCGGGTCTGGAGGGCGCTCCAGAATCATGACCGGATTGTTACGGTGCATGGAGCGAACGTCGCCACCGCGAGAGCGACGGTTGGGAGCCCCGATCGGCGGCGACGCGCCCGGGCGGCGGGACACCGGACAGAGGGGCGAGGAGAGCCTCCAGGACACACCGGCGCAAGGCCCCCACGACGGAAGGAAGGCCGCGGCGGGCAGCCCGGGAACAGGCAGAGGCCGCCGCCCGCTCGCGCCGAAAGCCGGCGCATGACCCCGCTCAAGCCACCTGCGTGATCACAACCAAGAGGAGTCCGGCCAGGAGCGGCCGTCGGACGGCCGCGATCCCGTCCTGAGCGCCCGGACGACCTGGCCGGATAGACTCGCCCGCCGCGAGTGAGAAGCCTCCTCCGAGGGGGAGGCTAAGGCTACGGAGGAGACATCGCCGAAGCAGCCGGGAATCGAGCGAAATTTCGTTGGTTTTCTGGTCTTGTTAAATTGCTTCCGGGATGTAACCTTTGGTGGCGATTCGTCCTACCATCGGTGGTCTAGGCCATCAGGGGCGGCCCTGCCAGCAGGGACACTCTGGTTACTGGCTAGTAGAGATGCGTTTTCTCCGGCTAGAGACCAGGATGGAAGGCGACCCAGACCAGACATCAGTCCATCTCGGAAGGCGAGACCCAGTGGCTTCCGGACGCCAGCGATTCTCGATCATCAGCGACGGCCTACCCAGCCAGCTGCCTGATGTCGATCCCAGCGAGACCAACGAGTGGCTCGAGTCTCTCGACAACGTCGTCAAGACCGAGGGCCGCACCAGAGCCCGCTATCTCATGCTGCGCATGCTGGAGCGGGCCCGCGAGCACCAGGTCGGCGTGCCGGGCCTGCGCAGCACCGACTACATCAACACGATCCCGCCGGAGCGCGAGCCATGGTTCCCGGGTGACGAGCACGTCGAGCGCCGCATCCGTGCCTACATCCGCTGGAACGCGGCCGTCATGGTGTCGCGAGCCAACGCCCGCACCAACGTCGGCGGCCACATCGCCACCTACGCCTCGGCCGCCTCCCTTTATGAGGTGGGCTTCAACCACTTCTTCCGCGGCAAGGACCACGGCGAGTCCGGCGACCAGGTCTTCTTCCAGGGTCACGCGGCCCCGGGCATCTACGCGCGCGCGTACCTCGAGGGCCGGCTCAACGAGGCCCAGCTCGACGCGTTCCGCCAGGAGCTGTCGCACGGCTTCCACGGCCTGCCCTCCTACCCGCACCCGCGGCTCATGCCCGACTTCTGGGAGTTCCCGACGGTGTCGATGGGTCTCGGCCCGATCGGCGCGATCTACCAGGCGCGGTTCAACCGCTACCTGTTCAACCGCCAGATCAAGGACACCAGCCGCAGCCACGTGTGGGCCTTCCTCGGCGACGGCGAGATGGACGAGCCCGAGTCGCTGGGCGCGATCGGCCTGGCCGCGCGCGAGGAGCTCGACAACCTCACGTTCGTGATCAACTGCAACCTGCAGCGGCTCGACGGCCCGGTACGCGGCAACGGCAAGATCATCCAGGAGCTGGAGTCGTACTTCCGCGGCGCCGGCTGGAACGTGATCAAGGTCGTCTGGGGCCGCGACTGGGACCCGCTGCTGGCGGCCGACGTCGACGGCGTGCTGGTCAACCAGATGAACACGACCCCCGACGGCCAGTTCCAGACCTACTCGGTCGAGTCGGGCGCCTACATCCGCGACCACTTCTTCGGCTCCGACCCGCGCCTGCGCAAGATGGTCGAGCACCTCACCGACGACGACATCCGCAAGCTGTCGCGCGGCGGCCACGACTACCGCAAGGTCTACGCCGCGTTCAAGGCGGCCCGCGAGCACGTCGGCCAGCCGACGGTGATCCTCGCCCAGACCATCAAGGGCTGGACGCTGGGCAAGGACTTCGAGGCGCGCAACGCCACCCACCAGATGAAGAAGCTCACCAAGGCCGAGCTGAAGGAGTTCAGGGACCGGCTCTACCTGCCGATCCCCGACTCCGCGCTGGAGGGCGACCTGCCTCCTTACTTCCACCCGGGCGAGAACGACCCCGAGATCCAGTACATGAAGGAGCGCCGCGCGGCGCTCGGCGGCGTGCTGCCCAAGCGGGTCATCCGCGCCAAGCCGGTCAAGCTGCCCGGCGACGAGGTCTACGCCACCTTCCAGAAGGGCTCGGGCAAGCAGCAGGTCGCCACCACGATGGCGTTCGTGCGGCTGCTGAAGGACCTCATGCGCGACAAGGAGATCGGCCACCGGTTCGTGCCGATCATCCCCGACGAGGCCCGGACGTTCGGCATGGACGCCATGTTCCCGACGGCCAAGATCTACTCGCCCCACGGGCAGACGTACGAGGCCGTCGACAGGGAGCTGCTGCTGTCGTACAAGGAGGCGACGCAGGGGCAGATCCTGCACGAGGGCATCAGCGAGTCGGGCTCGATGGCCTCGGCGATCGCGGCCGGCACCTCCTACGCCACGCACGGCGAGCACATGATCCCGATCTACATCTTCTACTCGATGTTCGGGTGGCAGCGCACCGGCGACCAGATGTGGCAGATGGGCGACCAGATGGGCCGCGGCTTCCTGCTCGGCGCCACCGCGGGCCGCACCACGCTCAACGGCGAGGGCCTGCAGCACGAAGACGGTCACACTCCGCTCATCGCCTCGACGAACCCGGCCGCCGTCTCCTACGACCCGTCGTGGGCGTTCGAGGTGGCCTACATCGTCAAGGACGGGCTCAGGCGCATGTACGGCGACCAGCCCGAGGACGTCTTCTACTACCTGACCGTCTACAACGAGCCCTACCTGCAGCCGGCCCAGCCCGCCGACCTCGACGTGCAGGGGCTGCTCAAGGGCCTGTACAAGTTCGCCGACGGCCCGGAGACGCAGGGGCCCAAGGCCAACATCCTGTCCTCCGGCGTGGCGGGCCCGTGGGCCATGGAGGCGCAGCGGCTGCTGGCCGAGCACTGGGGCGTGTCGGCCACGGTGTGGTCGGCCACGTCGTGGTCCGAGCTGCGCCGCGACGCGCTGGCGTGCGACGAGCACAACCTGCTCAACCCCGACGCCGAGCGCCGCGTCCCCTACGTCACGCAGGCGCTGTCGCAGGCGCAGGGCCCGTTCGTGGGCGTCAGCGACTACATGAAGGCCGTGCAGGACCAGATCGCGCAGTGGGTGCCGGGTGACTGGTCCTCGCTGGGCACCGACGGGTTCGGCCTGTCCGACACCCGCTCGGCGCTGCGCCGCCACTTCCACGTCGACGCCGCCTCGATCACGCTGGCCGTGCTGAGCAGCCTGGTCAAGCGGGGCGAACTCGACGGCGAGGTGCTGCGCGAGGCCATCGCCCGCTACCACCTCAAGAACGGTGTCACCGAGGCGGGCGGCGCGGAGAGCAACGACACCCAGTCGATGGGTGTCTGACCCGACCGGGATACGGCGCTCCCGCGAAGATCTTCGCGGGAGCGCCGTCATATCAGGCCGTCCGGGCCGTCGGGCATCTGAGGCGGCACGTTCAGGAGGGGTACGTGCCGCCTCACTCACCATTGGTGCACGTTGCCGTATTGTGGGCACTACTTCCCCCTGAAGAGATGTGAGGGGAAGTTTCGTCATGCGTCGCGTTATAGCCGCCGCCCTGGCCCTTGCGGCCGCCGGCTGCTCCACCGCACCCGCCCAGCCGGCCTCGGAGGCCCTCGACGGCGCGAGCCCCGGGCCCGCCGCATCAGGGTCGATCGCCTGGGGGCCGTGCACCGACATCAAGCGTCCCGACGGCGAGCCGCCCGCCCGCCAGGACGCCTCCGTACGGTGCGGCAAGCTCGCGGTGCCCCTCGACTACGCCGAGCCGGACGGCGAGAAGATCGACCTCGCGCTCATCAAGCTGCCCGCCACCGGCAAGGCGAAGAAGCTCGGCTCGATGGTGTTCAACTTCGGCGGGCCAGGGGCCTCCGGCGTCGACACGCTCGACCAGGCCGCCAAGGCGCTGACCGCGCTGCGCGCCCGCTACGACCTGATCAGCTTCGACCCGCGCGGGGTCGAGCGCAGCTCCGGCGTACGCTGCGGCGACGGCGCCGAGATGGACAGGTTCACCTCGCTCAACACGTTGCCGGCCGACGCGCGGACGCACCAGGCGGCCGAGGCGGCCAACAAGGAGTTCGCCGCCCTCTGCCAGGAGCACTCCGGCAAGATCCTGCCCCACGTCGGCACCGTGAACGCCGCCCGCGACATGGACCGCATCCGCGAGGCCGTCGGCGACCCCGAGCTCAACTACGTCGGCATGTCGTACGGCACCCAGCTCGGCGGCGTCTACGCCACCCTGTTCCCGAAGAACGTCGGCCGCATGGTGCTCGACGCGCCGCTCGACCCGACCGTCACGTTCGAGCAGCGCACGCTGGCCCAGACGCGCGGCTTCCAGCAGGCGTACGAGAGCTTCCTCAAGGCGTGCGTGAAGGACGGCAGCTGCGCGGCCGGCAAGACGACCGAGGAGGCCAACGCGAACGTGGCCCGGCTGATGAACCAGCTGACCACCAAGCCGCTGCAGGTGGGCGGCCGCGCGCTGACCCAGGGCCTGGCCTCCACCGGCGTGGCCGCCGCGCTCTACTCGGAGCTGACCTGGCCCTTCCTCGAGCAGGCGCTGGGCGAGGCGCTCAAGGGGCGGGGCGAGGCGCTGATGTACCTCGCCGACTCCTACACCGGGCGCGACCAGAACGGCAACTACTCCACGCAGATGACCAGCTTCCCCGCCATCACCTGCGTCGACACCGCGGAGCGGCCCGACGAGGCGACGCTGCGCCGCACGGAGGCGGCGGCGCTGAAGATCTCGCCGCTGTTCGGCAGCGAGGGCTCGGGCGGGCTGTGCCGGGTTTGGCCGGCCAAGGGCAGCGACGAGGCCAGGCACGTGGACGCCACCGGGTCCGCGCCGATCCTCGTGGTGGGCGGCAAGGGCGACCCGGCCACGCCGTACGAATGGGCGCCCAAGCTGACGGCCCAGCTCAAGACCGCGACGCTGGTGACGTACGAGGGCGAGGGGCATGGGGCGTACCTGTCGGGCAGCAAGTGCGTGCAGGGGATCGTGGACGCCTACCTGATCGACGGCAAGATGCCGCAGAAGGGCACCACTTGCCCCGCGGCCTAATGTGGATCGGGTGACTGACTACCTCGCGAGGATCGAAGCCGAGACGAGCAGGCTGGCGGCGCTGTCGGGCGACCTGTCGGTGCCGGTGCCGAGCTGTCCTGGCTGGACGATCGCCGACCTGGTCACCCACGTCGGGCGGCTGCACCGCTGGACCGTGCACGTGCTGGGCAACCAGGTGCAGGAGCGGATCTGGTCGCTCCAGGTGCCGACCGGCCTGCCGGAGGGAGTCCCCGGCGACGCGGCGTGGCTGACGGCGGGGGCCGGCGAGATGCTGGAGACGCTGCGCGCCACCGACCCCGCGACGCCCGTGTGGTCGTGGGGGCCGGACAAGCAGGCCTCGTGGTGGCCGCGCCGGATGTTCTTCGAGCTGCTGATCCACCGGGTGGACGCCGAGCTCGCGCTCGGCATCGACCCGGAGATCCCGGCGGAGACCGCGATCGACGGCATCGAAGAGCTGCTGCACAACCTGCCGTCCGCCAGGTGGGTCACCAAGCCGCTGGCCGAGCTCGGCCTGGAGGGGGCCACGATCCACCTCCACGCGAGCGACGCCGACGGCGAGTGGACCATCACGCAGGGCCCCGCCGGGACGATCACCTGGGAGCGCGGGCACGCCAAGGGCGACGTGGCCGTGCGCGGCCCGGCCGCCGACCTGCTGCTCGTGCTCTACGGCCGCCGCTCACCCGCCGCGGTGACCGTGCACGGCGACCAGGGCCTCCTCGACCGCTGGCTGTCGGCCGCCTCCCTCTGAGCACCGCCCTGCTCCCTGACCGCCGCCTCCGAGCACCGACTCCGAGCACCGTCCGAGCACCGTCCGAGCACCGTCCGAGCACCGCGAGCGCAAGGGCCCTGGACGCGCCGCCGCGCGGCGATAGGCGGCGTGTGCAGGGCGACGGGTGACCCGCCCCGCGCAGGCGGGGCGGCCCGCTCGCCGGGACCGGGATCTCGCGGGGAAGGCGCTCTCTCCGGCCGGCGAGCGGATGATCACCTGGGATGGAAGATCATGCGCTCCTCGTTGTTCGAACACCACAAGGATGTATCCCTATGGCGACAACCCCCTGTCGGTGTTTTCGAAAAAACTCTCGGATCAGTCAGTCGAGCACCGTGCCGTGCACGACCATCTCGGGCACGTCGGTGGCGAAGCCCTCAAGGGGCCGGTCGGGGCAGCGCTCGGCGGTGACGGTGGCGGCCGCGATGCGGTCGAGGCGGAAGACGCGCACGTCGTCGCGCAGCCGGCACCACGCCACGAGATACCAGAACCCGCCACGCCCGCCCAGGAACACACCAGGCTCGACGTCGCGCGAGGTCAGCGCCCCCTTGGCATCGGCGTAGTCGAGCCTGAGCACCCGGCGGCGCAGCAGCGCCTCCTCGATGGCCCGGGAGATGCCCTCGCCGCCCATCGGCCGGACCTCCGGCTCGTCCTGCGGGCGCGCGAGCTGCACGCGCCTGGCCAGCTCTCTGGCCAGCTCGCCCTCGGTGCCCGGCATGGCGGCCACCACCTTGCGTAACGCGCTGCGGGCCTGGTGGCCGAACGGCTGGTCGCCGGCCCGGCTGAGCGCCACCGCGATGGCCACCGCCTCGGTCGGCGTGAAGTTGAGCGGGGGCAGGGAGGCCTTCCTGTCGATCGCGTAGCCGCCCTTGCGACCCGGCTCCGCGTAGATCGGCACGCCCGACTCCTGCAACGCGGTGATGTCGCGCTCGATCGTGCGTACGCTCACCTCGAACCGCGCGGCCAGCTCGCGGGCGGAGCGGCAGCGTGGCGCGATGGCGCGCAGGTCTTCGACGAGCGCGTAGAGCCGGTCGGTACGGTTCACAAGCGGAACGCTACGCGCCGCCACCGACAATCGCGGGCCGCGCGGCAGCCCCGCGACACCCACCTAACCGCGCCGCCACAGGGGTCTCACGCCCGCGTCACCACCCCGGGGACCCCCGACAAAAGCGGAACGACCTTCCACGCGACATGTGAGCCGTACTCGCCTTTCCGCCGCGTGACGATCCGCGGTTCTTTCCGGCATTCGACCGTGCATCCAGCCGTACAGTCAGCCCCGCGTCCAGCCGAGCAGCCGGTCGAGCGGCCAGGTGTTGACGATCCTGTCCGCCTCGATCCCGCACCTCGCGGCCCGCTCGCAGCCGTTGCGCTGCCAGTCGAGCTGCCCCGGCGCGTGCGCGTCGGAGTCGATCGCGAACAGACAGCCCATCTCGTACGCCAGCCGCATCAGCCGCTTGGGCGGGTCGAGCCGGTCGGGCCTGGAGTTGATCTCGACCGCCACCGAGAACCGCCGGCACGCCTCGAAGACCAGCTCCGCCTCGAACTCCGACTCCGGGCGCTTCACCCCCCGCCTGCCGCCCGCCCGCACGACGCGGCCCGTGCAGTGGCCGAGCACGTCCACGCGGGGGTCGGCGATGGCGGTGACCATGCGGCGGGTCATGTCCTCCGCGCCCATGCGCAGCTTGGAGTGCACGCCGGCGACCACCACGTCCAGCCGGTCGAGCAGCTCGGGCTCCTGGTCGAGCGAGCCGTCGAGGTTCACGTCCACCTCGATGCCGGTGAGGATCCTGAACGGCGCCAGCCGCTCGTTGAGCGCGGCCACCTCGTCGAGTTGCCGTTCGAGCCGCTCGGCCGAGAGCCCCTTGGCCACCGTCAGCCGCGGCGAGTGGTCGGTCAGGGCCAGGTAGTCGTGCCCGAGCGTGATCGCCGCCCGCGCCATCTCCTCGATCGGCGAGCCGCCGTCCGACCAGTCGGAGTGGCTGTGCAGGTCGCCCTTGAGCGCCGCGCGCAGCTCCGCGGTCTCCGCGTCGAGTTCCGTCCCGGCAGTCGCCCGCATTCGCCGCAAATAAGCTGGAACCTCACCCATAAGGCTTTCGTTAACCACAAGGGCGGTGACCTTCCCGATGCCGGGCAGATCACCGAGCCCGCCGTCACGGACCAGACGGGCGAGTTCTCCGGGGGACAGCTCATCGATCACCGCGGCGGCGCGGCGAAAGGCACGCACGCGGTACGGGGGCTCATCCGCGCGCTCGAGCAGAAAGGCGATCTCGCGCAGGGCCTCGACCGGATCCATGCGTCCAGTCCTACCCCAGGAGAGCGGCGACCGGGAGCACCAACCCTGATCAGGGCAAATCGGCCAGGGACCATTGATCAGGGCCAAGGGCCGCCGCTAGTCTGATCGGCCCAGGAAAGCAGGAGTTTCATGCCACACCCGTCGCAGGCGCCGAAGCAGCCGCCGCGCAAATCGTCCAAGATCGTTCCGCTGGCGGTCCTCGGCGTCCTCTCGGTGATGGTCGTGGGTTATTGCGCGGCGGTCGACGACGACGAGGAGGTCACGGCCGACTGCGTCCTGCTGGGCAGCCCGACCGGCGGCGGCGACTTCCCCACCACACCGACCCCCACCCCGACCGCCACCCCGACCGCCACCGACTCCCCGACCCCGACCAACAGCCCCACGGCCACGAGCACTTCCTCCGACGGCTCCTACCAGGTCGTGGACGACTCCTTCTGCGACGACGACAGCCGCTCCTCCTCCACCGGCGGCCACCACTACGGCGGCTCCCACGGCGCCTACGTCTGGTACTACGGCGGCCACCGCGTCGGCACCCGCGTACGCGGCGGCACCACGCTCAAGCCCTCCGACGTCAACATCAGCAGCAGGAGCGGCAAGTCGATCCAGCGCGGCGGCTTCGGCCGCGGCTGGAGCGGCGGGAGCTGAGCCATGCGCCGCGAGCACGCCGCTCCCAGGGACGGCTGGGAGAAGACCATCGAAGGCCAGGGCCTGGCCTACCACCGCGCCGCCCACCCGGCCGGGCTGAGCCGCCCCTACTGGGACGAGTCCGTCCACTACGTCTTCTCCATGGACGAGGTCGAAGAGCTCGAACGCCAGGTGGAAGAGCTGCATGAGATGTGCCTGCACGCCGCCGCGCACGTGGTGGAGACCGGCCGCTTCGCCGACTTCGCGATCCCTGAATGGGCGTGGGAGGACGTCGCCCGATCATGGGAGCGCCGCGACGACCACCTGTACGCCCGCTTCGACCTGCGCTACGACGGCACGGGCCCGGCCAAGCTGCTGGAGTACAACGCCGACACCCCCACGTCGCTGGTGGAGTCGTCGGTCGTGCAGTGGTTCTGGCTGCAGGACGTCTTCCCCGGCGACGACCAGTGGAACTCGGTGCACGAGCGGCTCATCGACCGCTGGCGGGAGCTGCGCCTGCCGTCCGGCCCCGCCCACTTCGCCTTCACCAGCGCCGACGAGACCGGCGAAGAGGCCATGACCGTGGCCTACCTCCAGGAGACCGCCGAGCAGGCGGGCCTCGCGACCGTGGCCGTCGCCATGGAGGACATCGGCTGGGACGCGCTCAACCGCACGTTCGTGGACACCGAGGGCCGCGTCATGCGCTCGGTGTTCAAGCTGTACCCGTGGGAGTGGATGCTGTCCGACGAGTTCGGACGGCACGCCGTACGCCACGCCACCTGGATCGAGCCGCTGTGGAAGGTGCTGCTGTCGAACAAGGCGCTGCTCGCCGTGCTCTGGGAGCTCAATCCCGGCCATCCCAACCTGCTGCCCGCCTACCTCGACGGGCCCCGCGACCTGACCTCGTTCATCAGCAAGCCGCTGCTCGGCAGGGAGGGCGCCTCGATGCGCATCGTCACCCCTGAGGGCGTCCAGGAGACGCCCGGCCAGTACGGCCGCGAGGGCTACGTCCACCAGGGCTTCGAGGCGCTGCCCGTCTTCGAGGGCCAGCGGCCGGTGCTCGGCGCCTGGATGGTCGCCGACGAGGCGGCCGGCCTGGGCATCAGGGAGACGACCGGCTACATCACCGACGACACCTCCTCCTTCGTCCCGCACCGCATCCAGTCCTGAACCCGTACCCACCCGTTTCGAATGGATCTGCCGTGACCCTCTTTGAGACCCTCGCCCGCGGCTCGGGCGCCATCGCCGCGTACGCCGCCGTCGGCCTGATCCTGCTGATCATCGGCTTCTACGTGATCGACTGGGCCACGCCCGGCAAGCTGAGCGAGGTCATCCGCTCCGAGCGCAACCCCAACGCCACCCTGCTCGCCACCTCCGCCCTGGCCGCGATCGGCCTCATCGTGGCCGCCTCCATCTGGTCGGCCGGCGGCCGCCTGGGGGAGGGACTCGCGGGCACGGCGGTGTTCGGCCTGGTCGGCATCCTGGTCCAGACGCTCGCCATGCTGGTCTTCGACAAGGTGGCCGGCATCTCCGTCCGCGACCTCGTCAAGGAGCAGGAGCTGCAGCCCGGCGCCCGCCTGCTCGCGGTCACGCACGTCGCGATCGGCCTGATCACCGCGGTCGCGGTCATCTGAGCCGCGAACCCGTCGCGCTCCGAACCGCCGTTCCGGACATCCGGAGGGACCTGGCACTCTAGGAGGCGTGACAGACCGGACCCGGGAGGACACCACCCGCCGCCTTGAGCGCGCCATGGGCGCGCTCGGCACCGCGGCGATGGCCCGCATGGACGAGCAGCTGCCGTGGTTCCGCGCGCTCAGCGCGGAGGACCGCTCGTGGGTGGGACTGGTGGCCCAGGCCGGCATCGCCGCGTTCGTCGAGTGGTTCCAGCACGCCGGCGAGGGCCGGCTCACGCCCAGCATCGAGTTCTTCGGCACCGCGCCGCGCGAGCTCAAGCGCTCCATCTCGCTCCAGCAGACCGTCGACGTCGTCAGGGTCGTGGTCGAGGTGGTCGAGGCGCAGACCCACGAGCTGGCCGCCCCCGGCGGCGAGGACCAGCTCCAGCAGGCCATGCTGCGCTACACCCGCGACGTCGCCTTCGCCGCCGCCCAGGTCTACGCCCGCGAGGCCGAGGCCAGGGGCTCGTGGGACGCCAGGCTGGAGGCGCTGATCGTCGACGCGCTGGTCCGCGGCGAGGTGGACGACGGCCTGCACTCCTGGGCCGCCGCGCTCGGCTGGACCTCCTCCCCCGTGGTCGTCATCGCCGGCAACGCGCCCGACGACGACCCGCGCGCGGTCATCGACGGGCTGCGCGAGAAGGGCCGCCGCATCGGCATGGACCTGCTGGCCGGGGTCCAGGCCGACCGGCTGATCGTGATCGTGGGCGGCGCGAGCGACGCGAACCACGCGGCCAAGCAGGTCGTGGCCAGGTTCGGCGTCGGTCCCATCGTCATCGGGCCCGAGGTGCCCGACCTGCACGCCGCCGCCAGGTCCGCGCGGGCGGCGCTGGCCGGGCTCAAGGCGTCCTGCGGCTGGCCCGACGCGCCCCGCCCGGTGCACGCCGAGGACCTGCTGGCCGAACGTGCGCTCGACGGCGACGCCGACGCCAGGGAGCAGCTCATCGAGAGCGTCTACCTGCCGCTCGCGGGCACGCCGCTGCTCGACACGCTGGCGACGTACCTGGAGCAGGGCACCTCCCTGGAGGCGACGGCGCGGCTGCTGTTCGTGCACCCCAACACCGTGCGCTACCGCCTGAAGAAGATCACCGAGCTGACCGGCTACCAGCCGACGGAGGGCAGGTCCGCCTTCACCCTCCAGGTGGGTCTCATCCTCGGCAGGCTCTCGGAGAGCGCCGAAACGTGGCGAGCGCTAACGTAACGTCGCTGAAATCCCCACTGTGGGGAACCTACAAATCACCCCGGACAAAGTTCGTACGGATCTCCATCCGCGTGTCGAAGTTCTACAGGGCAAGGTGGTTTTTGTGCTTGTACTCGTCGCCCCGGGCCAAGGTGCCCAATCACCGGGCTTCCTGACTCCCTGGCTCGAGCTGCCCGGTCTGGCCGACAGACTCGGCGCCTGGTCCGACGTCGTCGAGCTCGACCTGATCGCCTACGGCACCACCGCCGGCGCCGACGAGATCCGCGACACCGCCGTGGCGCAGCCGCTCCTCGTGGCCGCCGCGCTGGCCGCCGCCGAGGCGCTCGGGGCGGCCCCCGACGTGCTGGCCGGCCACAGCGTCGGCGAGTTCGCCGCCGCCGCGCTCGCCGGGGTGCTCACCCCGGAGCAGGCGCTCGGCCTCGTCCGCGAGCGCGCCCAGGCCATGGCCAGGGCGGCCGCCACCACCGAGACCGGCATGACCGCGGTGCTCGGCGGCGTCGAGGAGGACGTGCTCGCGGCCATCGAGAAGCACGGCCTGACCCCGGCCAACATCAACGGCGCCGGCCAGATCGTCGCGGGCGGCACGCTCGAGCAGCTCGCCGCGTTCAAGGACGACGCTCCCGCCCGTGCCAGGCTCATCCCGCTGAAGGTCGCGGGCGCCTTCCACACTCACCACATGGCCTCCGCGGTCGAGAGCCTGCGCGCGGCGGCCGCGGCCGTCGAGCCCGCCGACCCGTCGGTCACGCTGCTGTCCAACGCCGACGGCCAGGCGGTCGCGTCCGGGGCCGAGTTCCTGCAGCGGCTGATCAAGCAGGTGAGCAACCCCGTCAGGTGGGACTCCTGCATGGAGTCCATGGCCGCGCTCGGCGTGACCGACATGATCGAGCTGCTGCCCGGCGGCACGCTGACCGGGCTGGCCAAGCGCGGCCTGCGCGGCGTGCGCACCGCGGCGCTCAAGACCCCCGACGACCTCGACGCGGCCAGGGAGCTGATCCAGTGAAGATCCCCGACATCGTTCCCGGCGCGAAGGTGCTGGCGCTCGGCCATTACCAGCCCGCCAACGTCGTCACCAACGACGACCTCGCCAAGACCATGGAGACCAACGACGAGTGGATCCAGTCGCGGGTCGGCATCAAGGAGCGCAGGGTCGCCCCGGCCGGCGAGTCCGTCGAGGACATGGCGACCATCGCCGGCGGCAAGGCCATGGCGGCCTGCGGCATGTCGCCCGACGACATCGACCTCGTCATCGTGGCCAGCTGCACGCTGGAGACCCAGATCCCCAACGCCTCCGCGGTCGTCGCCCACCGCCTGGGCGTCCACGCCCCCGGCGCGTTCGACGTCAACGCCGCCTGCGCCGGGTTCTGCTACGCGCTCGGCACCGCCAGCGCCGCCGTCCGTGCGGGCTCGGCCAAGAACGTGCTGGTCATCGGCGCCGAGAAGCTGTCGCAGTGGGTCGACTGGACCGACCGGTCCACGGCCGTGATCTTCGCCGACGGTGCCGGCGCGGCGGTCGTCGGCCCGTCCGACACTCCCGGCATCGGCCCTGTCGTGTGGGGCAGCGCCGGTGACAAGTCCGACGCCATCATCATCAAAGACCGCAACGACAGCCTCCACCAGGAGGGCCAGACGGTCTTCCGGTGGGCCACCACCGCCCTGCACCCGGTGGCGCTCGAGGCCTGCAGGCGCGCCGGCGTCGAGCCGTCTGAGCTCGCCGCGTTCGTGCCTCACCAGGCCAACCTGCGCATAGTCGAGTCGATCGCCCGTAAGCTGGGCGCCGACAACGCCGTCATCGCCCGCGACATCGTCCACGCCGGCAACACCTCGGCCGCCTCCATCCCGCTCGCGCTCTCGCGCATGCTGGAGCGTGGCGAGGTGCAGTCGGGTGGCCTGGCGCTGGTGCTCGGCTTCGGCGCGGGCCTGACGTACGCAGGACAGGTGATCGAGATCCCGTAGGGAGCTCGCCCACCCTTCCGTACTTGTGCGGCATCGCCCGCACAGAATCCAGAAAACCAAAGGAGAACTAGCGACATGGCTGCCACCGAGCAGGACATCCTCGAGGGCCTCGGCAAGATCATCAACGAGATCACCGGCATCCCGGCGTCCGAGGTGACCCCCGAGAAGAGCTTCGTGGACGACCTCGACATCGACTCCCTGTCCATGGTCGAGATCGCCGTGGCCGCCCAGGACGAGTTCGGCGTCGAGATCCCCGACGACCAGCTCAAGAACCTGAAGACGGTCAAGGACGTCCTCACCTTCATCCAGAACTGAGCGATCGATCACCGATCCGATCCATCCATGACTGATTCCAGCAAGGAGCGCGAAACGTGAGTGCGAACCGGGTACGTGTCGTCGTCACCGGGCTTGGCGCGACGACGCCCGTCGGTGGAGACGTCACCTCGACCTGGTCGGCGCTCCTCGCCGGTCAGTCGGGCGTCAAGACCCTGACCACGGACTGGATCGACACCGTCCCCGTGACGTTCGCGGGGACGGCGGCGGTCGATCCCGCCGAGGTGCTGCCGCGGCCCGAGGCCCGCCGCCTCGACCGCAGCGAGCAGTTCGCGCTGGTCGCCGCCCGGGAGGCCTGGCAGGACGCCGGCGCCCCCGAGGTGGCGCCCGAGCGGCTCGGCGTCGTGGTCTCCAGCGGCATCGGCGGCATCAACACCACGCTGTCGGCGTACGACACCTACCGCGAGCGCGGCTGGAACCGGCTGTCGCCGTTCACCGTGCCCATGCTCATGCCCAACGGCCCGGCCGCCTGGATCGGGCTCGACCTGGGCGCCATGGCGGGCGTGCACGCCACGGTGTCGGCCTGCGCGTCCGGCGCCGAGGCCATCGGCTACGCGATGGACATGATCAGGGCGGGCCGCGCCGACGTGGTCGTGGCCGGCGGCACCGAGGCCGCGATCCACGGCCTCAACATAGCCGCCTTCGCCGCCGCGCGGGCCATGTCCACCCGCAACGACGACCCCGAGGGCGCCTCCCGCCCGTGGGACCGCGACCGCGACGGCTTCGTGCTGGGCGAGGGCGCGGGCGTCGTCGTGCTGGAGTCGGAGGAGTACGCCAAGGCGCGCGGCGCGCGCATCTACGCGTACTGCGCGGGCGTCGGCTACTCCGCCGACGCGCACCACATCACGCAGCCGGAGCCCGAGGGCCGCGGCCAGATCATGGCGATGACGATGGCGCTCAACGACGCCGACATCACGGGTCTCGACGTCAAGCACGTCAACGCCCACGCCACCTCGACCCCCGCGGGCGACATCGGCGAGGTCCAGGCCGTGGCCAAGGCCATCGGCACCCACCCGCTCGTCACCTCCACCAAGTCCATGACCGGGCACCTGCTCGGCGGAGCCGGCGGCATCGAGTCCGTCTTCACCATCAAGGCTCTGCAGGAGCGGATCGTCCCGCGCACGATCAACATCGACGACCTCGACGACGGCATCGAGGTCGACCTCGTCCACGACGCGAACCGCGCGCTGCCTGACGGCGACATCGCCGCGGTCAACAACTCGTTCGGGTTCGGCGGCCACAACGTGACCGTCGTGTTTAAGGGGGCTTAAATGACCGTGCTCGACAACCGGGTGGTGAGCGAGGGCTCCGATCAGGAGCCCGCTGATCCCCGCGATCCCGTCGTCCGCCTGACCGCGCTGCTCGATGAGGGCTCGCTGCGGCTGATCACGCCCGAGGACAAGAGCGGCGCGCTGGCCGCGATGGGCCGCGTCGAAGGCGTCCCCGTCGTCGCGTTCTGCAGCGACGCCCGCGTCCAGGGCGGCGCCATGGGCGGCGAGGGATGCGAGCACATCGTCCACGCCTACGACGTCGCCGTCCGTGAGCGGGTGCCGGTCATCGGCATCTGGCACTCCGGCGGCGCGCGGCTCGCCGAAGGCGCCGAGTCGCTGCACGCGGTCGGCCGGGTCTTCGCCGCCATGACCAAGGCGTCCGGCATCGTGCCGCAGATCTCCGTGGTGGTCGGCCCCGCCGCCGGCGGCGCCGCCTACGGGCCCGCGCTCACCGACCTGGTCATTCTGGCCGACACCGGCCGCATCTTCGTCACCGGTCCCGACGTCGTGCGCAGCGTCACCGGCGAGGACGTCGACGCCGCCGCGCTCGGCGGGCCCGACCCGCACAGCAAGCGCAGCGGCGTGGCCCACATCGTCACCAAGTCCGAGACCGACGCCCTCGTCAAGGCGCGCCAGCTCGCGACGCTGCTCGGCCACCAGGGCCGCATGCGCACCGGCGAGATCGGCGAGGTCGACTTCTCGTCCCTGCTGCCCGACTCCGCCCGCCGCGCCTACGACGTCAAGCCGCTGGTCAACGGGCTGCTCGACGAGCCGGGCCTGGAGCTGCACCCCAAGTGGGCGCCCAACATCGTCACCTCGCTCGGCCGCATGGGCGGCCGCACGGTCGGTGTCATCGCCAACAACCCGATGCGTCTGGGCGGCTGCCTCGACGCCACGTCCGCCGAGAAGGCCGCCCGGTTCGTCCGTATGTGTGACGCCTTCGGGGTGCCGCTGGTTGTCCTGGTGGATGTCCCCGGTTACCTCCCGGGCGTCGGGCAGGAGCACGACGGCGTGGTCCGGCGCGGGGCCAAGCTGCTGCACGCCTTCGCCGAGGCGTCGGTGCCGCGGGTCACGCTGATCACCAGGAAGGCGTACGGCGGGGCGTACATCGCGATGAACTCCCGCGCGCTCGGCGCCACCAAGGTCTTCGCCTGGCCGACCACCGAGATCGGGGTCATGGGCGAGGTGGCCGCGGTGCGCGTGCTCAAGCGCCGCCAGCTGGCCGCCGTCCCCGAGGAGGAGCGGGCCGAGCTGGAGCTGCGCCTGGCCGAGGAGCACAAGCAGGAGTCCGGCGGGCTGGTCAGGGCTCAGGAGCTGGGTGTCGTCGATGAGGTGATCAAGCCGGACGAGACGCGCGGCGCGATCGCCAAGGTGCTGTCCCAGGCCACCCCGGCCAGGGGCGCCCACGGCAACATCCCGCTGTAACACGCGACCTCACGGCAGAGGCCCCGCACCGGAATCGGTGCGGGGCCTCTGCCGTGTCTTCTGGCGCCCTTCACGGGTCTCGGGCGCTCGTCACCAGCAGGTCGGGCGTCTCACGGGCTCATACGGCCGGTCGGGGCGTCTCCCTCACGGCCCGGTGCTCACGGCAGGGTGCGCGCGGCCGGGTGCTCGCTCTCGGGGTCAGACGGCCGCGTGCAGCCACCTGACCGGGGCGCCGTCGCCGGCGTACCGGAACGGCTCCAGCTCCTCGTCCCACGGCCGGCCCAGCATCTTGTCCAGCTCGTCCTCAAGCACGCACCGGCCCTGCGCGGCCATCATCATCGCCGAGCGCAGCCGGTCCTCAGGGATCATGATGTCGCCGTTGACGCCGATCACGGCCGTGAAGGGGCCGAGCGTCGGCGTGTAGGCATGGCGGGAGCCGTCGACACCGGGTGAGGCGTCCTCCGTGATCTCGAACCTGAGGCGCTGCCAGCCCATGAGGGAGGAGGCGATGGCCGCCGCGATGCCCGGCCGGCCCTCCCACTCCGCCTGGGCCCGCACGACGTTGGGCGCGGCGGGTTGCGGAGTCCACGTCAGGTCTACGGGCACGCCAAGGACACCCGCGACTGCCCATTCGATGTGAGGGCACAGCGCGGGCTGAGCCGAGTGGACGTAAAGGACGCCACGAGCAGACACCGGACCTCCCGTTCGGTACGAGGTGCGCCTTCCCCAACGGCCTCGTCCCGGGATGATCACAAGTGACTAGGGAGAGACTACCGTCGGTCGCTATCCGGCACCAGAGGGGGGCCATACCAAGTTGGTGCGCGAGTGGCGGGTGACAGGTCGTCTCCGCAGGAAACATACCCGCTCATGGAAATCCAATCAGTCGGGGAGGCGTTCGTCCGCCCGCGCCAGGTGCTGACCGACCGGACGGCGCTGTCGGCCGCGCGGCGCTGGACGCAGGCGGTCTCGGAGGCGGACGGCGTCTGCGTGCTCCATCTGGCCGACGGCGTCGATCCGTGCGAGCTGACCGCCGAGTTGCGCGCGCAGGGCCTGCGGGCCTCCCCCAACCACGTCTTCCGCGGCCAGCCGCTGTTCTTCGGCGGCCCGGCCTCACGACCCTTTCCCACGCCGCCGATCGGCGTCAAGAGCCACAGATCCCGCTCCGACGTGGTCGTGGGCCTGCTCGACACCGGCGTGTCCAAGCACCCCTGGTGGTCGGGCAGCGAATGGTACGCCCGCCTCGGCCCTCAGGAGGCCGACGCCGTGGAGGGCGAGCAGGCGGGGCACGGCACGTTCATCGCGGGTCTGCTCACCCGCCGCGCCCCGGGCGTGTCGCTGCGTGTGGAGCGGGTGCTCGGCGCCGACGGCGTGACCGACGAGGCGACCGTCGTCCGCGCCCTGCACCGCATGCGCGAACGTCCCCCGCACGTGCTGAACCTCTCCTTCGGCGGCCACACCTTCGACGACCGGCCGCCGCCCCTGCTGTCCGACGCCATCGGCGCGCTGGGCGCCACGTCCACGGCGACGGTGACCGTGGCGTGCGCCGGCAACACCGCGTCCGACCGGCCGTTCTGGCCCGCGGCGCTGCCCTTCGTGGTCGGCGTGGCGGCCGTGGACGCCTCCCAGCAGTGCCGAGCCCCCTACTCGGGCTACGGCACCTGGGTCGACGCCTGCGCCCGAGGCGACTGGCTGACCAGCAGCTATCTCGACGTGGGCGAGTTCGGCGGGTACGCGGCGTGGAGCGGCACGTCGTTCGCCACCGCGCTGGTGGCCGGCGCCATCGCCGACGCGGCCAGGGACGAGCCCGCCAGGCAGTGGATCGACCGGCTGCTCGACTCCGAGGAGACGCCGCAAATTCAGGATCTGGGGGTCCTCTTCCCGGCGAGTCTGTAGAGTTTACGCTCAGTCCCCGGACCATCACGGGGAGGCATGATCGCCTCCCCTGGCCGGGCGGAAGGAGGCCGTATGCGTGATCTGCGTGATCCAGCGGAGCTGCTCACGGCCGCTGCCAAGGGCGACCGGGCGGCATGGGACGAGCTCGAAGCGAGGTTCGGGCCGCGCATGTGGGCGGTGGCCAGGGCCTGCGGCCTGAGCACCGTCGACGCGGCCGACGCGGTCCAGGGCGCCTGGCTCCGCCTGCTGCAACACCTCACCGACATCAGAGACCCGGCGAGCGTGGGCGGCTGGCTCGTGACGACGGTGCGTCGCGAGGCCCTGCTCATGCAGCGCAAGGACCCGCCCCTCGTCTCCGCCACCGAGCCGGTCGGCGAGCCCGACCCGGCCGCCGCCGTCCTGGAGGCCGACGGGCGGCGCCGGCTCTGGCAGACGGTCTCCACGCTCGACGAACCCTGCCGCTCGATCCTCGAACTCGTCGCGAACGAGGCCGGCAACCAGCAGGTGGCATCGCGGCTCGGGCTGCCCGCCGGCAGCGTCGGCCCGACGAAGGCACGCTGCCTGGAGAAACTGCGCACTCTGCTCTCACTACAGGAGACAGCGCAATGATCAACGACGAATACTTCCTGGCGGCCCTCCGGCTGGGCGCCGGGAACGACCCGATCCCGGGTCACGTGTCCGCCGCCGCACGTGACGCCTATCGGCTTCGGGTGCCGATGGCGGTGACCGCCGCCGCCCACGCCGAGTCCGCCACGATCCGCAGCGTGCGCGACGACGACAGCTCGCATCTGGTCAGGTTCATCGCCGCCGGCCTCACGTTCGACCTGGAGGTGACGGAGGGCGACGGGCTCATCGACGTCGCCGGCCACATCTCCCCCTACCCTGGCGAGGGCGCCCTCGTCGACGTGCGGTCCCCGCATCTGACGCTGACCAGGCGCATCGCCCCCACCGGCCACTTCGTCGCCACGGGGCTGCCGCCCGGCTGGCTGAGCGTGGTGTGCCACCGGCCGGGCCACGCACCCGTACAGACCACGTGGGTGCGCATCCGCCCCTGACCCGCCAATGACCCGGCCGGGAGAGCCGCGCAATTCTCCCGGCCGTCTTCTCCTCCGAGGCCGGCCATGAGCGCATCATCGGACCCCCACGACCTCCATCCGGACCTTCATCCGCTCGTCAGAGCGGCCGAGGCCGCCATGATGCGTTCCCTGATCGACCCCGAGCACGCTCTGCGGGCCTCCCGTGCCGTCCGGGAGGCCGCGCGGCGCGACGGGTGCCGTGAGGCCGAGGCCGTCGCACTGCGCTCGATGGCGCTGGCCGCTCGCGAGCTGGGCGACCTCGAAGGCGCCGAGCACCACCTGCGGGCGGCCATCGCCATGACCGACATCCCGCCGGAGCGCGTGGCGCAGGCCAGGCTGTCGCTGGTCACCGTACGCACCGAGCGCGGCCACCCGCTGCAGGCGCTGCGCGTGGCGGCCCTCGCCTGGGCCTACCTGTCGCCGCTCGACCAGGCCAAGCTCGACACGCAGCGCGCGGTGGCGCTGGCGCGGCTCGGCCGGCTCCAGGAGGCCATCGCGTCCTGCGACCGGGCGCTGCGGGCGCTGGTGAGGGCGCCCGGCACGCTCGACGACCGCAGGTTCCTGGCCGGCGGGCTGCTCAACCGGGGGCTCATCCACTCCTGCCGGGGCGACTGGGACGCCGCCCTGCGCGACCTCACGGCCTGCCTGGAGATCGCCAAGCATGCCGGGCTGCGGCACCTGGAGCGGCTGTCGGCCGCCAACCTGCCGTTTCTCTCCGTACGCAGGGGCGATCTCGGCGCCGCCTTCAAGCACTACCACGAGGCCGAGGACGCCCTGTTCGGCTATCCCGAACGGCTGGCCACGATGCGGGCCGACTTCGCCGGCGCGCTGCTGGCCGCCCACCAGCCGGGCGAGGCCAGGGCGATGCTGAGCCTGGCCGTGCCCGACCTGGAGGCGTCGGGGGCGCGGGTCGCGCTGGCCGAGGCGCGGCTGAAGCTGGCCCAGGTCGAGCTGCTCACCGGCGATCCCACCAGGGCCTGGCAGGTGGCCGAGCAGGCGGCGGCCGAGCTGTCGGAGCAGCAGCGCATGTCGTGGCTGCCGCTGGCCAGGGAGGTCGTGCTGCGCTCGCGGCTGGCGCTCGGGCCCGTCACGCGCGAGCTGGTGGGCGAGCTGGCCGAGTGCGCCCGCGAGCTGGAGGAGTGCGACGAGCACGGCGCGGGGGCGGCGGCGCTGCGGCTGGTCGCGGCCGAGGCGGCGCTCGCCGTGGACGACCGCGGCACGGCCATGGCACAGCTCGCCCGGCTCACCCGCAACGCCGGGCCTCAGGAGCGGCGGCCGCCCGCGGGCACCCGGCTCACCCGCCTCGCCTCCGAGCCGCAGGCCAGGCAGCTCGCCCGTACGTCGCCGATCCCGGTGCCGGTGCGCCAGCACGCGCTCGCCCTCAGGTCGGCGCTGCAGGAGGACCTCGCGGGGGCCTTCGCCGCCGTACGCGACGGGCTGGCCGAGGTGAGCGGGTGCGTCGAAGGGCTGGAGGACCCGTCGCTGCGGGCCCACGCGGCGAGGGCGGGTGAGCGGCTGGCGGCGTTCGGGCTTGAGCTGGCCGTACGCGACGGGAGCGCGGGGGCGGTGTTCGAGTGGGCCGAGCGGTGGCGGGCCGTCGCCGCGCCCGCCCACGCGTGCGCGCTCGTGGACCCCGACCGGGTGCGGGCCGAGCTGGGGCGGGGCGCGCTGGTCGAATACGTGGCCGACCGCGACACGCTGCTCGCCGTCCTCATCACCGGTGAGCGCCTGCTGCTGCGGCGCATCGGTGACCTGCGGCAGGTCAGCGAGGCGATCCTGCGGCTGCGGTACGCGCTGCGCCGGCCCGCGCAGCGGCACGACGCCGAGGCGGCCGCCGTCGCGCTCGAAGAGCTGGTCCTGCGGCCTCTGGCTCCGGCGATCGGTGACCGGCCGCTGGTGGTGGTGCCGGTGGCCGGCCTGCACACGCTGCCCTGGGGCGCGCTGCCCGGCCTGCGCGAGCGGCCGGTGAGCGTGGCCGCCGGGGCGGCGGCGTGGCTGCGGGCCCGCACGTCCGCCCGTCGTGCCGGCGTCCCGCCCACGCTGGTCGCCGCGGCCGGGCCCGCGCTTTCGCACGCGCACGCCGAGGTGGAGCACGTCGTACGCTGCCATCCCGGCGGGCGCTCGGTCCCCGGGCGGGTGGGGCCGGTGATGGAGGCGCTGGCCACGGCCGACGTCGTGCACCTGGCGGCGCACGGGGTGTTCCACTCGCGCAGTCCGCTGGTGTCCGGCATCACGCTGGAGGACGGGGCGCTCATGGCGTACGACCTGCTGGATCTGCCCCGTACGGCGGGGCTGGTGGTGCTGTCGGCGTGCAACTCGGGGATGTCGCGCACGCCCATGGAAGGGGCGCCGCTCGGGCTGTCCGGGACGTTCCTGTCCAAGGGCACGTCGTGCGTGATCGCCGGCATGCTGCCGGTAGGCGACGAGTCGGCGCGGGCCCTGATGAGCGCCTTTCACGAGCTGCTCACCGCCGGACAGGCTCCCGACGCGGCGCTGGCCTGCGCGGCGGCCAAGACAGGCGAGCTGGGCTTCACCTGCTTCGGCGCCGGCGACCTGCCCGTCTACTGAGCCGCACGGCCCCGACTCTCGGTCAGCCGGTGGCGATCGGGCGGGCGGGGTCGGTGACCCAGTCGGACCAGGAGCCGACGTAGAGGGCGGCGGGCAGGCCCGCCACCTCCAGGGCCAGCACCTCGTGTGCGGCCGTCACGCCCGAGCCGCAGTAGGCGCCCGTCTCTACGCCCTCGCCCACGCCCAGCGCGGCGAAGCGGGAGCGCAGGTCATCGGGGGCGAGGAAGCGGCCGTCGGGGGCGACGTTGCCGGTGGTGGGGGCGCTCACCGCGCCGGGGACGTGGCCGGCCACCGGGTCGACCGGCTCCACCTCGCCCCGGTAACGCTCGCCCGCGCGGGCGTCGAGCAGCACGCCGCGCCCGGCCAGCTCGCCCGCCTCGTCGGCCGACAGCACCGGCATGCCGCCCGGCCTCGCCGTGAAGTCGCCCTCGGCCGGGGCCGGCGCCTCCTTGGTGAGCGGGAAGCCGGCCGCGAGCCAGGCGGGCAGGCCGCCGTCGAGCACGCGTACGTCCTGGTGGCCGAAGTAGCGCAGTGTCCACCAGGCGCGGGCGGCGACCGTGGCGGCGGCGTCGTCGTACACGACCACCGGGCGGCCTGCGGAGACGCCGAGCCGGCGCATCGCGCTCTGGAACGCCGCCGCGCCGGGCAGCGGGTGGCGCCCGCCGGCGCCGGGCGGCGCGGCGAGGTCGGTGTCGAGGTCGCAGTAGACGGCGCCCTCGATGTGGCCCTCGCGGTAGGACTCGAGCCCGGGCGGCCCGCCGAGCCGCCAGCGTACGTCGAGCACGGTGACCTCGCCCTGCCTGACGAGCTCCGCGAGCGCGGCGGGGGTGATGAGCGGGCTGGTCACGGGCGTACCTCCAGGAGCGGGACGTGCTGCTCCGCCGAGGTCAGCGAGCCGTGGTAACCGGTGAACGCCGCCTCGACGGGATGTCTGCTGGGAGCGGTGATGGCGAGGTCGGTGCGGGGGACGGCCACGACGTCGCCGATGCGGGCCAGCCACGGCTCGCGTACGCGGGGGCCGAACCAGCCCGACTCGACGGCCTCCTGCCGCGACACCACCCAGGCCCGCTCGCCCAGCGTCTCCCGCCAGGCGTCGAGCACCTGCGCGGCGGCCCCCGGCCGTGCGTAGACGTGGCGCGCCCTGGCCTCGCCGCCCAGCATCGCCACCCCTTCCGTCAGCTCGGGGACGCTCTCCGCGTCGATCTTCTCGGTGGCGTTGATCATGCCGTGGTCGGCGGTGACGTAGAGGGCGGAGCCGGGCGGCAGGCCCTCGGCCAGGCGGCGGGCCATGTCGTCGACGATCTCCAGCTGGCGCAGCCACTCCTCGCCGCCCCAGCCCTGCAGGTGGCCCGCGGCGTCGAGGTCGCCGTAGTAGACGGTGACGTGGGACCGGCGGCGGGCCCGCAGCGCCTCGTGGACGCGGGCCACCCGGTCGTCCACGGTGGCGGCCGGGACGTAGCGGACTCCGCGGTAGACGGCCCTGGTCAGGCCGGTGCCCTCGAACTCGGCGGGGGCGACGTAGACGGGCTCGACGCCCGCGGCGGCGGCGCGCTCGTAGACGGTGGCCGCCGGCTGCCAGGTATCGGGGTCGATCGGCTCGCCGCCGGGGAAGGTCCAGCGCAGGCAGTTGAGCATGGCGCCGGTGCCGGGCACGGCGAGCAGCAGGCCGACCATGCCGTGCTCGCCCGGGGTCAGGCCGGTGCCGAGCGAGGTCAGGCTGGTGACGGTGGTGGCGGGGAAGCCGGCGGTGAGCCGTTTGGAGGTGCGATGTGCCGCCAGGAACGGGGCCCGCTCGGGGTGGGCGTCGAGCAGCTCGGCGCCGAGGCCGTCGACCAGGAACAGGCAGACGCGGTCGGCCGGGTCGAGGGCCAGCGGGTTGGGCTCGCGCATGCCGAGCGCGGCCAGCAGCGAACCTGGAAGGTCGGCCAGGGACGCGCCACCATATCCGGGCACCAGCATGCCCCTCAGTCTAGCCCCGCCCCGATCACCGACCCGGTGCCGGCGAACGCATGGACACGGTGACAAGCGCCGGCTCGGCCGGGTTGCCAGGTAAGGGGTCAGGCGGTGGCGCGGGCGGTGGCTTCGGAGAGGGCCTTGGCGAAGGCGAGGACGTGGGTGACCGCCTCGGGGCCGTCGGCGGCCTCGCTGACCCGCAGCGACAGGTCGTCGGCGGTGATGGCGCCGGTGTAGCCGTGGTCGGCCTCGCAGTTTTCGTCGCCGCACGTGGCCGGCTCGAGGTCGACGTGGGAGATGGCGCCCCAGCCGATGGTGAGCGTCACCTCCGTGGGAGGGATGCCGGGCACGTAGGAGGCGGGGTCGGGCACGACGCGGGTGACGGCGACCGACTGGACGCGGCTCAGCCGCACCGCCTCGGTGGTGGTGGAGGCATGGGACGCCGAGACCCCCTCCACCGCGGGGTGCTCGTCGGTGTGGCAGACCAGCAGCCGCGTGCCCGTCAGCACCAGCACGGTGACGTGGCGGCGCACCTCCATCGCGGGATCGAAGGTCGCCTCGTGGTGGACCACGAACGCGGTCACGGCCTCCTTGCCCAGCGCGGATTCGACCGCATCGGTGACGAGGTCGGGGTAGTAGCCGCTGCGCTCGATCGCTTCGCGCAGGCCCGCGGCTGAGACTCGGGTTTCCCTCATGGCTCCATCCTGCCAGGGACGGGCAGTACACTCACCCGCCGGATATAACGCTCTATAACGTCTTATGCCGGGTCATCAGGGGGCACTCGGTCCCCTCCCTTCGCTCAGGGCTGACCGAGGGCCCGCGCGGAGCCGGGCGGGCCGGTCAGGACAGCCGTCGCGGGCCCCCGTCGAGCCGCGGGCCCGCCGGGGTGCGCAGGGTGGCGCGGGCCCCGAGGATCATCACCGCCGACTCCCCCACGAGCACCTGGTCGAGGTCGAGCCTGGCCACCTCGGGCAGATCGTGCGCGAGACGGCCGACGCGGACGAGCAGGTCCTCCAAGGCGTCGACCGCGACCGGCGGGTAGCCGTACTGGCCGAAGAGCAGGGGCGCGGCGCGTACGGACCTGATCAGGTCGGAGGCGTCCTCCGGGGTGAGCGGCGCGAGGCGGAAGCTCTGGTCGAGCAGGAGCCGCGCGGTCACCTCGCCCAGCCCGAACGACACCACAGGCCCGAACGCGGGATCCTCGACCACCCCGATGACGGTCGGCACCGCGGGCTGCGGCGCCATCCGCTGCACGGCCAGCTCCGCGTGCTCGCCCAGCAGCTCGGCGTAGGCGTGGCGGACCATGTCGGGGCCGGTCAGCCCGAGGCGTACGGTGCCGGCCCGCCGCGAGGCCGCGGGATCGGCCACCTTGACCACCACCGGCCAGCCCAGCCGCTCGGCGGCGGCCACGGCCTCGTCCGGCGAGCGGACGGTCTCGGCGGGCCAGACGGTCAGCCCGTAGCAGGACAGCAGCTCGGCCGCGTCGACCTCGACGGGCGGCCCCTGCTGGGCGAACCCGCCGGGCGGGATGTCGGGCGCGGTGCCCGCCAGCGTCTCGCGGGCCAGCGTCTGGGCCCGGTGGGTGTCGATGCCGCTCAGCTCGGGCGGCGGCTGCACCGGCTGGGCGCGCCAGCGGGCGTAGCGGACGACGTGGGCGAGTGCGCGTACGGCCTCCTCGGGGGCGGCGTACGACGGGATGGACCCGCGCGCGGGCCCGTCACCGGGGACGCGCAGCGCCGGATGCATGCCGAGATGCCCCATGAACGTGGCGAGCACCGGCTTGCCGGAGTCCTGGGAGGCGCGCAGCAGCTCGGCGGCCACCTCGTCGGTCTCGCCCGGGATCGGCGGCATGTAGATGACGACGGCGGCGTCCACCTCGGGTGAGGCCAGCTCGCCCGCGAGCGCGGCGCCGTACTCGGCGGGCCCGGCGGCGGGGCCGAGGTTGACCGGCTTGCGGGGTTCGAGGCCGGCCGCCAGGCAGGCGTCGGCGGCGAGCAGGCCGAGCGCGTCGGAGTTGGTGACGAGCGCGGTGCGCGGCCCGCCGGGCAGCGGCTGGTAAGCCAGTAGCTGGCCCACGTCGAAGAGCTGGATGAGGTCGTCGACCCTGATGAGCCCCGCCTGCTCGAACAGCGAGCTGATCGCGGAGTCGGGCAGCCCCAGCTCGGCGGCGGAGTGGCCGGACGGGGTGCCGCCGCTCTTGACCACCACGACGGGCTTGCGGCGGGAGATGCGCCTGGCCAGCCGGGTGAACTTGCGCGGGTTACCGAGCGACTCGAGGTAGAGCAGGATGACCTCGGTGGAGTCGTCCTCCTCCCAATACTGCAGGAGGTCGTTGCCCGAGACGTCGGCGCGGTTGCCGGCCGAGACGAACGTCGAGATGCCCATGCCGCGCTGGGCGACTCGCTGGAGCAGCGCGGTGCCGAGCGCGCCCGACTGGCTGAAGAAGCCCACGTTGCCGCGGCCCGGCACGGTGGCGGCGAGGGTGGCGTTGAGCTTGACGGCGGGGTCGGTGTTGGCGATGCCGAGGCAGTTGGGGCCGACGACGCGCAGGCCGTAGGAGCGGGCGATGCGGGCCAGCTCGTCCTGCCTGGCCCGGCCCTCGGCGCCGGTCTCGCCGAACCCCGACGACACCACGACCAGGCCGTGCACGCCCTTCTCCGCGCACTCCTTGACCACGTCGATGACGCCTTCGGCGGGCACGGCGACCACGGCGAGGTCGACCTCGCCGTCGATGGCGGTGACGCTCGGGTGGGCGCGCACGCCCGCCACCGCCCGGACCTCGCGGTGCACGGGGTAGACGGGGCCGGTGAAGTCGGCGGCCAGCAGGTTGCGCAGCACGGTCTGGCCGACGCCGCCCGGCTCGCGCGAGGCGCCGATCACCGCCACGGATCCGGGGGTGAGCAGCCGGGCGATCGAGCGGGACTCGGCGCGGTGCTCGCGGGCCGCGGTGACCTCGGCGGAGGTGTCGGTGGGGGTGAGGTCGAGCGTCATGCGGACGACGCCGTCCTCGAACTGGCTCTGCGCGGTGTAGCCGGCCTGGCGCAGCAGCCCGGTCATGCGCATGTTGGCGGGCAGCACGTCGGCGATGAAGCGTTCGATGCCGCGCTCGCGCGCGGTGGCCGCGAGGTGTTCGAGCAGCACGGAGGCCACGCCCCTGCCCTGGTGGGCGTCCTCGACGAGGAAGGCGACCTCGGCCTCGCCCGGGCCGGTGCGGTCGTAGCGGATCACGGCCACCATCTCGGTGCCGATGGTGGCGATCAGCGCGACGCGGTTGACGTAGTCGACGTTGGTGAAGCGTTCGACCTCGCGGTCGGACAGCCGGGGGCGCGGCCCGAAGAACCGAAAATAGATCGACTCGTCGGACAGCCGGGAGTAGAACGAACGGAGACGGTCGGCGTCGGCGGGCCTGATGGGGCGCACGTGCGCGGTGCCGCCGTCGGCAAGGACGACATCGGCCTCCCAATGGGCCGGATATTGTGCCTCCACAGAAATGAGCGTAAACCCGCATCCCACATGCCAAGACGCTGGGGCCCTGTTGGGCAACGCTTGTGCATCGACTCCTGCCCGGTGTCGGGGGTACGCCCCACGAGCAGCTCGGAAGCTGTTAGTTTTGCCGTGGCGTTTTGCCGTGGCCAGGCTCGATCTGAAGGCAGCAAGGTGGTGACATCATGACGCGGGTCGTCGTGGTGGGCGATCTCATGACCGACGCGGTGGCGCGCGCCCGTTATGCGCTCGCCAGGGCGAGCGACACCCCGGCGATCGTGACGATGCACGGCGGCGGCTCGGGTGCGAACATCTCGTCCTGGCTGGCCGTCGAGCGCAACGAGGTGGCCTTCATCGGCCGCAGGGGCGCCGACATCACGGGGCGTAACCGCGACATGGAGCTGATGGGCTACGGCGTCGACGCCCGGCTCGTCATGGACCCCGAGCGGCCCACCGGCACGTGCGTGGTGCTGGTCACGCACAAGGGTGAGCGCACGATGCTCTCCGACCCCGGCGCCAACGCCGCGCTGTCACCGGAGGACCTCCCGCGCGACCTGTTCGTCCAGGGCTCCCACCTGCATCTGTCGGGTTACACGCTGATCAACGAGGGCTCGCGCGACGCCGGGCTCGCGGCGCTCGACATGGCCGGGCACACCGGCATGTCGATCTCCGTCGACTGCGCGTCGTCGGCGCCCCTTGAGCGTACGGGCGCCGAGCCGTTCCTCGAGTGGACCAACGGCGCGAAGCTGCTGTTCGCCAACATCGACCAGGCCAAGGTGCTGACCGGCCGCGACGACCCCGAGGCCGCGGCCAAGGTGCTCACGGCGTGGTTCCCGCAGGTCGTCATCAAGATGGGCGCCGAGGGCGCGCTGTGGTTCAGCAACGGGCGCCCCGACCCCGTGCGGGTGGCCGCCGAGCCGGTCGACAAGATCGTCGATGGCACGGGGGCCGGTGACGCGTTCTGTGCCGGGTTCCTGCCGCCGTGGCTGGAGGGCAAGCCCCCGGCCGAGGCGCTGACCTCCGGCTGCCGGCTGGCGTCGAAGGCGATCATGCACCTCGGCGCCCGCCCGCCGTTCTAGACCTTCCTCCAGCCGGCCACTCAGCCGGTCGCTCAGCCGGCCATTCAGCTGGTCACCGCGAGCGCCAGCGGCAGCACGGCCGGCGCGCCCGCGTGGCGCACCTGCGCCGCCGCCAGCGTCATCGTCCAGCCGGTGTCGACGCGGTCGTCGACCAGCAGCACCGGCCCGCCGCACTGCGCGATCGCGGCACTGAGATCCTTGGGCATCGCGAGGGTGCCCCTGATGGCCTGCACCCGCTTGGCGCTGTTGAACTGCTTGCCCGGTGAGCCCGCGCGGTAGCCCAGCTCCCCCAGATACTGCAGCCGCCCCACCTGCGCCAGCCGCTCGGCGAACCCGCGGACCAGCTTGGGCCGGCTCGCCGACGGCACGTTGACCACCGCGACGGGCCGCTCCCGCCACTCCCACGCCGACAGCACCTTGATCACGGCGGCGAACATGTCGTCGGGCATCGGCCCGTCGTCGCCGGCGAACAGCTCGCGCAGCCGGTTGCCCCAGCCGATGTCGGTCAGCCGCCCGAGCGCCCTGCCCGGCTCGGCGCCCAGCTCGGGCTTGATGCGCCCGGACAGGTCGGCCAGGCCGGTGGGCCACTGCCTGCGGGCGTCGATCTCGACGCCCGGCCTGCTCAGGCGCTCTCGGGCGGTCTCGACGGCCTGCGCGGCGATCTCGGGCGAGCGGTGCCTGCCGGTGCAGTTGTCGCAGCGGCCGCAGGGCGTGGCGGTGTCGTCGTCGAGGTGGCGGCGCAGGAACTGCTCGCGGCACTCGGTGGTGGTGAGGTAGGCCAGCATGGCCTCCTGCTCGGCGCGGCGCTCGGCGGCGATGCGGGCGTAGCGCTCGGTGTCGTATGCCCAGGGCTCGCCGGTGGCCTCCCAGCCGCCCTTGACCCGGCGTACGGCGCCTTCGACGTCGAGCACCTTGAGCATCATCTCCAGCCGGCCGCGGCTCAGGTCGACGGCGGTCTCCAGCGCCGGGGTGGACATGACGCCGCGCTCCTCCAGCGTCTGGAGCGTGGTGCGCACGACGGGCTCGGGCGGGAAGGCCAGCGAGGCGAAGTAGGCCCAGATGTCGCGGTCTTCGACGCCGGGCAGCAGGATGACCTCGGCCCGCTCGACCCCGCGCCCCGCCCTGCCGACCTGCTGGTAGTAGGCGACCGGCGACTGCGGCGCCCCGACGTGGATCACGAAGCCCAGGTCGGGCTTGTCGAAGCCCATGCCGAGCGCGCTCGTGGCGATCAGCGCCTTGATCTTGTTGCCGAGCAGCGCCTCCTCGGCGGCCAGCCGCTCGGCCGGCTCGGTCTGCCCGGAGTAGGCGGCCACTTCGAGGCCCTGCTCACGCAGGTAGCCGGCGATCTCGTGGGCGGCGGCCACGGTGAGGGTGTAGACGATGCCGGAGCCGGGCAGCTCGCGCAACGTCTGGGCGAGCCAGGCGAGGCGCTGCTCGGCGGTGGGCAGGCGGACGACGCCGAGGTGGAGGCTGTCGCGTTCGAGCGGGCCGCGCAGGACGAGCGTGTCGTCGCCCTCGGGACGCAGCTCGGGCGGCAGGCTCAGCTGCTCGGCGACGTCGCGGGTGACGCGGGCGTTGGCCGTGGCGGTGGTGGCCAGCACGGGGACGCCGGGCGGCAGTTGCGCGAACAGCGTGGACAGCCGGCGGTAGTCGGGCCGGAAGTCGTGGCCCCAGTCGGAGATGCAGTGGGCCTCGTCGACCACGACCAGCCCTGCGCTCTCGGCCAGCTCGGGCAGGACGTTGTCGCGGAAGTCGGGGTTGTTGAGCCGCTCGGGGCTGACCAGCAGCACGTCGACCGTGCCCTCGGCGACCTGGCCGTAGATCTCCTCCCACGCCTCGGGGTTGGCGGAGTTGATCGTGACGGCTCTGATGCCCGCGCGCTCGGCGGCGGCGATCTGGTTGCGCATGAGGGCGAGCAGCGGCGAGACGATGACCGTGGGGCCCTCGCCCATCTCCCGCAGCAGCGCGGTGGCCACGAAGTAGACGGCCGACTTGCCCCAGCCGGTGCGCTGCACGACGAGCACCCTGCGGCGGTCGAGCACCAGGGCCTCGATGGCGGACCACTGGTCGTCGCGGAGCCTGGCGTGCTCGCCGGCCAGCGCCTGCAGCCGCTCTTCGGCCTCTTCCCGCAGCATCGCGGCATCGGGGGCATCAATCATGCCTCCCTTGTTACCAGCTCCGGGCGACGAAATTCGCCGCTGCCGCGACGGAAACGCCTCTCAGGCCTGGTCGGCGTGCTCGGGGAAGGCGTTGACGGTGACGCGGTGCATGCGGCGGCGCTCGGTGTAGTCGGCGACGGCGTAGTGCTGGGTGGGCCGGTTGTCCCAGAAGGCCAGCGTGCCGGGCCGCCAGCGCAGCCTGACCTGGAACTCGGGCGAGCGGATGTGGTCGATGAGGAGCGGCAGCAGCGCCTCGTTCTCCCTGTCGGTCAATCCCACCAGGCGGGTGGTGGACGCGCGGTTGACGAACAGCGCCTTGCGGCCGGTCTCGGCGTGCACGCGGACGACCGGGCGCTCCACGGGCGGCCACGTGGCCTGGATCTCGGCCAGGTCGAACGGGTGCCCCTTGGCGATGGCCTTCTTCATGGACATCGTGATGTCGTGCACGGCGGTCAGCTCGTCGCACAACCGCTGGATGGAGGGCGAGAGCGTCTCGTAGGCCAGGTACGTGTTCGCCCAGCACGTGTCGCCGCCCACGCTGGGCAGCTGCACGCAGCGCAGCAGCGAGCCCATGGGCGGCGTCGGCTCGAAGGTGTTGTCGCTGTGCCACTCGTCGCCGCCCTCCCCCTTGGGCGAGGTCTGGTCGAGGACGTGGATGGGGCTGGTGGCGTCCTTCTTGAACGCGGGGTGGTTGAGCGTGCCGAAGTTCAGGGCGAACTGCAGGTGCTGCTCGTCCTCGATGGGCTGGTCGCGGAAGAACAGCACGAGGTGCTTGAGCCAGCCCGCCCGCAGGGTCGCGACCTCTTCCTGTGACAGGGGCTTGCGCAGATCGACCCCGGTGACCTCGGCGCCGATGTGCTTGGTCACGGGATGGAACTCGATCATGACGCCCTCCGGAGACAGATGCGGATCCCTCCGATCGAACGTACGACCCAAGCAATTGCTTGGTCAAGTCACTCGTGTCGCTCGAACAAGTCAGCGATAACTCGTGCGGATCGAGTAGGATCTGAACCTCGGCAGGATCCCTCCCAGGGCACCGGAAGCGTGAGCGACACCATGGATACGCCACAGAAGACCTGGCTCATGCGATCATCTGCCATAGGCGAAGACGCCCCCACCCTTCCGGTCGCGTGGCCGCGCCGGCTCGGGAGAGGGGTCGCATCGCCGTCTCGCACGCCGATCTGACGCTTCTCCAGCGGGCTGACGGCTACCGTTAGAGCACAAGAACAGAAGGAGGATGCGCTTCCCCTCGGCGCGACGGCCGAGGCAGCCGCGCAGCATACGATGGCCCGACGCACGACAGCACCCCCGCCCGAGGACTTCGAGGAGCGGATCGTCGACATCGACGTCTCCTCCGAAATGCGCAGGAGCTATCTCGAGTACGCCTACTCGGTGATCTACCAGCGCGCGCTGCCCGACGCACGCGACGGGCTCAAGCCGGTCCAGCGGCGCATCCTCTACTCGATGAGCGAGATGGGCCTGCGGCCCGACCGCGGCCACGTCAAGTCCTCCCGCGTCGTCGGCGACGTCATGGGCAAGCTGCACCCCCACGGCGACGGCGCGATCTACGACGCCCTCGTCCGCCTGGCGCAGCCGTTCTCCATGCGCCTGCCGCTCGTCGACGGCCACGGCAACTTCGGCTCCCCCGACGACCTGCCCGCCGCCATGCGTTACACCGAGGCCAGGCTGGCCCCGGCGGCGATGCTCATGGTCGAGTCGATCGACGAGGACACCGTCGACTTCAAGCCCAACTACGACGGCCAGGAGACCGAGCCGGTCGTCATGCCGTCGGCCTTCCCCAACCTGCTGGTCAACGGCACGAGCGGCATCGCGGTCGGCATGGCCACCAACATGGCGCCGCACAACCTCGTCGAGGTCGTGGCCGCCGCCCGCCACCTCATCAAGAAGCCCGACGCGACGCTCGACGAGCTGATGAGGTTCGTGCCGGGGCCCGACCTGCCGACGGGCGGGCAGATCATCGGGCTGCAGGGCGTGCGCGACGCCTACGAGACCGGGCGCGGCACGTTCCGCATGCGGGCCAAGTGCACGATCGAGCAGATCACGCCGCGGCGCAAGGGCATCGTCGTCACCGAGCTGCCGTACAACGTGGGTCCCGAGCGCGTGGTCGCCAAGATCAAAGAGCTCGTGACGAGCAAGAAGCTGCAGGGCATCGCCGACCTCAAAGACCTCACCGACCGCCACAAGGGCCTGCGGCTGGTCATCGAGATCAAGAACGGCTTCATCCCCGAGGCGGTCCTCGAGGAGCTCTACCGGCTCACGCCGATGGAGGAGACGTTCGGCATCAACAACGTCGCGCTGGTCGACGACGAGCCCCGCACTCTCGGGCTGCGCGAGCTGCTGCAGGTCTACGTCGACCACCGGCTCGAGGTCGTGCGCCGCCGCTCGGAGTTCCGCCGCCGCAAGCGCGAGGAGCGCCTGCACCTGGTCGACGGCCTCATCATCGCGCTGCTCAACATCGACGAGGTCATCCAGGTCATCCGGTCCAGCGACGACTCCGCCCAGGCGCGCACCCGCCTGATGGAGGTCTTCGACCTGACCGACATCCAGGCCGCCTACATCCTCGACACGCCGCTGCGCCGCCTGACCCGCTACGACAAGCTGGAGCTCGACCGGGAGAAGGAGACGCTGACCGACGAGATCGCCAAGCTGACCGAGATCCTCTCCTCCGACACCAAGCTGCGCCAGGTGGTCTCGGGCGAGCTGGCCGACGTCGCCAAGAAATACGGCACGCCGCGCCGCACGGTCCTGCTGGAGTCGCCGGGCGTCACCCGCACCCCCGTGGTGGAGCTGCAGGTGGCCGACGACCCGTGTCTCGCGCTGCTGTCCTCGACCGGCCTGCTGGCCCGCACCTCCGACGCCTCGCCGCTGCCCGGCGAGGGCGAGCGGGCGGCCCACGACGTGCTGGTCAGCGTCGTACGCACGTCCGTACGCGGCGAGGTCGGCGTCGTCACCTCGCTGGGCCGGCTGATCCGGGTCCAGGTCGTCGACCTGCCCACGCTGCCGTCCACGGCCAACCCGCCATCGCTGTCGGGCGGGCACCCGGTGTCCGAATACGTCTCGCTGGAGCCCGACGAGAAGGTGGTCGGCCTCGGCTCGCTCGATCCCGAGGGCCCGGGCCTGGCGCTCGGCACCGCACAAGGCGTGGTGAAACGGGTTGTTCCCGACTATCCCGCCAACCGCGACGACTTCGAAGTGATCACACTGAAGGACGGCGACCGCGTGGTGGGCGCGGTCGAGCTGGTGTCGGAGTCCCACGACCTGGTGTTCATCTCCTCCGACGCCCAGTTGCTGCGCTACCCCGCCTCCCTCGTACGCCCTCAGGGCCGGCCCGCGGGCGGCATGGCCGGCATCAGGCTCGACGACGGCGCCAGGGTGATCTGGTTCGGCGTGGTCGATCCCCAGGTTCCCGCCCGGGTGGTCACCATCGCGGGCTCCTCCACGGCGCTGCCCGGCACCCAGGTGGGCGGCGGCAAGGTCTCCGACTACGCCGAGTTCCCCGCCAAGGGCCGGGCCACCGGCGGCGTACGCGCCCAGCGCTTCCTGAAGGGCGAGGACGAGCTGCTGCTGGCCTGGGCGGGCCCGGCGCCGGCCAAGGCGGTCTCGGCGGTGGGCAAGCCGGTGCCGCTGCCCGAGGAGCTGGGCCGCCGCGACGGCTCCGGCGTACGCCTGACCAACACGATCGGCGCCATCGGCGGCGCGCTCGCCTCCACGCCCGACGCCCTGCCGGATGGCAGCGGAGGCCAGGCGCCCGCCGAGGACGAGTAGCGGGCGAACGTTGGGGGGCGCTCCCGCGCCCCCCACGTCTGTCTCACTTCGGTCACCGCGCTCCTGTTATGAAACACGTCCCGCCACCGATCCTCTGAGAGAGCGCTCTCATCGTCCGGATCTGGAGGAAACGTGTCCCGACTCAAACCCCCGTTATGGGCGGCCCTCGTCCTCGCCGCCTCGCTCGTCGTCGCCCCTGCTCCCGCCCAGGCCGCCGAGCCGCTGACCGTCACCGACTTCGAGTCGGACGGCGTGCCCGCCGGCGTGTACGCCTGGGGCAACGACACCGCCTCGACCCCGGCCCTGACCGTCGAGCCGGACGCCGAGCGTCCCGGCGCGCCCGCGACGAACCGGGTGCTCACCTCCGCCTTCACCATCAGCCAGTGGGGCGGCTGGTCCCACGATCTGCCCGCCACGGCGGACTGGTCGGCGTACGAGGGCTTCTCCTTCCACGTCAAGGGCACCGGCTCGGGACAGCGGGTCTTCTTCGAGCTCAAGGACGGCGGCGGCGGTCCCGGCACCGCCGAGCTGTTCGAGTCCTCCTTCACCGACGACGTCGCCGGCTGGCGCGAGGTGCGGATGCCGTTCGCCGACTTCACCCGGCGTACCGACTACCAGCCGGGCGGCGCCCCCACCGACGGCGAGCTGGACCTCCTGGAGATCTGGGGCTACGCGATGCGCCTGCCCATCGGGACGGGCACGTTCACCTGGGACGAGGTGCGCCTCTACGGCACCGCTCCCCCGCGCCCGGTCCGGCTGAGCGCCGACCGGCCCGTCCTGCCGGTGGACGAGAAGGGCAGCGCCGAGCTGCGCGTCACCGTCACCACCGCCGACGGCGCACCCCTGCCCGCCGACCTCGCCGTGGACTACCGCACCGGTACGGGCACCGCCACCCCCGGCGCCGACTACACCCCCGTCCAGGGCACGCTGAGGTTCCCGGCCGGCACCGCGTCGGGCTTGGCCAAGACGATCACCGTCAGGACGCTGCGCGACCACCAGAACGAGGTGGCCGAGACCATCCCGATCGAGCTGTCAGGCGAGGGCGCCCGCCCGCCCGCAGAGCCGCCCGTCGTCGTCGTCAACGCCCACGGCCTGCCCTACCTCGACGCCCGCAAGCCGGTCAAGCAGCGCGTCGCCGACCTGCTCGCCAGGATGACACTGGAGGAGAAGGTCGGCCAGATGACGCAGGCCGAGCGCGGGGCCCTCGCCAAGCAGAGCGACATCGCCGCGTACCGGCTCGGCTCCCTGCTGTCCGGCGGCGGCTCGACGCCCCCGCAGAACACCCCGCAGGCGTGGGCCGACATGATCGACGCCTTCCAGCTGCAGACCCGGCAGACGCGCCTGCAGGTGCCGCTCATCTACGGCGTGGACGCCGTGCACGGCCACAACAACGTGGTCGGCGCCACGATCTTCCCGCACAACGCCGGACTCGGCGCCGCCCGCGACCCGCGCCTGGTCGAGCAGGCCGCCGCGATCACCGCCAAGGAGGTCAAGGCCACCGGCATCCCCTGGAACTTCGCCCCCTGCCTGTGCGTCTCCCGCGACGACCGGTGGGGCCGCGCGTACGAGTCGTTCGGCGAGGACCCCGCGCTGGTCACCCGCATGGCCACCGTCGTGGACGGGCTGCAGGACCACGGCGTGCTGGCCACCGCCAAGCACTACGTCGGCGACGGCGGCACCGCCTTCGGCTCGTCCACGACCGGCGACTACACCATCGACCAGGGCGTCACCACGACCACCCGTAAGGAACTGGCCGCGATCCACCTGGCGCCGTTCAAGGAGGCGGTGAAACGCGGCGTCGCCACCGTGATGCCGTCGTTCTCCAGCGTGGACTTCGGTGACGGGCCGCTGAAGATGCACGCCCACGACGAGCTGATCAACGGGACGCTCAAGGGCGAGCTCGGGTTCAAGGGGTTCGTGGTCAGCGACTGGCAGGCCATCGACCAGATCCCCGGGGACTATCCGTCCGACGTGCGCACCTCGGTCAACGCCGGGCTCGACATGATCATGGTGCCGTACGCCTATCCCGAGTTCACCGGCACGCTGAAGGCCGAGGTCGAGGCAGGGCGGGTGCCCATGTCGCGGATCGACGACGCCGCCGCCAGGATCCTCACCCAGAAGTTCCGGCTCGGCCTGTTCGAACGCCCCTACGCCGACCGCTCCCACCTGCGCGACGTCGGCTCGCCCGCGCACCGCGCGGTGGCCCGCAAGGCCGCCGCCAAGTCGCAGGTGCTGCTGAAGAACGACGGCGGGCTGCTGCCGCTGCGCCGCGACGCCAAGGTGTACGTGGCCGGCTCCAACGCCGACGACATCGGCAACCAGAGCGGCGGCTGGACCATCACCTGGCAGGGCTCCTCAGGGCCCATCACGCCCGGCACGACCATCCTTGAGGCCGTCCGCTCGCGGGCCGCGTCCGTCACCTACTCCCGCGACGCCTCCGCGGACCTCGCCGGGCACGACGTGGGCGTGGTCGTCGTGGGCGAGACGCCGTACGCCGAGGGGCAGGGCGACGTCGGCCGCGCCGGCCGCACGCTCGACCTGTCGGCCGCCGACCGGGCCGCCGTGGACAAGGTGTGCGGGGCCATGAAGTGCGTCGTCCTCGTCGTGTCGGGCCGGCCGCTGCTGCTCGGCGACCTGTCGGGCGTCGAGGCGGTCGTCGCGTCGTGGCTGCCCGGCACCGAGGGCGACGGGGTCGCCGACCCGCTGTTCGGCGCGGTCCCGTACACGGGGCGGCTGCCGTTCACCTGGTTCAGGAGCGTCGCGCAACTGCCGATCAACGTGGGTGACGCGTCGTACGATCCGCTGTTCCCCTACGGGTGGGGGCTGCGTACCGACCGGGCCCGCGACCGGCTCAAGGACGCCCGCGACCGGCTCGCGCGCGGAGACGTCGCGTCCAGGGCGGCCGCGCTGACGCTCTCGGCCACCCTGTCCGGCCGGAACTGGAACGCCGACGGCTCGGTCCGCGACCAGCGAAGGGTGCTGGACGGACTGGCGGCCACCGCCACCCTGCTCGACCGCTCGAAGAACGAGCCGTACGAGGTGGCCGACGCCGTGGCCTCGGTAGCCCGCGACCTGGCCCAGAAGTCCGGAGAACGCCCGGACCTCCAGGCACTGGCCGACCACGAACTGGCGTCCGGCAACGCCCGCAAGGCAGTAGACCTGCTGACCCAGGCCACCCGCTGACCCTTCGGGCCCCCGGCCGGGGGCCCGAAGCTCATCGAGACGCGACGCCTCCCGGCTCCGTGGACAGGTCGTCATCGGCCACGACCACGTCGAAGTCGGCGTTGAGTGCGGAGACGTCCGGCATGGTCACCACGAGGTCGCGGGCCATCTCCTCGGCCTCGCTCACTGCCCCTTCTTCTCCTTCACGGCGTCCTGACTGGACTCGGGGCTGACCTCGCGGGGTGCGAGGTCAGCCCCTCATCCGGGCCGGGAGCAGTCCCCTTCGCCCGGCCCGGGCTTCGATGCCGCGTGGTCGGTCGCGGCGGCTGGGCGGTGTGGTCAGTCGTGGCAGAGGCAGAACGGGTGTCCGGCCGGGTCGAGGAAGACGCGGAAGGAGTCGTTGTCGCTCGGCTGGTGCTCGTGCTTGCGGGCGCCGAGCTTGAGCACCTGGCGCTCGGCCTCGTCCATGTCGGACACCGTCACGTCGATGTGCATCTGCTGCGGGCGCTCGGCGCTCGGCCAGTCGGGCGGCTGGTGGTCGGGGGCGAGTTGGAAGGCCAGCCGCTCGGGCGAGCCGCCGTTCGTGACCACCACCCAGTCGTCCTCGACCGAGGTGATCGGCCAGCCCAGCAGCTGCGAGTAGAACTCCGCCAGTCCCTTGGGATCCCGGCAATCGATGACGATGGTTCGGAAAACGGCTATGCCGCCCATCCTGTCCAGCCTCTCCGTGACGACAATGGGTGTCATGGCTGCCAACTCGTTCATGGTTCCGCTCGGCACTCCCGCACCAGCCTTCGACCTGACCGCCATCGACGGCGGCAGCGTGTCACTGGGTGACCTCGAGGGGTCGCCCGCCACCCTCGTGATCTTCCTGTCGAACCACTGCCCGTACGTACGGCGGATCGAGGACGGCCTCGCCGCCCTGGCCAAGGACTACGGCGCGAGGTTGTCGATCGTCGCCATCTGCAGCAACGACAGCGTGACCTACCCCGACGACGACCCCACACACCTCGCGGAGCAGGCGGCGCGGGCGGGGTTCACGTTCCCGTACCTGCTGGACGACACCCAGGAGGTGGCCAAGGCTTTCCGCGCGGCCTGCACTCCCGACTTCTTCCTGTACGACGGGCGGCTCCGGCTGGCGTACCGGGGCGAGTTCGACGGGGCGCGGCCGGGGAACCACATGCCGGTGACCGGCGTGTCGCTGCGCGCGGCCATCGACGCGGTGCTGGCGGGCGAGCCGGTGCCGCAGGACCAGCGGCCGTCGATCGGCTGCGGCATCAAGTGGCGGCCGGGCAACGAGCCCGCCTGATCGCACGCGGGACGGCGGGCCCTCACCCCATGCGGCCTGCCGGACCCGAGCAGCCTGCGGACCCGAGCAGCCTGCGGGCCCGAGCGGGCTGCCGGATCCGCTCCTGGACAGCGGCCTGCTCAGGACCCGGACCAAGGCACAAGCCCGATCCCGGTGTGCCCGTCCCGGTCAGGAGGTGGCGGCGGCGATCGCGGCGGGGAGGGCCAGGAGCAGGTCGTGGGGCTCACCGCCCTGCCAGTGGCGGATCAGCGCGGTGCCCGCCTCCCCCGGATCGAACTCCTCGCACCCCAGCGGGCCGAAGCAGCCGGCCTGGTCGAGCATGAGGATGAGGGGATCGTCGTCCGGCAGGGCGGCCGCGTAGGCGGCGGCGTCGAGCAGCGCGAGCGCGCACCTGGCGTTTCGCCCCTCGTCCCTGGACTCCACGCGGTCGAGGCGACGCCGGGCTTGAGCACGGAGGTACTCGGCGAGCGATTCTGACCTACTCACGACAAACCTTCTTCGATCATGTGCGTACGGCTACGACATCATCACTCAAGGTGAGGCTCTCTCGTGGGACGTTTGCCAACTACGGCCAGTCGGACCCCCGCGAACATGACTTCTGCGGGGTGGGGGATTATTTGAGGCATGAGTGCGTTCGACGATCTGTATGCCGCCAACGCGACGTTCGCCAAGGAGTTCGGCACCTCCGACCTGACCGGTCGCGCGGCCCGTGGTCTGGCCGTGGTGACCTGCATGGACTCCCGGATCGACCCTCTCGGCCTGTTGGGGCTCAAACCCGGTGACGCCAAAATTCTGCGGAACGCGGGCGCCCGCGTGACGGATGACGTCCTGCGTACTTTGGTGCTGGCCGTGTACCTGCTGGGCGTGGAGCGCGTGCTCGTCATGGCGCACACGGACTGCGGCATGTCGAAGGTGACGGACGACGCCGTACACGACCTCACCCAGTCCCACGGGGTGGACACCCGCATGCTGGACTTCCACACCGTCCCCGACCAGGCGGCGGCCATGCGCCACGACCTCACCCGGATCCGCAGCACCCCGTTCCTGCCGCCGGGCATACCGGTGGCAGGCGCCATGTACGACGTCCACACGGGCCTGCTGTCCCCCTACCCGGACTGACGAGGACGCCGACGCCCCCCACCCATGGCAGCCCACCCCTCGCTGCGGCGCCGGACCGCCGCAGCGAGGCTTCTCGTGTCCGGCGCGACGGCGCCTCTTCGTCGGACTTGCCGAAGGGCTCTCAGACGGCCTCAGCGCCCGAATGACACGCTGAGACGATCAAGGGGACGGAAGGGGCCCCTGTGAGCCCCAGAAAGCCACACAGGGCCTCTGAGGCCCCGCCAGGCCCTTCAGGACCGGTGGGCGCTCACCTGCCGCGGTCACTCAAGCGGCCCGGCCGCCGTATCGCCCGTGGGCGGTCGGGGCCGGGCCGGAAGCGTGGGTGGTCAGGCGTCGATGTGGTCGCGGTCGACTTCGGCGGCGCTGTTGACGATGAACTCGCGGCGCGGCGCGACCTCGCTGCCCATCAGCAGGTTGAAGATGTGCTCGGCCGCCTCGGCGTCTTCGATGCGGACGCGGCGCAGGATGCGGTGGCGCGGGTCCATGGTGGTCTCGGCCAGCTGGTCGGCGTCCATCTCGCCCAGACCCTTGTAGCGCTGCACCGGGTCCTTCCACCGCTTGCCGCGCCGCTCCAGGTCGCGCAGCACCTTCTGCAGCTCGGCGTCGGAGTAGCAGTAGATGTACTTGTCCTTGCCGCGCCCCGGGTTGGTCAGCTCGATGCGGTGCAGCGGCGGCACCGCGGCGAACACCCGCCCGGCCTCGACCATCGGCCGCATGTAGCGGTGGAAGAGGGTCAGCAGCAGGCAGCGGATGTGGGCGCCGTCGACGTCGGCGTCGGCCATGAGGATGACCTTGCCGTAGCGGGCGGAGTCGATGTCGAACGTGCGGCCCGACCCGGCCCCGACCACCTGGATGATGGCGGCGCATTCGGCGTTTTTGAGCATGTCGCTCACGGACGCCTTCTGGACGTTGAGGATCTTGCCGCGTATCGGCAGCAGCGCCTGGAACTCGGAGTCGCGGGCCAGCTTGGCGGTGCCGAGCGCCGAGTCGCCCTCGACGATGAACAGCTCGCTGCGGTCGACGGCGTCGCTGCGGCAGTCGACCAGCTTGGCCGGTAGCGCGGAGTTCTCCAGTGCGCTCTTGCGGCGCTGGTTGTCGCGGTGCTCGCGGGCCGCGATGCGGGCCTTGGCGGCGGCGACGATCTTCTCCAGCACGGCCCTGAGCGGCTGCTTGTAGCCGCGCGGCGGGTTGGTGAACAGCTCTTTGAGCTCGCGCGAGACCACGTGGGAGACGATGCGGGTGGCGGCGGAGGTGCCGAGCACCTCCTTGGTCTGCCCCTCGAACTGCGGCTCGGGCACCCGGACCGTGACCACGCCGGTCAGGCCCTCGGAGATGTCGTCCTTGGTGACGGGGTCGTCGCCGTTCTTCAGCAGGCGGGTCTCGCGCAGCAGCTCGTTGATCGTACGGACGAGGCCGCGCTCGAAACCGGTGAGGTGGGTGCCGCCCTTGGGCGTGGCGATGACGTTGACGAACGAGCGCACGGTGGACTCGTAGCCCTTGCCCCAGCGGACCGCCACGTCGACCGACAGCTCGCGCTGGACCTCGGTGGGCGTCATGTGGCCCTGGTCGTCGAGGACCGGCACGGTCTCGTGGAAGTGGCCGACCCCCTGCAGGCGCAGCACGTCGCAGATCGCCTCGTCGCGGGCCAGGAACTCGGTGAACTCGGAGATGCCGCCGTCGAAGCGGAACTCCTCCTCCAGGCGCTCCTCGTGACGGCTGTCGTAGACGACCAGGGTCAGGCCGGGGACCAGGAACGCGGTCTGCCGCAGGCGTACGTGGATCTCGTCGAGCGAGACCTCGGCGTCGGGGAGGAAGATCTGCTTGTCGGCCCAGAAGCGCACGCGGGTGCCCGAGACGTACTTCGCCGTCTTGTCGCCGATGCGCAGGCCGGACTTCTTCTTGAACTTGGCGGTGGGCCCTTCGCCGTCGAAGACGCCGGGCACCCCGCGCCTGAAGCTCATCTCGTGGACCACCCAGTCACGGTCGACCTCGACGTCGACGCGCGCCGACAGGGCGTTGACCACGGAGGCGCCCACGCCGTGCAGACCGCCGGAGGCGCCATAGGAGCCGCCGCCGAACTTGCCGCCCGCGTGGAGCTTGGTGTAGACGAGCTCGACGCCGGCCAGGCCGCTCTTGGGCTCGATGTCGACGGGGATGCCGCGGCCGTTGTCGCGCACCTCGATGGAGCCGTCGGCGTAGAGCTCGACCTCGATGCGGTCACACTGGCCCGCCAGCGCCTCGTCGACGCTGTTGTCCACGAGCTCCCAGAGGCAGTGCATGAGCCCGCGACTGTCGGTGGACCCGATGTACATGCCCGGGCGCTTGCGGACGGCCTCGAGACCCTCAAGCACCGACAGGTGACGAGCCGTGTAACCCGCCTCCACTAGCGTCACTCCAGCTCCCCTGTTCTAGTCATCGAACACGTGTGCGTAGCCTACCGTTCTTCCCCTACGCGCGCGTACAAGCTTGCCATGGTCGCTCGTTTGCCGTTACCAACCGGCTGATCATCATTACTTTCGGGCACATTCCGCTCTGGGCGTAGAGAGGGGGCGGTTGGGAACGTCCACGTCCGGTTAGATGTTGTTCCAAGTGACTGACGCCAGATCCTCGCTTCGGCGGGGGTGACCCGAAAGGCGATACGTGACTGGAGCTCTCGCCCCCGTTAAGCCGCTGACGGCCCTCGACCGCTGCGACCGCTGCGGTGCCCAGGCCTACATTCGCGCGACCCTGCCTGTGGGTGGGGAGCTGCTGTTCTGCGCCCACCACGGGCGTCAGCACATCGCAGCGTTGCGTGAAAAGGGCGCCGACATCCTGGACGAGTCGGCTCGGCTCAGCGAAACCCCTGCAACCGCCCCCAGCGATGAGCGCTGATCACAGCGTTCATCGTGTGAGATAACCACATATTGCGAAACGCTCGACGGCGACTCCGGGTCCACCCGGAGTCGCCGTCGTGCTTTCACCCGCCCGCGATTCTCCGTCCTTCGACGGCCGCTCCGGCCCGTGCCCGGTGCGGCCCGGCTCCAGCGGTGCGGCGGGCGGCTGCGGCGGCGGCCCGTTGACGATCAGGACGGTCAGCCGCCCGCCGCCGATGAGCAGGGCGGCCCCGCCGAGCACGGTGAACAGCAGGTTCCTGGTTTCGAGGCCGTGCGGCGCGCGCGGGACGTCCACGGCGCGCAGGACGAGCGCCCCTGCCACGTCGGCGGCGAAGATCAGGCCGGAGCCCTCTCGCAGGGCGCATCTCCCTCACTTCCGCCGGCCGATCCCTCGAGGGCGAAGACTAGAGAGTCGGTGGCCGCCGTGGCGACATACCGGGGAGCCGGATCCCGGTGATACCGGGGCAGGGGGTGCGGGTCAGAGGGGGGCGGCGCGGTAGTGGTAGCGGCCCGTCGCCGTGAAGCCCTCGCCTCGGTAGAGGGACTGGGCGCCCGCGTTCTGAGCCGTCACCACCAGGTACGCCTCGCCGCCGCCCGCACGGGCCACCAGGGCCCGCAGCACCGTCCTGGCCAGCCCCCTGCGCCGGGCCTCGGGCAGCGTGGCCATGCAGTAGACGCCGAGCGTGTCGCCCTGCGGGACGGCCCGGCCGACGGCCAGCGCCCGGCCGCCCTCCTCGTACGCCGCGTACAGGGCCGGCACGCCGGTGCAGATCCGCTCGGCCACGGCGAGCCCGTCGGCGTAGCGGCCGTCCACGGCCCACCAGGTCTCCAGCCAGCCCGGCCAGGGCCGCCCCTCGATCCTGACCTCGGGGGCGGGCTCGCCCTTGGGCGTCCCTGACATGACGACCGTGGGATCGACCACCTCGTATCCCCGGCGTCCGAGCTCCTCATCCAGCCCCGGCATGGTGCCAGGGCCCATGGAGAAGAAGCACCGCTGCCCCCGCTCCCGGTAGAAGTCCTCAGCCGCCGAGATCGCCCGGTCCAGGTCGGACGGCCGGCCGAGCGCCAGCACGGAATTGGCTCTCTTGGTGACCCCGCCGGCGTGTCGCAGCAGCCATCCCTCGTACGCCCGCACCTCGAAAGCGGGCCATGCCTCATGAACGAGCAAGTCGACATCCACCCGCGCAGCCTAGCGACCCGAGCCTGGGAAAGGGCCACTGGCCAGGGCCAATAGGGTAGAGGACTGTGCTGATCCTGTTGCCGCCGTCCGAGGGCAAGGCGTCGGAGGGTGACGGCCCGTCCGTGGGCGAGCTGTCCTTCCCCTCCCTCGGCAAGTCCCGCAAGCGGGTGATGACCGCGCTCGTCCGGGCCTCCAGACGCCGCGACGCCCTCGACGTGCTGGGCCTGACGCCGGGCCTGGCGGGTGAGCTGGCCAAGAACACCGCGCTGGCGACCGCGCCCACCCTGCCCGCCGCCGCCCTCTACACCGGCGTCCTGTACGACAACCTCGGCCTGGCGACCCTGGACGCGGAGGCGCTCGCGCGGGCTGAGGAGTCCGTGCTGATCTTCTCCGGGCTCTGGGGGGTGGTGCGGATCACCGACCGCATCCCGCCCTACCGCCTGTCCATGGGCGTCAACCTGCCGCCGGTCGGCGGTCTTGCGGCCTTCTGGCGCCCGGTGATCTCCAAGGAGCTCGACCGGCTGCCGGGGCTGGTGGTGGATCTCCGCTCGGCCACGTACGCGGGGGCCTGGCAGCCTGGGTCACGCTCGGTGACGGTACGCGTGTTCCGCGACGGCAAGGTCGTCAGCCACATGGCGAAGGCCACCCGGGGCGAGGTCGCCCGCGCCCTGCTCGACCAGCCGGCCCAGCCGTCCACGCCTGAGGAGCTGGTCAAGACCCTCGACTCCCTCGGCCACACCACACACCTCACCGCTCCCACGAACTCCAAGCGCCCCTGGGTGCTGGACATTCACCTCTAGAAAGTTGGAACCCCAGGAACACGTGCGCTCACCGGAAAAGCCGAAGCGCCCCGCCGGAACTCCGGCGGGGCGCTTCGCACAACGAGGTGAGCCCCAGCGAACCAGGGCCCTGATGCGGGTCAGTCCAGGTAGTCGCGCAGGACCTGGGACCGCGACGGGTGGCGCAGCTTCGACATGGTCTTGGACTCGATCTGGCGGATGCGCTCACGGGTGACCCCGTAAACCTTGCCGATCTCGTCCAGCGTCTTGGGCTGGCCGTCCGTGAGACCGAAGCGCATGGACACGACGCCCGCCTCCCGCTCCGACAACGTGTCGAGAACGGAGTGCAGCTGCTCCTGCAGCAGCGTGAAGCTGACGGCGTCGGCCGGCACGATGGCCTCGGAGTCCTCGATGAGGTCACCGAACTCGCTGTCGCCCTCCTCGCCCAGCGGGGTGTGGAGGGAGATGGGCTCGCGGCCGTACTTCTGGACCTCGACGACCTTCTCGGGCGTCATGTCCAGCTCGCGGGCCAGCTCTTCCGGCGTGGGCTCGCGGCCGAGGTCCTGCAGCATCTGCCGCTGGACCCGGGCCAGCTTGTTGATCACTTCGACCATGTGGACCGGGATGCGGATGGTCCGCGCCTGGTCGGCCATGGCACGCGTGATCGCCTGCCGGATCCACCACGTGGCGTAGGTGGAGAACTTGTAGCCCTTGGTGTAGTCGAACTTCTCGACGGCCCTGATGAGGCCCAGGTTGCCTTCCTGGATCAGGTCGAGGAACAGCATGCCGCGCCCGGTGTAGCGCTTGGCCAGCGAGACCACGAGCCGGAGGTTGGCCTCCAGCAGGTGGTTCTTGGCACGGCGGCCGTCTTCGGCGATCCACTCAAGCTCGGCCTTGACGTCGACGGGGAGCCCCTCGGCCTCGGCACCGCCCAGCTGCTCCTCGGCGAACAGGCCGGCCTCGATGCGCTTGGCCAGCTCGACCTCCTGCTCGGCGTTGAGCAGGGGGACCTTGCCGATCTGCTTGAGGTAGTCCTTGACCGGGTCGGCGGTGGCGCCGGCGGCGGCGACCTGGGCGACCGGGGCGTCATCGTCGTCGTCGGAGAGGATGAGGACTTCTTCCTCGCTCTTCTCCGCGGCGACCTCGGCGGCCTTCGGTTCGTCGTCGGACTCGGTGTCGTCGTCGGAGTCGCCCTCGGAGTCGCCTTCGGCCACGATCTCGTCGTCGTCGACGTCGATGTCCTCGAGCTCGTCGAGCACTACGTCGCCGTCGAGCTCGAGGTCCTCGTCGTCGTCGGCGTCGCGTGCGGCGTCGGGCCCCTTGGGCTTGGTCTCGGCAGGCCCAGCGTTCTTCGGCTCGGCCTTCTTGGCGGCGGCGGATGCCGCGGCCTTCTTCGCCGCCGGAGCGGCCTTCTTGGCAGGGGCCGCCTTCTTGGCGGCCGGCTCGGCTTCAGCGGTGCCCACGACCGCGGTCACGGTCTCGGGCTGCTGCTCTTTGGCGGCCGCCGCCGTCTTGGTCTTGACGGGGGCGGCGGTGCGGCGCTTTGCTGGACGAGACTTCTTCGGCGCAGCCGAATCCGCGGCGGTCACCACCACGGTCACGCCCTCTTTGCTGAGGTTCCGCAAGAACGCGGCGGCGTGCGACATGGGGATGTCCGCCTCCTCGAAGGCCTGACGGACATCCTCAGACTCGAGGAAACCCTGCGAGCGCCCACGCTCGAGCAGTCGCTGAATGACGGGCTCGTTCAGCTCTTGTGGCTTCGAGCGAGTCGAACTTGCAGGCGACACGAACACCTCTCGAACGAACGCGTGGCGACAATGGACCCAGATGCCCGCTGGGGGGCTGTTGCCTCTCTCGGAGATCGGTGAGGCCGTGCGGACCGCGACGGACCTGCACAGTATTGTGGCACGACCCCGCGATCCATACGGCCACCTCCCGGCGGTTGACCTCCACCCTAGGCCGACCAAGACAGTAGTGCGTACGTAAGCGGGGCACTGATACCCGAAAGCAACCGTTATGACTGTTTCATTCAGTCACTCTTCGTGGCTGGTGGGACGTGGATTGCGAGCGCGGTAACGTCATCATCCTGTTCATATCCAGACAACATCCGGTCAACCAGGAAGTCCAGCAGCATGTGCGGACTACTCACCACCTCAGGCGGCGCTTCGGTCACAACACTGCAAAGCTCTGCGAGCCCGGCATCCAGTCCGCGCTTCCTGTTCTCGACGAGACCGTCGGAGTAGAGCACGGCGGTATGGCCGGGCGGCACGACGAACCTGAACTGCCTCCGGCTGGTCGGCCAGCCTAGCGGAGTGCCGGGCTCTGCGTCGCACAGGATCGCCGTGCCCTGCGGAGAGACCAGGACGGGTGGCGGGTGTCCCGCCATGGCCAGCGTGCCCTCGCCGGTGACGGGCTCGACCACCATGTACGCCAGCGTCGTGACCTGCTCTTCTTCCTCGGTCGCGTCGAAGACGCGGTCGAGACCGGTGAGCACGGCCGCGGGCGGCGGGTTGGTCAGCGCCAGCGCCCGCATGGCGTTGCGGATGCGGCCCATGCCGGCCGCGGCCTTGACGCCCTTGCCCATGACGTCGCCGACGACCGCCGCGACCCGCCCGTCCTGCAGCTCGAACGCGTCGTACCAGTCGCCGCCGACCTGGACGTGGCGGCTGCCGGAGCGGAAGCGCTGGGCCAGCACCAGACCCTTGATCACCGGCAGGCGGTCGGGCAGCAGGCTGCGCTGCAGCGTCTCGGCGGTGCGGTGCTCGCGCTCGAACAGGGTGGCCCGCTCGACGGCGAGCGCGCACTGACCGGCCAGCGCCTCCAGGAAGACGCCGTCCTCCTGAGAGATCTTCTGGGGCCTGGTGAAGGAGAAGCGCAGGGCGCCGAGCGCGCGGCCGGCGGCCAGCAGCGGCAGGCCCACCCAGGCCCGCTCGTCGCCGTGCGCGAGGAACTGCGCCAGCACCTCCTCGTCGCCACCGGCCTCGAGGAGCTGGGCCTTCAGCGACTCGGGCGACTCGGCGAAGACCGGGCGGCGGCTGTTGACCGCCATGGTCATCACGTTGGAGTGGGACAGTGGGATCTCGTCGCCGGTGGCCCCGGACGCCTCGAGGATGCCCTCGCCGTTGATCAGCTTGAGCGCGGCGCGGTCGGTGTCGAGCAGCGCCACGGCGGAGCGGTCGGCGGCCAGCGCGGTGCGGCCCACGTCGATGATGACCTGGACGACCTGCTCGACCGTCAGCGCCTCCGCCAGCATGGCCGTGGCGCCCTGGAGCCGCGCGGTGCGCAGGGCGGCGGCGCCGAGCTGGTCGGTCAGCCTGCCGCGCATCTCCTCGGCCTCGCGCTGCGGCGTGACGTCGGTGTTGGCGCCGACCCACTCCACCACCCTGCCGTGGCGGATGATCGGCACGGCCCGCACCTCGAAGTGGCGGTAGCCGCTCGCCCGGGTGCGCACCCGGTAGTTCCACTCGAACATGGTGCGGCCGCGCAGCGCCTCGCGCCACGCCTCCTCGGTCTGCTGCCGCTCCTCGGGGTGGACGACCTCCAGCCAGCCGTTGGCGAGGTATTCCTCCAGGCCCTGGCCGGTGATGGCGCGCCACTGCGGGGCGTCCTCGACCACGGCGCCGGTGGGCGAGGTGATCCAGACGAGCTGGGACTGCGCCTCGACCAGCGAGCGGTAGCGCTCCTCGCTGCGGCGCAGCGCCTCCTCGGTCTGGCGGCTCTCGGTGACGTCGAGCCCGACCAGGGCGATCGCGCGCAGCTCGCCGGCGTCGTCGTGGACCGGCGAGAACGACAGCGACCAGTGGCGCGTGTCGCCCTCGGCGGAGCGCACGCGGACGCGGCCCTCGGTGACCGGCGCGTCACCCTCGATGACCGCCTGCACGGCGTGCGTGATGATCTGGCTGAGGTCGGCGGACAGCACCTCGACCGGCTGCCTGCCGATCATGCGGTCGGCGGGCACGTTGACGACGTCGCTGAAGACGTCGTTGACCCGCTGGATGCGGCTGTCGGCGTCGAAGAACGCGAAGGCGAACTCGGCCTCCGACAACATGCCCTTGAAGAGGGCGGAGTCTGAGATGTCCACATCCGACTCCCGGGGACGGGGAACGGAGGTCTCGGCGCTCATGGTCCGCACCTCCGTCGCGTGCCAGGGTCTCCCACGCGGCACATCTCCATAACTGTGTATCGGCGTAGCGCAGCTCCGGGCGACCGGATTCTGCAGTACATCATCGACGATGGGCATGTACGGACGGAAGCCCCCGCCGCGGCCCTGTCGCCTCTAGGGTCTACGCATCCTGTCAAAGTCGCTCCACATTGCGCAGCAAGATCAGGTTACAGCGCCAGATCGCCGGGGCGGATCCCGCCACGACCTCTGGGCCCCTACTGGCCCTTGGCCGCGCGCTTGGCCTCCTGTTTGGCCGCCCGCACGCGGGCCAGGCTGTCGGCGTCGACCACGTCGGCCACCGACCGGTACGACCCCTCCTCGCCGTAGAGTCCGGCTGCTTCACGCCAGCCTGACGGCTGGACCCCCAACTGCTTGCCCAGCAATGCCAAAAAGATCTGGGCCTTCTGCTTGCCGTATCCCGGCAGGGCGATGAGTCGTTTCACCAATTCTTGACCGTCGGCGGCGTCGGCCCAGATGTTCTCGGGCCGTCCGTCGTAGTGCTCGACGATATAGGCAGCCAGCTGCTGGATGCGGGCCGCCATGGATTTGGGGTAGCGATGCACGGCCGGCTTGTCCGCGAGCAGGGCGGTGAACGCCTCGGGGCCGTAGGAGGCGACCTCCTGCGCGGTCAGGTCGCGCCCGAGCCGCTCGGAGATCGTGTACGGCCCCGTGAACGCCCATTCCATGGGGATCTGCTGGTCGAGCAGCATGCCGACGAGCAGGGCGAACGGGCTGCGGCCGAGGAGCTCATTCGCCTCGCTCCGCTGGGCGAGCTGGATGCGCATGGAGACAGCTTTGCATGAAAGCTCACCCGGTGAAGTGAACACAGGCCGCGCGGAGCCTTGACACGCGCCCGAGAAAAGGTGGAATGGGAGCGCAAGTCGCCCTGCAGACATTCCTGGGGGTTTGCCCCTACGGTTCCAGAGGAATCTCACTCCTATGCTCGCTCTGGCCACACGGTTCCTGCGGGAGCCGGTCAGTCTCAGGCTGGCCGAAGAGTTCCTGACCGTGCCCGTGGACACGATCGACCGATGCGTGGCCGACGTGTGCGCGTGCGCCCAGCACCTGGGCATCTCGGCGACACCCGAGATCGTGGAACGCATCGCCCGGGAGCACCTGCTCGCGATCGTCAACTCCGCGCCGCCGCCGCGCGGCAACCGCTGACCCCGGGGCGCCGGCGCACGGCGTCCCAAGACGGCGTGACAAGCGTGAAGCGTCCTGATCGGCGTGTCCGTCTCGTGTCCGTCTCGATCGCCGCCGCCGATAACATCGAGGTCACCGGGCCGTGTTCTCCGCACCGTCCGCGCCCGGAATACGAGAGAGTGAGGGTGTGCGCCGACACCGACGAGATCCCCAGGAGAGCACCCCTCCTGACGACGTGTTCAAGGAGATGGTGCAGGCGGCTCGTGAGTTGCTGGCCGTACGCACCCCCCTCGACGCGGAGCTGATGGTCTCCGACATGATCGGCGCCTGGTGGGGCAGGCGGGTCAGAGGCGGCGACGTCGAGCAGGTGCTCGGCGAAGGGCTGGTCGACTACGCCGCCAAGGCCGGCACCCCGGCCTCGCTCACGCTGCTCATCTGCCTGGCCTATCTCGGCACCGCCCGCCAGGGCGCCAAGGCGGAGGGCGCGGCGCTGGCGATGATGGAGTCGGGTGTGGCGCGCCCCGGCTGGGCCGACCGGGTCGGCGCGGTCAAACCGGCCGGCTGCTACGTCTCCCGCGACGCCTACGGCGACCAGGACACGGTGATCTGCACCTTCGCCTACCGCTGGAGCGACAGCGAGCAGCCGATGGACCGCCACGCGCTGGTCCTGGTGGTCGACTACAACATGAGCGGCATGGCCCGCGACGCCTGGGTCTCCTCACAGGTCGACAAGCTGCTTGAGCAGGCCAGGGCCGAGGCGGCGGGCAATCCGCTGCTGCTGTTCGAGGAGATCGAGCCCGACCAGGCCAGGGCGCTGCTGGAGTCGGCGATGAAGGCCACCAGAGAGCCGAAGACGCCGCCGCCGGTGAGCGACAGCTACAGCGCCTACCACGCCTTCGCCAGGGCCAGGCTCAAGGCGCTGCCGCCGGGGCGCAAGCGTCCCGCGCCGCTGCACACCGAGGCCCCCTACAGCAGGGAGCGGCGGGCCATGCTGGCGGCGGAGTTCCTCGCCTCCGACGCGGCCGAGCACCTGTCCGACCCCTCGGCGGCCTCGCGCTGCGCCGACCACATCATCGACTACGGCTGCGACCAGGACTTCAACCGGCCGCTGCGGGTGAGCCCGACCAAGTGCGAGACGTTCCTGCTCGACTGGCTGCCGCGCAAGGTGATGCTGAGCGAGGCGGAGCAGGAGGCGATGCCGCACGTGCTGGCGGCCTGGGTGCGCTTCGCGGCGCGCCGCACGGGGCTGCCCGAGCAGGGGCTCAAGGCCACGCTCGACGCGGTGTGGGAGGCGATCGGGAAGTTCCCCGAGGCCTACCGCGACCCGACGACGTTCGGGCTCGACCGGCCGCTGCTCGAAAGGCTCCTGCCCGACGGCGACCTGTCGGCGCTGGCCAGGCGGGCCTTCGCCTTCCCCTATCTGCAGGGCACCCACAACGGCATCGACCTCGACCGGCTCGACCCGGCCGACGCCGCCGACCGCCGTACGTTACTCGAGATCGACCACGGCACCGTGATCGACCAGGAGCACCTGGCCTGGCACGAGGAGATCGCGAGCCGGCTGTGGGACGGCGACCCGCCGCAGCTGTGGGAGGCCGCGCAACGGCTGCTCGACCTCGGCCACGACCGCCACGACGTGCTCCACGTCCTGATCGAGATCGTCGAGCGGATCGGCGGCCATCCCGACGAGCTGGCGGCGGCGCTCGACGACATCGCGGACATCCCCGACGAGTTCTAGAGTCTTCCTCCATGGCGATGTACCGGCGACTCACCCGTGCTGATCAAGCGGGCCGCTACCTGGCCTCCGAGCACACCCAGGGTCCTTGGGACCCGCGCACGCAGCACATGGGGCCGGTCGCCGCGCTGATCGCGCACGAGGTGGCCCAGACCGCGCCGCGCCCGGGGCTGGAGCCGTCCCGGCTGGTGGCCGAGGTGTTCGCGCCGGTGCCCGTGGCCGAGTTGGAGGTCACGACCGACGTCGTACGCGACGGCAAGCGGGTGCAGTGCCTGTCGGCGAGCGTGTCGTCGGGCGGCCGCGAATACGTGAGGGCCACGGCCTGGCGCATCCGTACGGAGGAGATGCCCCCGGTGGGCGGCGCCGCACCGCCCGCTCCCCCGCACTCGCTGAAGCCCGACGGCTCCTGGCTGGCCACCGACTTCGGCTACGGGCGGGCGATGGAGTGGCGGTTCGTCGCGGGCGGCCCCGGTGAGACGGGCCCCGCGACCGCGTGGGGCAGGCTGCGCGTGCCGCTGGTCGAAGGCGAGGAGCCGGCGCCGTTCGAGCGGGTGGCGGTGCTCGCCGACAGCGGCAACGGCATCAGCGCCGCCCTCGGCTTCGACACGCACGTGTTCGTGAACGTCGATCTGACGATCTCGCTGTTCCGCGCGCCGGCGGGCGAATGGGTCTGCATGGACGCGGAGACCGTCGTCGGCCCGTCCGGCCGCGGCCTGACCCGGAGCACCCTGTACGACGAGAGCGGCGAGATCGGCGCGGCCACGCAGACGTTGTTCGTCGCGCCGAGGTAGCCGTACCCGCCATGATGGGTGCCATGGTGATCGACCTGAACGCTGACCTGGGCGAGGGTTTCGGCATCTGGCGGCTCGGCGACGACCTCGCGCTGCTCGACATCGTCACGAGCGCCAACGTGGCCTGCGGCTTCCACGCGGGCGACCCCGTGACGATCAGGCGCACGTGCGCGGCGGCCGTGGACCGCGGGGTGTCGATCGGGGCGCAGGTGTCCTATCGCGACCTGGCCCACTTCGGGCGCAGGGAGATGGAGGTCGAGCCGGAGGAGCTGTGCGCCGAGGTGCTCTACCAGCTCGCCGCCGTCGACGGCATCGCCAGGGCGATGGGCGGGCGGGTCTCCTACGTCAAGCCGCACGGCGCGCTCTACAACCGGATCTGCCGCGACGAGGAGCAGGCCACGGCGGTGATCGACGCGGTCGCCGACTACGACCCCTCGCTGCCGGTGCTGACCCTGCCGGGCTCGGTGGTGCACCGGGTGGCGGCGGCCGAGGGGGTGCCGACGGTGAGCGAGGCGTTCGCCGACCGGGCGTACACGCCGGCGGGCATGCTGGTGCCGCGCCGCGAGCCCGGGTCGGTCGTCCACGACCCCGAGGCGGTGGCCGCCCGCGCCCGCCAGATGGCCGTGGAAGGCTCTGTGACGGCCGCTGACGGCAGTTCCGTGCCTCTTTCCGCGCGTTCCATCTGCGTCCACGGAGACACCCCTGACGCGGTCAGGCTGGCGCAGGGGGTGCGCGACGCGCTGCTGGCCGCCGGAGTGGTCCTGCAGGCGTTCGCGTGATCCGCACGGCCGGGGAGCACGGGCTGCTCGTGGAGACGGGCTCGCTGGAGCTGTCGCACCGCGTCGACGCGGCGTTGCGTGCGGCGCGGCCGGCGGGCGTCGTGGAGATCGTGCCAGGGCCCGCGACGGTGCTGGTGGTGGCGCCGGGTGCGGATCAGGGGCGGTTGCGGGCGCGGCTCGAGTCGGTCGTCCGCGAGGAGAGCGGCAGGACGGCGGCGGACGAGGGTCGTGAACGGCCTGTCGTCACCATCCCCGTCGTCTATGACGGGGCCGACCTGGAGTCCGTGGCCGAGCTGGCCGGGATCTCCGTGGCGGAGGTGATCGACCGGCACACCGGGCGTGAGCTGGTGGTGGGGTGGCTGGGGTTCGCCCCCGGCTTCGCCTACCTGACCGGGCTCGACCCGGTGCTGGAGATGCCCAGGCTGGACACGCCGCGCACGTCGGTGCCCGCCGGGTCCGTGGCCGTCGCGGGGCCCTACTCGGCGGTCTATCCGACGGCGTCGCCGGGCGGGTGGCGGCTGCTCGGGCGGACGTCGGTGCGGGTGTGGGACGTGTCCGCCGATCCGCCGTCGCTGTTCAGGCCGGGCACGCGGGTGCGGTTCGAGGTCGCATGATCGAGGTCGTGGCGCCGGGTCCTTACGCGACCGTCCAGGATCTCGGGCGGCCGGGGTTCGCGCATCTGGGCGTGCCGTGTTCGGGCGCGGCCGACGCTCCTGCGTTGAAGCTGGCCAACCGGCTGGTCGGCAACGCCGAGTGGCCGGCCGGGATCGAGCTGACGTTCGGCGGGGCGCGGCTGCGGTTCGCCGACGCGGCCTGGGTGGCGGTGACGGGGGCGCCGCTGGAGGTGCGGGCGGCGGGCGCCTCCGGGGTGCGGCCCGGCATGGGGGCGCCGTTCTGGGTGCCCGCCGGAGCCGAGCTGATCTTCGGGATGCCCGGGACAGGGCTGCGTACGTACGTGGCGGTGCGCGGCGGCATCGCGGTCGAGCCGGTGCTCGGCAGCAGGTCGACCGATTCGCTGTCCGGGCTCGGGCCACCGCCGCTGCGGGCCGGCGACACGCTGCCGGTCGGCGGGGCCGACGGGCTGATCACCGTGGACCAGGCGCCCCTGCCGGGGCCGCGGCCCGCCGTGCTGCGGGTGGTGCCGGGGCCGCGCGACGACTGGTTCGCGGGCGGCGCGCTGGAGGTGCTGTGCGGGCGGCCGTACGAGGTGAGCCAGGACAGCAACCGCGTCGGCGTGCGGCTGCACGGACCCGAGCTGGCGCGGGCCAGGGAGGGCGAGCTGCCGAGCGAGGGCATGGTGACCGGGGCCGTGCAGGTGCCGCCGAGCGGGCAGCCGATCGTCTTCCTCGCCGACCACCCGCCCACCGGCGGCTACCCGGTGATCGCGGTGGTGCTGGACGCCGACCTGCCGGTGGCCGCCCAGCTGCGGCCAGGCGACCGGGTCCGCTTCACGCTCGCGCAGGGCCTCGCCCGTCCGGCCGGCCCGTGACGCACACGGCGGCTCAGCGGTCGAGCGTGCCCGTGACGCAGGTCGTGACCGCGCCGCCGACCCAGATGCGGCCCTCGGCGTCGGTGGAGACGTGCACGCGGCCCCGCCTGCCGATCACGGTGCCCTGCGCGGCGACGTAGGGGGCGTTCGCCCGGCCGGTGCGCAGCAGCCACTGGGCGAGCGCGGCGTTCAGGCTCCCGGTCACGGGGTCCTCGACGGTGGCGCCGTTCTGCGGGAAGAACGCCCGCACCTCGAACGCGCACTCCGACCCCTCGGGGTAGGGACCCACGACGCCGATGTCCTCCGGCACCGTGCCGGGGCGCAGCGCGAGCACCTGCCCGGCGTCCGCCAGCAGCACCCCGATCCAGTGGGGGCCGTTGGCGGCCCACTCGGCGGCCACGATGTCGGCCCGCTCGATGCCGAGCGCGGCGGCCACCCGGCCGAGCAGCTCCTCGTCCACCGGTCCCGAGCGGATCAGCGGCGGCGCCTCGAAGGCCAGGCCGTCGCCGGTGACGCGCAGCGGCACGAGCCCGGCCCCGCACTCCTGCACCACCTCGCCCTCCTTGCGCGGCACGCCGCCCGACTCCAGCCAGGCGTGGCAGGAGCCCAGCGTGGGATGCCCGGCGAAGGGCAGCTCCCGGTCAGGGGTGAAGATGCGCACCCGGTAGTCGGCCTCACCGCTGGTCGGCGGCAGCAGGAAGGTGGTCTCCGACAGGTTCGTCCATCGGGCGAAGCGCTGCATCTCCTCCGTGCTCAGCCCGTCGGCGTCGATGACGACCGCGAGCGCGTTGCCGAGGTACGGAGTGGCGGCGAAGACGTCGACCTGCGTGAATCTGCGAGACATACCCGGAGTCTCCCAGAGGGGTCTTTTCCGCCGCACGGGCGACCCCGCAGACTGGACGGCGTGGCGGACTTCGATGTGGTGGTCCTGGGCTCGGGACCGGGCGGGCAGAAGGCGGCGATCGCGGCCGCGAAACTCGGCAAGCGCGTGGCTGTGATCGAGAAACGGAACATGATCGGCGGCGTGTGCATCAACACGGGCACGATCCCGTCGAAGACGCTGCGCGAGGCCGTCCTCTATCTGACGGGGCTCAACCAGCGGGAGCTGTACGGCGCCAGCTACCGCGTCAAGGACGAGATCACGGTCACCGACCTCGGCATGCGCACCCAGCACGTGATCGGCCGCGAGATCCAGGTGATCCGCGCGCAGCTGGCCCGCAACCACGTGACGGTGCTCCAGGGCACCGGCCGCTTCCTCGACCCGTACACGATCGGCATCACCGGCGAGGACCAGGACGAGAAGAAGGTCACCGCCGACAAGATCGTGATCGCGACGGGCACCTCGCCGGCCCGGCCGGCGAGCGTCGAGTTCGACGACAAGACCGTGATCGACTCCGACGCGATCCTGCGGCTCGACCGGGTGCCCGAGACGCTGGTCGTCGTGGGCGCCGGGGTGATCGGCATCGAGTACGCCTCCATGTTCGCCGCGCTCGGCACCAAGGTGACCGTGATCGAGCGGCGCGAGCGCATGCTGGAGTTCTGCGACCTGGAGATCGTCGAGGCGCTGAAGTACCACCTGCGCGACCTCGCGGTCACCTTCAGGTTCGGCGAGAACGTGGCGGCCGTCGAGCGCCGCCCGCGCGGCGCGCTGACCCTGCTGGAGAGCGGCAAGATCATCCCGGCCGACTGCGTCATGTACTCGGCCGGCCGCCAGGGCAAGACCGCCGAGCTGTGCCTGGAGGCCGCCGGGCTGTCCGCCGACGACCGCGGCCGGATCAAGGTGGACGAGAACTTCGCCACCGAGGTGCCCCACATCTACGCCGTCGGCGACGTGATCGGCTTCCCCGCGCTGGCCGCCACCTCGATGGAGCAGGGCAGGCTGGCCGCGCAGCACGCCTGCGGCGAGCCGTCGGGCGACCTGGCCGAGCTGCCGCCCATCGGCATCTACACCATTCCCGAGATCAGCTTCGTCGGCTGCTCGGAGGACGAGCTGACCCGCGACAAGGTGCCGTTCGAGGTGGGCATCTCGCGCTACAGGGAGCTGGCCAGGGGGCAGATCATCGGCGACTCGTACGGCATGCTCAAGCTGCTGGTGTCCTCCGAGGACCGGCGGCTGCTCGGCGTGCACGTGTTCGGCACGGGCGCCACCGAGCTGGTGCACATCGGGCAGACCGTCATGGGGTGCGGCGGCACGGTCGACTACCTGGTCAACGCGGTGTTCAACTATCCGACGCTGGCGGAGTCGTACAAGGTGGCGGCGCTGGACGCGATGAACAAGATGCGCACGGTCGCCCGGCTCACCGCTGACCTGTAGCGCGCTCACCTGGCGAAGGCGATCTCCACCCTGCGGTTCTCGGCGCGGCCCGGGGGCGCCACCCGGTCGGAAGTCCGACCCGCCCGTGCGGAAACCCCAGGGGACTGATCAGTCCGTGGAGGGGCGGCGGTTGCGCGGTGCGGGCTTCTTGCGGCCCGCCACCAGCGTGTCTCCCGACGCGGTCGTGACCTCCTCGCCGTTACCCGGCTCCTTGGCCGTGGTACGCGGCTTCGGGTGGGGCGCGGTGTCCTCGGACGGGGAGGGGGTCTCCTCCGTCTTCGGAGCCGGTTCTGCTGGTTTCTCCTCGGGCTCCCTGAGCGCGGCGATCACGCGGTCGGCCTCGGTGTCGGCGGCGAACTCGTCGGCCGCCTGCGACTCCCTGCGCCTGATGACGACCATGTGATCGACCGACACGCGGCCCGCGCCGACGACGGCGAGCAGCAGGCTTGCCGCCCCGAGGAGGATGAGCTCGTTCAGGCTGATGGGATTGAGCGGGGGCGCGACCAGGAAGACGGCCAGCGCCTCGGCGAAGAGGATCAGCCCCGTGATGGAGACCGCGAGCCCGGCGATGAGCAGCGCGCCGCCGATGAGCTCGGCGAGCATGGTGACCGTGGCCCAGGCGCCGGGGGCGGGGGCGCCCTGCTCCAGGAACTTCGCCCCGGTGATCTTCAGGCCGTCTTCGAGCTTGGCCCAGCCGTTGGCGAAGAAGATCCCGCCCACGCCTAACCGGGCGACCAGCGCGGCAAGATCACGTAGGGACTGTTTCACGGTAGTTGTCTGCCCTGATCGGGACATGGCACACCTCAATCACGGCTGAGCAGCATGGCCACCACGACGGCGGTCAGGCTGAGCAGGACGACGCTCACGACCACGGTCGTGTGCAGGGCGTTGACGAAGGCCCACCGGGCGGCGTCGAGCAGCGCGCCGCCGGTCTGGCCGCCGAGCTGGTTCGCGACGTGGGCGGCCGAGGCGAGCGACTGGCGGGCCTCGTCCATGCCGCCCGCGGGCACGCCGGGGACGGACGGGAGCCCGGGGGCGTAGACGATGGCGGTGATCGTGCCGAGCACGGCCACGCCGAGTCCGGCGCCCAGCTCGTACGCGGTCTCCTCGATCGCCGCCGCGCCACCCGCCTGCGACTCGGAGGCCGCGGCCATGATCGTGTCGGACGCGGCGAGCAGCGCCACCTGCACACCGAAGCCGATGCCCACGAAGCAGCACGCGAGCATCACGGGATGCCCCTCGACGCCCCAGGTCAGCGTGGGGGTCAGGGAGAACGCGACGAGGCCGAGCCCGCCGCTCATCGTGGCCCGCATGCCGATCTTGGGCAGGATGTGGGCCGCGGCGAGACCGCCCGCGATGGCCGAGGCGACCAGGGGCAGCATGCGCAGCGCCGCGCGCACGGGGCTGTCGCCGAGCACGAGCTGCAGGTATTGGGCGAGCATGAGCTGCAGCCCGACCAGCGCGAACACGCCGAGCAGCACGCCGGTCACGCCGGTCGTGAACGACCGCCGCCGGAACAGGCCGACCTCCAGGAACGGCTCGCGCAACCGCGTCTGGCGGCGGACGAACGCCACCAGCAACCCCACCCCGGAGAAGAACACCAGCACCGAAGCCCACAGCGGCATGAGGCTGCCGGAGCCGGCCTCCTTCAGGCCGAAGGCCAGCGCCAGGATGCCGAGCACCGACAGGATCGCGCTGGCGACGTCCCATGGCCGGTCGGGGCGCTCGCGCGACTCGGGCAGCAGGCGTACGGCGGCGGGCAGCAGCACCAGCAGGATCGGCACGTTGATGAGGAAGACCGCGCCCCACCAGAGGCCGACGAGCACGCCGCCGATGAGCGGCCCGACGGCGGCGCCGGCGGCGGCGACCGCGCTCCAGACGCCGAGCGCGATGGCCCGCTCGCGCCGGTCGGTGAAGACCTGGCGGATCAGCGACAGCGTGGCCGGCATGATCATCGCGCCGCCCACGCCGAGCAGCGCCCTGGCGAGGATGAGCGTCAGCGGCGTCGGGGCGAACGCGGCTCCGGCCGAGGCCACCCCGAACAGCACGAAACCGCACAGCACCAGCCGCTTGCGGCCGTACTTGTCGCCCAGCGTGCCGAACATGATCAGCAGCGGCGCGACGACCAGCGAGTAGATGTCGATGATCCACAGGAGCTGCACCGCGGAGGGTTCGAGCGCGGCCGTGAGCGCGGGCACCGCGATGTGCAGGACGGTCGCGTCGACCGTGATGAGCAGCAGGCTCAGACAGAGCAGCACCAGGATGGACCAGCGGCGGTCACGAGGATCCCGGTCGGCGACGCGGACGAGGGGTGCGGCCTGTGTGACGGTCATGGGCCTCCTTGCAGGCCGATCCGAATCACAGGGCCCGCACGTGCTGGTAATCGACCGGGGGGCGGAAGCGCGGGGGGTGTCCTGGCTCCGGCGCTCCGGCTTGCGTGGCAGCTTAGGCCATGTCATGCACTTGTCATAGCGGTATCGGACGATCCACGACTGGCCCCGACCTCTCTAGAGAGATACAGCCATATGTCGGCATCTATCCATCGATCGAATCGGAGCCGATCATGGTACGTGTGGGGACCGACGGACGTGACACCACCACCCATCCCTCCGACCGGTCCTCCCGCGAATGGTGCGAAGAGGCCGTGACCAGGCTGAACGCCGGCCGCCCCGAGTCAGCACTCGAAGCCGCCAGGAACGCCGCCGACCGCGAGCCAGGCGCCGAGTGGCCGTACCGGCTCATCAGCCTCGCCCACGAGCGGCTCGGCCGCGACGCCGACGCCCTGCCCGCAGCCGAACGGGCCGTGGCACTCTCGCGCGGCTCGTGGCCCGCCCGGCTGCGCCTCGCCGCGGTGCTGCGCCGGGTTCCCGGCCGCTGGCAGGAGGCCGTGGAGCACGCGATCCTGGCCGGGAAGTTCGCGCCCGAGCAGGCGGGACCCGCCGTCATGCTGGGCGACCTGGCGCTGCTGCGCGGCGAGCACGTACGTGCCGCGCGCTCGTACCGGGCGGCGCTCGCGCTCGACCCTGAAAACCCGCAGGCCCGCGTCAACCTGGGCCTGGCCCTGCTGCGGTGGGATCCGCCGCGCGCCCACCACGACCCGGCCTGGCCGGTGGTGCCGCGCGAGACAGGGCGGGCCAGGCGGGCGCTGGAGGTCTGGTCGCGCCAGGTGAGGCTGCTGCTCGCGGTGGCCACGCTGGCCGTCGCGGCGTGCGCGCTGCTGCTGGACTGGGGCGCGCAGGCGCGGCTCGGCGGGTTCGCGGTGCTGGTCCTGCTGGTGCCGCTCACCGTCCGGCAGGCGCGGCGGGTGGCGGTCTGGTCGTACGCGAGGGCCATGCTGCGCCGGGACCCCTGTCTCGGAGTGTCGGTGGCGTCGGCGGCCCTGGCGGTGCCGGCGTTCGCGGCCTGGCTGCTGCTGGGCGCGGTACCGGCTTTGCCGCGCGCCTTCGACCCGGTGTGGGCGGGGCTGGCCGGTTACGTGGTGCTGAGCTGGCCGGCGCTGGCGGGCGTACGGGCGCTGGCGGAGACGTGGCGGGGGCGTCCGCTGCCGGCGCTGGCCGAGACGCTGCCCGCGCGGGCGGCCGAGCGGGCGGCCAGGCGGAACACCGGCGTGCTGCTGTGGATCGTGCTGGGCAGGACGTGGTCGGTGCTGGTGCTGCTGGTGGCCGGGGCACTGGTGGTGGAGCCGCGGGCGGTGGTGGCCGCCGTCGTGGCGCCGTACCCGCTGGTGCGGGGGTATCTGCGGGCGCGGGGGCACGGTGACAGGGCGCTGGCCGTCGCGTCGGCGCTGGTGGTGCTGGGCGCGGTGGCGTGCGCGGCGGGCGGTCTGCTGGGACAGGCGTGGGGGTGGCGCGCTGGGCTGGGCGCGCTGCTCGCGGCGGCGGCGGTGTTCGCGGGCCGCGCGCTGCTCGCCTGGTGGCGCGGCGGTCCCGGGCCGTGGCGCTCCTCGATGCTCATGTGCGACCTGCCGATGGGAGCGGAGCCGTCGGTCCCGCTCGACTCCGACGTCCGCCAGACCTTCTCCTTCGCCCGCAGCATCGTCCTGTCGTACGGCGACGCGCTCGGGCCCCGGGTCGCCGGCGCGGTGGCGACCGTCACCTCGGCCGGCGAGCTACGGCTGATCGCCGAGACCGAGGCGTGGCAGGCCATCGAGGACGACCCGCGGGTGGCGGTGTTCGCCGCGGACCCGTTGCAGCGGCGGTTCTGGGTGGAGGTGCGCGGCGTGGCGCAGGCCGACTCCGACGTGTTGTGGGTGACGCCCAAGCAGGTGCTCGTCGGCGAGTTCCCCGGGCGGCACCAGCGCCGCTGAGTAGAATGTTGTTCTATGCGGATTCTGCGCACCCCTGACGAGCGCTTCGCCGGATTGCCCGGCTTCCCCTACGAGCCGCACTACGCCGAGGTCGGCGACGGGCTGCGGATGGCGTACGTCGAGGCGGGCCCCGCCGACGGCGAGCCCGTCGTCCTGCTGCACGGCGAGCCGAGCTGGTCCTTCCTCTACCGGCACGTCATTCCCGAACTGACCGCGGCGGGGCTGCGCGCCATCGCGCCCGACCTGATCGGGTTCGGCCGCTCCGACAAGCCCGCCGAGCAGACCGGCCATACCTACGCCAGGCACGTCGAGTGGACCAGGGCCCTGCTGTTCGACGCGCTCGGCCTGACCGGCGTGACGATCGCCGGCCAGGACTGGGGCGGCCTCATCGGGCTGCGCATCGCCGCCGAGCACCCCGGCCGGGTGGCGCGGATCGTCGCGGCCAACACGGGCTTGCCGACGGGTGACATTCCCATGCCCGAGGTGTGGCACCGGTTCAGGGACGCGGTGCGCAAGGCGCCGGTGCTGGACATCGCCCGGCTGATCCAGGCGGGCTGCACGACCAAGCTGGCGCCCGAGGTGCGGGCGGCCTACGACGCGCCGTTTCCGGACGAGTCCTACAAGGCGGGGCCGCGCGCCATGCCCGGTCTCGTGCCCAACACGCCCGACGACCCCGCGGCGCCCGCCAACCGCGCTGCCTGGGAGATCCTCACCACGCTCGACCGGCCGGTGCTGGTGGCCTTCTCCGACAGCGACCCGATCACCGGCGGCATGGCGCCCGTGCTCAAGAGGTCGCTGCGCGGCGCCGCGGGCCTGCGGCATCCCGAGATCAAAGGCGCGGGGCACTTCCTGCAAGAGGACGCGGGCGCCGAGCTCGGCCGCCGGATAGCCCTTTTCGTGACCTCCACCTAGCGTGTCAGGACCGCCCAACTGTCGGCCTGGTGCGGTATAACCGGGGGCGGACCGGGGAGGCGTGATGCGTGAGTCCGGCAGGACCCAGACCGCGGGGAGGGCCGCGGCGCGGGATCTGTTCGAGAAGGTTCGGCTGCGTTATTTCCAGATTCCCCCGGCCGTGCGCCGGGTCCTCTACGCGGTCGTGCTCGTGGCCGCCATGGGCGTGGGCGCGGCACTCGGCTGGGACCTTCTCGACACCTTCCCCCTGGTCGTGCTGCTGCTCGCCTTCGTGGCGCTGACCATGCGCTTCCCCAGGGCCGCCGCTACCATGCTGGTCGTCGCGGGCTGGGTGGTGCTGGCGCTGCCGCTCTTCTCCGCGCTGTTCGGTCCCGGCGCCGGGGCCGTGCACCTCATGGTCGCGCTGTCGCTGCCCGTCGCCGGCGCCGCCCACTTGATTCGCTGGGTGACGCCGTGGCTGACCACGCTGATGGCGCTCGCCCCCGCAGGAGTGCTCGGCGCCCTGGTCGCCTTCGCCTTCTCCTCCATCGCTGCCGCGGTATGGGTCGCGTACGCCGCCGCAGCGGCCGTGCTCGTGCAGCGGTTCCTGGTGGCCCGCCGGGTCAAGGCCGAGACCGCCGCCGCGGAGGAGCAGCAGGTACGCGTCAGGGTGCGCGAGGGCCGCCCGGAGTCGCCCCAGGACAAGCAGGGCGCGCCGCCGCAGATCTCCGTCGAGGAGGCGCTGGGCGAGCTGGAGAGCATGATCGGCCTGCAGCCGGTCAAAGAGCAGGTGCGCTCGATCGCCGCCTCCATCGAGGCCGGCCGCCTGCGCGCCGAGGCCGGCTACACCACCGGCCGCCCCACCAGGCACTTCGTCTTCGTCGGGCCGCCCGGCACCGGCAAGACCAGCGTCGCCCGCGCACTCGCCAAGATCTTCTACGCGTTCGGCCTGCTGGAGACCCCCTACGTCGTCGAGGCGCAGCGGGCCGACCTGGTGGGCGAGTTCCTGGGCGCGACCGCGATCAAGACCAACGAGCTGGTCGACCGGGCGCTCGGCGGCGTGCTGTTCATCGACGAGGCGTACGGGCTGGTCAACTCCTCCGACGGCCAGCCCGACCGGTTCGGCGCCGAGGCCGTGCAGACCCTGCTCAAGCGGGCCGAGGACGACCGTGACCGGCTGATCATCATCCTGGCCGGCTACGAGCAGGAGATGAGCGCGTTCCTGTCCAGCAATCCCGGGCTGGCCAGCAGGTTCGCCACCCGGGTGCGCTTCCCCGGCTACTCCCCCGCCGAGCTGGTCGAGGTCACCGAGCTGCTGCAGCGCCGCAGGGGCGACACGATGGTGCCCGAGACCCGGCGCGCGCTGCTCGGCCTCTACGAGGACGTCCACCGCCGCGGCCTGGTCGACGAGCTGGGCAACGCCCGCTTCGCCCGCAGCCTGGTCGAGGCCGCCGCGCAGGCCCGCGACGTGCGGGTGGTGGGCGCCGGCGGCACCCCGACCACGCAGGACCTCGTCACCACCACCACGCCCGACGTCACCAAGGCGTTCGACGAGCTGACCGCCCGCTTCCGCGGCTACGTCGCCACGCCCACGCTGGAGGAGGCGCTCGCCGACCTCGACAGGATGGCCGGGCTTGCCCCGGTCAAGCGGCAGGTGCACGCGATCGCCGCCCAGCTCCAGGTGGCCAGGATGCGTCAGGAGCGCGGCCTGCCCACGCCGCAGCAGATGCGCCACTTCGTCTTCACCGGCCCGCCGGGCACCGGCAAGACCACGGTCGCCCGCGTGCTCGGCCGCGTCTTCGCCGCGCTGGGTCTGCTGCCCAGGCCGGACGTTGTCGAGGCGCACCGCGCCGACCTGGTCGGCCAGCACCTCGGCGCGACCGCGATCAAGACCAACGAGCTGGTCGACCGGGCGCTCGGCGGCGTGCTGTTCATCGACGAGGCCTACAGCCTGGTCAATCCCGGTTACCAGGGCGGCGACGCGTTCGGCGCCGAGGCCGTGCAGACCCTGCTCAAGCGGGCCGAGGACGACCGCGACCGGCTCGTCATCGTGCTGGCCGGCTACGAGCGCGAGATGGACGCCTTCCTCGCCACCAACCCCGGCCTGGCCAGCCGCTTCAACCAGCGCGTCGCCTTCCCCAGCTACTCGCCCGCCGAGCTGTCGCAGATCGCGGTGCTGCTGGCCGAGAAGTCCGGCGACACCTTCGACGACGAGGCGCTGAGCAGGCTCGACGAGGTGTTCGCCTGGGTGTGCGAGGAGCGGCTGATCGACGGGCTCGGCAACGGCCGCTTCGCGCGTTCGCTGTTCGAGCGCGCGGCCATGCGCCGCGACGTGCGACTGGCCGCCCACGCGGCGCGCGGCGGCTCGGCCAGCGCGGCCGACCTCACCACGATCACCAGTGAGGACGTCCGCACGGCCGTGGATGAGCTGGCCGGACGCTGAGAGCCGGACGCTGAGAGCCGGACGCTGAGAGCCGGGCGCTGACTTTCTTTGACGCTTGAGGTGCGCCGCGCCCATCACATCGTGTAGCTATATGACTACGATGGGCCACATTCAGTGGCGTGTCGTATCTGTGGCCGCGTAGGAGGGGGAGCGATGGCGGGGTTCCTGGCCCGCAGGCTGCTCAACTACGCCGTGCTCGTCGTCATGGCCGCCAGTCTCGCCTACCTGCTGGCGGCCATGGCGCTCGACCCGCGCTCCAACTACGCCGACCGCACGCCCAAGCCGCCGCCCGGCGTCGTGGACGCCCAGCTCACGGCGCTCAACCTCAACGACAAGACACCGCTGCTGCAGCGCTACGCCACGTGGGCGGGCGGGGTGCTGCGCGGCGACTTCGGCAAGACGGTCGCGGGCTCGCCGGTCAACGAGGATCTCAAGCGCCGCATGGGCGTGACGTTCCGGCTGGTCATCCTGGGCCTGGTGTGCGGCAGCCTGCTCGGCGTGCTCACCGGCGCGCTGGCCGCGGTCCGCCAGTACGGCTGGTTCGACCGGCTGTCCACCGGTGTGTCGTTCCTGGTGCTGGCGATCCCCGTGGTCGTGCTGGCCAACATGCTGATCCTGGTGGCGTCGTGGGCCAACGAGGACCTGTTCGGCCGGCCGGTGCTGCTGGTCAGCGGCGAGTACAGCGACGGCCTGACCACCGGCTTCTGGGGGCACGTGGTCGACCGGCTGCAACACCTGATCCTGCCGACGATCTCGCTGTCGGTCGGGCTGATCGCGGTGTTCAGCCGCTACCAGCGCAACATGATGCTCGACGTGCTCGACGCCGACTTCGTCCGCACCGCCCGGGCCAAGGGGCTGAGCAGGCGCAAGGCGCTGACCCGCCACGCGCTGCGCACGGCGATGATCCCGGTGGTGACCTATTTCGCGTTCACCTTCGGCGCGCTGCTGACCGGGGCCACGTTCACCGAGAAGATCTTCGGCTGGCACGGTCTGGGCGAGCAGCTGATCAACTCGATCTTCAGCAACGACGTCAACACCGTCGCCGCCATCTCGCTGCTGGCCGCCATCGCCGTGCTGTGCGCCTCGCTGGCCGCCGACCTGCTGCAGGCCGCGCTCGATCCGAGGGTGCGCGCCGGATGACGCTGTCCGAGGAGGAGCTGGCGGAAGAGCTGTCCGACGGCACGCTGACCAGGGCGCCGTCCAGGACGCGAGTGGTCGCCGGCCGGTTCTTCCGCTCCACGCAGGGGCGCGTCGGGTTCGCGGTGCTGGCGCTGATGTTCCTGCTGGCGTTCGTGGGCCCGCTGTTCAGCCCGTGGACCTACACCGACAAGGACTTCACCGCGTTCCTGCAGCCGCCGTCGGCGCGCCACTGGTTCGGAACGCTCCAAACGGGCTCGGACGTCTTCGCCGTCACCCTGCGCGGCATGCAGAAGTCGCTGGTCGTGGGGCTGCTGGCGGCGCTGGTCTCCACGGCGCTGGCGGCGGTCGTGGGCGCGTTCGCCGGCTATTTCCTCGGCTGGACCGACCGGGCGCTGAGCTGGCTGACCGACCTGCTGCTCGTGCTGCCGGCGTTCCTCATCCTGGCGATCCTGTCGCCGTTGTTCGGCTCCGGCCAGTGGCCGCTGTTCGTGATCATGCTGGCGCTGTTCCTGTGGATGGTGACCTCGAAGATCGTGCGCGGGATGTCGATCTCGCTCAAGGAGCGCGAGTTCGTGCAGGCCGCCCGCTACATGGGCGTGCCGCCGGTGCGGATCATCTTCCGCCACATCATCCCCAACCTGTCCTCGCTGCTCATCGTGGACGCCACGCTCAACGTCAGCAGCGCCATCCTCACCGAGACCTCGCTGTCGTACTTCGGGTTCGGCATCCAGCCGCCCGACGTGTCGTTCGGCACGCTCATCGCCGACGGCTCCAAGACCGCGGTCTACGCGCCGTGGACGTTCTGGTTCGTGGCCGGGCTGCTGGTGGTCACGGTGCTGGCGGTCAACCTCGTCGGCGACGCGCTGCGCGACGCCTTCGACCCGTCCTCGTCCCGGGGGGCGCGATGAAACCGGTGCTGGAGGTCGGCGACCTGACCGTGTCGTTCGGCGGCGTGCCCGCCGTACGCGGGGTCAGCTACGCCGTACGTCCTGGCGAGGTGCTCGGCATCGTCGGCGAGTCGGGCTCCGGCAAGTCGCTGACCTGCGCCGCGGTGATGGGCCTGCTGCCGCCCCGAGCCCGGGTCACCGGCTCCGTGCGCCTGCACGGCCGCGAGCTGATCGGCGCCCCCGACCGCGCGCTCAACGCCTTCCGCGGCAAGACCATGTCGATGGTCTTCCAGGACCCGCTGTCCGCGCTCACCCCGGTCTACCGGGTGGGCGACCAGATCGCCGAGGCCGTCCGCGTGCACCAGCGGGTCAGCAAGGAGAGCGCGCTGGTCAAGGCCGTCGAGCTGCTCGACCTCGTCGGCATCCCGCACCCCTCGGAGCGGGCGCTGGCCTTCCCGCACGAGTTCTCCGGCGGCATGCGGCAGCGCGTGGTGATCGCGATGGCCATCGCCAACGACCCCGACGTGATCATCTGCGACGAGCCGACCACAGCGCTCGACGTCACCGTGCAGGCGCAGGTGCTGGAGGTGCTCAAGCGGGCCCAGGCCAAGACCGGCGCCGCGATCATCATGATCACCCACGACCTGGGGGTGGTGGCCGGGTTCGCCGACCGGGTGCTCGTCATGTACGCCGGCCGGCCCGTCGAGGTGGGCGGCGTGGACGACGTCTTCTACCGGACGCGGATGCCGTACACGGTGGGGCTGCTCGGCTCGATCCCGCGCGTCGACACCGGCGCCAGGCAGCCGCTGACGCCCATCGAGGGCAACCCGCCCTCGCCCGCCGAGCTGCCGCCCGGCTGCCCTTTCGCGCCGCGCTGCCCGATGCGCATCGACGAGTGCGACGCCGCCGAGCCGCCGCTGTACGACGTCGGCGAGGGCCATCGGGCGGCCTGCATCCGCTGGCAGGAGGTGCATCCCAGGCCGCCCGGCAGGCACGCCGCTCCGGAGGAGGGCGTGCGGCTGCGGGCGCGCGGCGAGCGGCCGGTGCTGGAGGTGCGCCACCTCGTCAAGGACTACCCGCTGCTCAAGGGCGCGGTCTTCAAGCGCCGGGTGGGCACCGTGCACGCGGTGGCCGGCGTCAGCTTCGACATCCGGCAGGGCGAGACGTTCGGCCTGGTCGGCGAGTCGGGCAGCGGCAAGACCACCACGCTGACGCAGATCCTTGAGCTGGCCGCGCCCCAGGAGGGCTCCGTCGTCGTGCTCGGCCACGACACCGCGCACCTCACCAGGGCCGAGCGCACCGAGATCCGCCGCGACATGCAGGTCGTCTTCCAGGACCCGCTGGCCTCGCTCGACCCCCGCATGACCGTGCACGACATCCTGGCCGAGCCGCTGCGCACCCACGGCAGGCCCGAGCCGGCCCGCCGGGTCGGCGAGCTGCTCACGCTCGTCGGCCTCGACCCCTCCCACGCCGCCCGCTACCCGCAGGACTTCTCGGGCGGTCAGCGCCAGCGCATCGGCATCGCCAGGGCGCTCGCGCTGGAGCCCCGGCTGCTGGTGCTGGACGAGCCGGTCTCGGCGCTCGACGTGTCGATCCAGGCCGGGGTGATCAACCTGCTCGACTCGCTGCGCACCAGGCTCGGACTGTCCTACCTGTTCGTGGCCCACGACCTCGCCGTCGTGCGGCACATCGCCGACCGGGTGGCGGTGATGTACCTCGGCAGGATCGCCGAGATCGGGCGGGTGGAGGCGGTCTACGGCACGCCGATGCATCCGTACACGCAGGCGCTGCTGTCGGCGATCCCGCTGCCCGACCCCGTACGCGAGCGCTCCCGCGAGCGCATCCTGCTCGAAGGCGACCTGCCGAGCCCCGCCCGTCCCCCCTCCGGCTGCCGCTTCCGCACCCGATGCCCCAAGTTCCGCGCCGAGCTGACCGACGCGGAGCGCCGGCTCTGCGTCCACGCCGAGCCCGAGGTGCGCATGCTGGGCGGCGAGGACCAGGGGGCGGCCTGCCACTACGCAGACAGGCGCGAAGTCGTCTAGACCTCGCTCGATCCGGGAGGGAATCGCTCGATGAAACGATCACGTCGTGTCGTGCCGGCACTGCTGGCGGGCACGCTGCTGCTGCCGGCCGGTTGCGGCAAGGAGCAGGGCGGCGGCACCGGGGCCACCGACAGCGCCGGTGACGAGCGGACGATCAAGGCGTTCGACATCAACCCGCAGCCGCGCGAGAAGGTCAAGGACGGCGGGACGCTGCGCTGGGGCATCAACGAGTTCCCGACCCAGTGGAACAGGAACCACGTCGACGGCAATCTCGCGATGGCCGCGGTGATCAGCAACGCGCTGCTGCCCTCGCCGTTCAGGTCCAACGAGAAGGCGGAGATCTCGCCCGAGACCGACTACGTGCTGGACGCGCAGGTGACGAGCACGAAGCCCAAGCAGGTGGTGACGTACCGGCTGAACCCGAAGGCGAAGTGGTCCGACGGCAAGCCGATCACGTGGAGCGACTACCGCGCGCAGTGGCAGGCGCTGAACGGCCGCGACCCCGACTACCGCATCGTCTCCTCCACCGGCTACCAGGACATCGAGAAGGTCGCGCGGGGCAGGGACGACCATGAGGTGGTGGTGACGTTCGCGCGGCCGTTCGGCGACTGGCAGGCGCTGTTCGGGCCGCTGCTGCCGGCCGCGACCAACCGCGACGCGGAGTCGTTCAACACCGCCTGGCTCAACAAGATCCCGGTGACGGCGGGGCCGTTCAGGTTCGGCGGGTTCGACCAGACGGCCAAGACGATCACGCTGGTACGCGACGACGCGTGGTGGGGCGAGCGGGCCAAGCTCGACCGCATCATCTTCCGCGCCTCGGAGCAGGACTCCCTGATCAGCGCGTTCGGCAACGGCGAGCTCGACATCATCGACATCGGCCCGTCCGCGCCCGACTACGCGCGGGCCAAGTCCACCACCGGCGCCCAGGTGCGCCAGGCCGCCGGTCCCGACTTCCGGCACTTCACCTTCAACGGCTCCAGCCAGCTGCTCACCGACGTCAGGGTCCGCCAGGCCCTCCAGCTCGGCATCAACAGGGAGGCCATCGCGCAGTCGGACCTGCAGGGCCTCGACTGGCCGGTCACCCCGCTGAACAACCACTTCTTCATGAACACCCAGGAGGGCTACCAGGACAACGCGGGTGCGCTCGGCGCCTACAACCCCGACAAGGCCAAGCAGCTGCTCGACACCGCCGGCTGGAAGCTCGACGGCCAGGTCAGGCAGAAGCAGGGCAGGACGCTCGACCTGCGGTTCGTGGTGCCGTCGGGAGTGCAGATCAGCAAGGCCGAGGGTGAGCTGGCGCAGAGCATGCTCGCCCAGATCGGGGTGAAGCTCTCCATCAAGGCGGTGCCGAGCGACGACTTCTTCACCAAGTACGTCATCCCCGGCAACTTCGACATCACCCCGTTCGCGTACATCGGCACGCCGTTCCCGGTCTCCAGCAGCTACGGCATCTACGCCAACGCGACCAACGGCCAGAACTGGAACGCCAACTTCGGCCGCACCGGATCGCCCGCCATCGACCAGGCCATGAGCAGGGCCGCGCAGACGCTCGACCCGGCCGAGGCGCGGGCGGCGACGAACGAGGCCGACAAGCTGCTCTGGCCGCTGGTGAACGTGCTGCCGCTCTATCAGCGCCCGCAGCTGGTGGCCGTGCGCGCGTCGCTGGCCAACGTGGGGGCGCGCGGCTTCTTCGACCTCCAGTACGAGGACATCGGCTTCACCGGCTGAGCCCGCAGGCGGGCCCGCCGCCGTGCCGCTCCTGGCGCGGCGGCCTCTTTCGCTCGGTCAGGTGGCGCTGCCGGCCATCACCCGGTCGACGATGCCCTGGCTGCCCTCCTGACGGGCGCAGTGCGCGCAGCAGTACCAGTGCTCGCCGGACTGCACGCCGTGCCCGATGACCTTGGTGCCGCAGTGCTCGCAGATGGGCGCCATGGCCTCGATCGCGCACTGGAAGCAGTCGAAGGTGTGCGTCACTCCCTGCGCGCGCACCTCGAAGGCCATGTCGTAGTCGTTTCCGCAGGTCTCGCAGACGGCCATGGTGATCCCCTCGTCAGTCGATCCGCCCCGTGGAATACCCCGTTCCGTGGTCCCCTTTCCCCAAGAAACCGCCATATTCTGCCTTTTCGTCACGCTTTCTGACATGACGGGTTTCGCTTGATATTTCGGTCAGAGCACAGTAAAGATCGTCCTTGCTCATGCACACCTCGCAGAAGGGCTCCACGTGCTCACCCGAACGATCATCGCGGCCGCGCTGGCCGCCGCCGGGATCGCCGCCGTACCCTCCACCGCGTACGCCGGCTCGGCCGCGTACACCCCCGAGCGCGTCTGCGGCAAGGACTTCCACCGCGTCAAGGACGGCCACCGGGCGATGAGGACCAAGCGCGGCGTCGTCTTCGGCCACGTCTACCTGATGTACAGCAAGCGCAGCGGCAAGAACTGCGTGGCCGCCATCAAGACCGCCTTCACCGGCACCCGTACGACCACCGGCGCCTACATCGAGGTCAAGGGCGGCGGCCGCAGCGAGGACCAGCAGCGCTACCGCTACTACGCCGAGACCGGCCACATCCAGGGGGCCTGGAAGTGCGTGCGGTACGCGGGCTGGACGCGCGACCCGGACAACCGCGTCACGGCGTGGGGCGGCCGAAAGTCGTGGGGCAACTGCAAGGGCTGATGAGGTGGCCAATGAGGTGGCCGGTGCGGGGTAGGGTCCGGAAGAGGAGGCCGGTGAGACACATCCGCTCCCGGCCCTGAGACGAATCATCACTCGCCGAGACCATCGCCCTGCCGTCTTCGGAGAAATGCGTCGAGCGGGCGGGCGGCCCCGATCAGGCTGGCGCGCATGGCGGAGGTCAACCGGCCGTCATGACGTCGCCGGCGACACGCGGCGCATCGTCGTGAAAGGAGAAAGGACGCGCTTCCGAAGGGGGAAACACCATGAAACGCGTCAAAGTCACGAAGTCGGCCAAGCGGCGCCCCCGGCCGGCGCTGGAGCTCGACCTGCGGTCACCGGCAGGTCGCCGGCTTCCCTACTGACTTGCTCCTTACACCGAACTTACGGGGGTATCTGTAGATAACATAGGTAACAGGAATATCACGGGGGGCTCACGATGAAGAGGCTTGTGGTGGTGCCGCCAGCTGTTGCCAGGCACAAGATCCGCGACATCCGGGCGGCCGACCGCCGCCGCAAGCCGCCCGCCGACGCCAAGGTCGTCGACCTGCGCGCCTACACCGGCAGAAACGTCATCCGGTTTCCCGGCGGGCCCACCCCCGCCGCCTGAGCCTGGAGGTCCGGGCCACTCCTCGGCCCGGACCTGATCACGCTCAGCCGTACAGCCGCTGCTTGTACGACTCCCCGTAATAGCGCTCGAGCTCTTCGACCGTCTCGGTCACCGTCTGCACCTCTTTGATGATCCTCGCGTTGGACGGCAGGACGTCGGGGTTCCAGGTCTCCGGCTTCCACAGCTCCGAGCGCAGGAACGCCTTGGCGCAGTGGTGGAAGATCTGCTCGATCTCGACCACGAGCGCGAGACGCGGGCGGTGGCCCTTGACGATCATCTCGTCGAAGAACGGGGCCTCGCGGACGAGCCGGGCGCGCCCGTTGATGCGCAGGGTCTCGTTCCTCCCGGGGATCAGAAAGATCAACCCCACATGCGGATTTTGCAGGACATTTCGGAATCCGTCCGCCCTGCGGTTGCCGGGACGCTCCGGGATCGCGATCGTCGTGTCGTCGATGACGTGCACGAACCCGGCCGGGTCGCCCTTGGGTGAGACGTCGCAGGCGCCCGTGTCGTCGGACGTCGCGATCAGGCAGAAGGGCGAGGCCGCCAGCCATTCGCGGTCGCGGGGGTGCAGGCGGGGCCGGTCCTTGGTGGCGGCCCGCGGCATGACCTCCCCCAGCAGCTCGCGCAGCTCAGCCTCCGACTCGATCTCCGCCCACGTCATGTGATCTCCCTTCGGGGGTTTCCACCATCTTGTCAGAGAGGGGGGCGAGCATCCGGTGTGGTGTCCGGAGGGCGAGACTGACCGGATCATCCCGTACGACTCCGTCGCGCAGTCCGGGGCCCGGGCGGAGCTCCACCTCCTCAGGCGCGACGTTCCTGCCACAGGAAGGGCAGAAGGAGACCTGGTCGAGGCGGGTGCCGCAGGTCACGTGGTGGAACAGCCGGCGCGGGCCGCGCTCGGCCAGGTGCCGCTCGCCCCAGGCGGCCAGAGCCAGCACGGGCACCCACAGCTCGCGACCCCTGGACGTCAGGACGTACTCGTCGCGCGGCGGCGAGTCCTGGTAGCGGCGGCGTTCGAGGATGCCCGCGGCGACCAGCGTGGTCATCCGCTGCGACAGCACCGCCTTGGGGATGTCGAGATGGGCCTGGAAGTCTCCGAAGCGCCGCACGCCGTAGAGGGCGTCGCGGACGATGAGCAGCGTCCACCGCTCGCCGATCACCTCGAGGGCACTGGCCAGCGAGCAGTTCTGACCTTCGTAGTTCTTCCCGAGCGCCATGGCCCCATGTTAGTTCATTCACCGAACCGTGCTAGCGTGCCCGACATGAGTTCAGTGACCGAACCGATGGTCCTCCTGCGGCGATGGACGCTGCCCGTGGCATCGACGGCGCCGTTCCTCGTCATGACGAACTTCTCGCTGCCGATGGCGACGCTGCCGCAGACCGCGCGGTCGCTGGGCGCCGGGCCGACCGGGCCGGTGTGGATCCTCGGCTCGATCGCGCTCGGGCTGTCGTCGCTGCTGCTGGTCGCCGGTGGGCTCGCCGACGACCACGGGCGCAGGCGGGTGCTCGTGGCGGGCGGCGGGGTGCTCGCCGCCGCGAGCGTGCTGGCCGCCGTGAGCCCCAGCGTGGCGGTGTTCGTCCTGGCCAGGCTCGTGCAGGGCGGGGCGAGCGCGGCCGTGCTGGCCGCCAGCCTGGGCATCGTGGGGCACGCGTACCCGGCGGGGTCGGAGCGGGTGCGCGCGACCGGCCGCTACGGCGCCATGATCGGCCTCGGGACGACCGCGGGCCCGCTGCTGTCCGGCCTGGTCGCGACGGCGACGAGCTGGCGGGCGGCCTACTGGCTGATGGCGGCCGGCGCGCTGGCCCTGACCGTGGTGTCGGCGAGGACGCTGGACGAGTCGCGGGCGGCGGTGCCGCGCCGCTTCGACGTGCCCGGGGTGGTGCTGCTCACCCTCGGCGTGGCGGCGCTGGTCGCGGGCGTCACCGAGGGCCGGACCGGCTGGTCGCGGCCGGTCGTGGTGTGGGCGTTCGCCGCGGCCGTGGTGCTGATCGCGGCCTTCGTCGCGGTCGAGCGGCGCCGTCCTGAGCCGCTGCTGGATCTGGAGCTGTTCAGGCGGCCGTTGTTCCTCGTCGCGACGGGCGGGGCGACCGTCGTGGGGGCGGCGGTGGTCGGGCTGCTCAGCTACCTGCCGACCGTGCTGCAGGAGGCGCACGGGCTGACCGCGCTGGACACGGCGCTGCTGTTCGCGGTCTGGTCGGGGCTGTCGTTCGTGACGTCGCTGCTGTCGCGGCACGTACGCCTGAGTGCCGCCGCCCGCCTGGCATTCGGCCTCGGGCTCAGCGCGGCCGGCTACATCGGGCTGCTGAGCCTGGCCGCCACGCTGTCGTTGCCGCTGGTCATCGCCGGGCTGGCGGTGAGCGGCACCGGCTCCGGCCTGATCAACTCCTCCATCACCCACCTGGCGATCGAGAGCGTGCCCGCCCACCGGGTCAGCATGGGCTCGGGGGCCAACAACACCGCCAGGTACATCGGCTCGTCCCTGGGCGCGGCCGGGATCGCGGCCACGATCGGCGCCGCCGGCCTGTCGCAGGGGACGCTGATCTCGGTGGCCGCCGCCATCGCGCTGACCGGGCTCACCGCGGCGGCCACGCTGCTCGTCAGGGCCTGACCCTCACCAGCGGCGCGACCTCGCCATCGCCGCCAGGTACGCGTCACGCTCTGCCGTGAACCGCGCCGGATCCATGGGCTTGCGCTCGGCCCGCACGTGCAGCATGGTCAGCTCGGTCGCCGCGTGCTGGTAGTCGCTCATGGCCCTGCCGAGACCCACTCCCCTGGCCCACCTGCGGGCCGTCTTGCGCGTGGACAGCGTGGTGAGCATGCGCAGGTCGGCGTCGCTGATCAGCCCCGTCTGCCGGTACGCGGGCAGGTAGTGGGCCATCCTGGCGATGAGGTGGCGGCGCTCGTTCACGGTCACCACGATCAGCGCGATCAGCGCCACCATGATCACCAGGTAGGCGCCGCCGAGCACGTTCAGCGAGCCCGTCGCCGCGGCGCCGTTCCACAGGCCGTGCAGGACGACCGCGCCCAGGTAGCCGAGCGGGATGGCGGCGTACCTGCCCGGGGTGCCGCGGGTGAGCGCGTACGCGATGCCGAGCCCGATCATCGAGGTGTAGATCGGGTGGCCGAGCGGGTCGATCAGGCCGCGCATCACGAAGAGCTGGACCACGGCGCCGGGGCCGTCCTCGCCGAAGGCCAGCAGGTAGTAGCCGACGTTCTCGACGGTGGCGAAGCCGAGGCCGGTCATGGAGGCGTACACGATGCCGTCGGTCAGCCCGTCGATCTCGGCGCGCCTGCGCAGGAGCAGCAGCAGGGCCGAGCCCTTGAGCGCCTCCTCGATCACCGGCGCCAGCACGACGGAGCCGACGTCCTTGACGGTTGCGGCGGCATAGCCGGCCCTGCTGACCAGCTCCTGACCGGCGAGGGTCAGCGCGATGCCCGCCACGATCGCCACCCCCGCGCCCCAGGCGAAGGCGAAGGCGAGGTTGAGCTTCGGCTCGGGCTCGAGCCTGTCCAGCGAGAGCACGGCGGCCAGCAGCACGGGAAGGGGTGCGAGGCCCAGCAGCGCGGACAGGGCGAACCCGACGGGGCCGCCCGCGTACAGCATCAGGGCGAGGACGATCAGCGCGATGAGGCCGGAGGCGACGAGCCCGATCAGCAGGGCCTTGCTGGGGCGTTGGGCGAGCAGCGGTGCAGTCATGGTGGTGCCCTCTCTTCCCGTCTCCACGACCGGCTATGCGCCCCGGCCGTCACGCACGCTTAACGGTCGCTCGTTTCCCGGTAATAAGGATCCGCCACCACGGCCTTACCGTCTGTGTACGAATACACGTCCCGGCCCGAGATGAAAACCCGCAGCGCGCGGCTCATCACGTCGAGCGGGTCACCGGACCAGATCACGACGTCGCCGTCGAGCCCCGGCCGCAGCGCGCCCACCCGGTCGTCGAGGCCCATGATGCGGGCCGGGTTGACGGTGATCGAGCGCAGCGCGGCGTTCCTGTCGAGGCCCTCCTTGACGGCCAGCGTGGCCTGGTGGACGAGGAAGTGGATGGGCACGACGGGGTGGTCGGTGGTGATCGCCACCTCCACGCCGGCCCGGTCGAGGATGCCGGGGTTGCGCAGCGAGCGCTGCCGCAGCTCCACCTTCGACCTGGAGGTGAACAGCGGGCCCATGATGACCGGCACGTTGCGCTCGGCCAGGGTGTCGGCCAGCAGGTGGCCCTCGGTGCCGTGGTTGATCACCAGCCGGTAGCCGAACTCGTCGGCCAGCCGGAGCGCGGTGGCGATGTCGTCGGCGCGGTGGGTGTGCTGGCACCAGGGCAGCTCGCCGTCGAGCACGCGTACGAGGGTCTCCAGCGTGCCGTCGCGGTCGAACGGCTTGCCCTCGTCCGCCGCCGCGGCCTTCCTCGCCTTGTAGTCCTGGGCCTTCATGAACGCGTCGCGGATCACCGCCGCAACGCCCTGGCGGGTGGAGGGCAGCTTCTTCTGGTCGCCGTAGACGCGCTTGGGGTTCTCGCCGAGCGCGCTCTTGACGCTCACCGGCTCCTTGACCAGCATCTCGTCCACCGACCTGCCCCAGCACTTGATCGCGACGGTCTGGCCGCCGATCGGGTTGCCGGAGCCGGGCTTGATCACGGCGGTGGTCACGCCGCCGGACAGCGCGTCGCCGAAGGCCAGGTCGGCCGGGTTGATGGCGTCGAGCGCGCGCAGGCGGGCGCCGTTGGGGTCGGTCATCTCGTTGGTGTCCTGGCCGGCCCAGCCCTCGGCCTCCTCGTACACGCCCAGGTGGCCGTGGGCCTCCACGAAGCCGGGCAGCACCCAGCGGCCCGCGGCGTCCACGACCTCGGTGCCTTCCGGGATGCTGACGTCGCGGCCGACCGCGGTGATCTTGCCGTCCTGGATGAGGACGGTTCCTCCGTCGATGGGGTCGCCGTCGACGGGCACAACGTATCCACTGGTGATGGCGAGATTCATGCGTTGTAACTTACAGCTCGACGGGTAGGTGGCCTCAATGCTGACTGACCTTTACCGACGATGGCTGCTGGAGCTGTGGAAGGGCGACTTCGGGCTGGCCGACGAGCTGGTCACCGCCGACTTCACCGGGCACTGGCCGGGGATGGACGTCTCGGGGCCCGCCGGGCTGGCCGAGGCGCTGCGGCAGGCGCACGAGCCGTTCGCGGACGTGGACGTCACGCTCGAGGTGGGGCCGATCGTGGACGGTGATCTGGTGTCGGCGCGGTGGACGTTCGCCGGAACGTATCGGGGCGGGCTGCCCGGGGCGACGGCTCCTTCGGGCGCCAGGATCGCCTTCAGCGGGCACGACATTCTGCGGGCGCGTTCCGGGAGGTTCGCCGAATACTGGGTGATCTCCGACGTCCAGACGTTCGGCCGACAGCTCGGTATAGGGTGATATTTCCCATTATCTAGCCATTGGTTTGGTGCATGTCGGAAACCTACGGTCCCGGTGCCGGGCCCGCGCCTCGCTCCCTGCAGGACGAGCAGCTCTCCGGCCTGCTGGCCTCACAGCGCTTCGGCGCGCTGGCCACCACCAAGAGCAGCGGTCACCCCCACTTGTCCACCGTCCTCTACCACTGGGACCCGGAGCAGCGCGTCGCGCGCATCTCCACCGTCGCCGGCCGGCTCAAGGTGCGCCAGCTCAGCAATGACCCGCGCTGCGCCCTCTACGTCGCCAGCGACGACTTCATGGCCTTCGTGGTCGCCGAGGGGCAGGCGGAGCTGTCACCGGTGAGCAGCGAACCCGGCGACGAGGTGGGCAGGGAACTGCTGGCCATGGGTCCGCAGAAGCCCGGGGACGAGGAGGCGTTCCTGAAGCAGATGGTGACCGACCAGCGCCTGGTGATCAGGCTTCGGGTGAACCGCCTCTACGGAACGACGCTCCCCACCGGCTGACCCCGCCCGCGTCCCTCCCGCAGGCCGGCTGCCTTTGCCGACATATCGCCTGACGTGCGCATTTGGGGCTCGCCGATCTTTCCAGGCAGTGAACCGGTGTCGCGCGTTCTGCTCATCTGCGCGGCACCGCCGGGTTACCCTGCCCTCAACTCGCCGTCACAAGGCCTTGTCACCGTCGAGTCGTCATCTCTTCCCACCAGAGGAGACTCATGTTCCATCGGCTCGCCGTCCTGACCATCACCTCCCTGCCCCTCACCCTCCTCGCGCCCGCCGCTCCCGCGAGCGCCGCCTTCGCCGCGACGGTCACGGCCGTCGCCCACCGGGGCGCGTCGGCGTACGCGCCGGAGAACACCGTCTCCGCCCTCCACCTCGCCGCCGACCAGGGCGCCGACATGTTCGAGGTGGACGTCCAGGAGACCAAGGACCACCACCTGGTCCTGATGCACGACACCACCCTGACCCGCACCACCGACGCAGAACGCCGCTTCCCCGGCCTGTCCCCCTGGAACGTCGGCGACCTCACCCTCGCCCAGATCCGCGAGCTCGACGCCGGCTCCTGGCTGTCCGGCGAGTACACCGGCGAGCCCGTGCCCACGCTGGCCGAGGCGCTGGAGGAGATGCGCGGCGCGGGCATCGGGCTGCTGCTCGAGGTCAAGTCGCCGCACCTCTATCCCGGCATCGAGGCCCGCATCGCCGCCGAGCTGCGCCGCCACTCCTGGTGGCTGGCTCGCGGGCGGCTGGTCGTGCAGTCGTTCGACTGGGACTCGATGCGCCGGTTCGAGCGGCTGCTGCCGCAGGTGCCGATCGGGCTGCTGGGCACGCCTTCGACGAGTGAGCTGCGGGGGCTGGCCTCGTTCGCCGACCAGATCAACCCGCCGTACGGGGAGCTCACGGCCGCTTATGTGCGCCGCGTCCACCGGCTCGGCATGGACGTCCTCACCTGGACGGTGGACGACCCCGACACGATGCGGCGCATGCTGACGTACCAGGTGGACGGCATCATCAGCAACAAACCCGACGTCCTGCGCGACGTACTCGACTCCTGAGAGCCGCACGGCGACAAACAGGAGCGGGGAACCGGAATCCTCCCGGCTCCCCGCTCCGACCTGCTGGTGCAGCGCTGTGATCCCCGGGCAGTGCACTGATCTGGAGGGTGCGGCATCCCCTCGAGTCAGGTGCCGTCTATCCAGTACTTCTGCAGTCTGGCGATGGCCTCGTCCTTGCTCATCGCCGCGACGGCCATCTCGTCGAGACCCACCCTTGAGATCAACATGAAGACAAGATCGGCGGGCAACGCCTCCGAGGGCAGTTCGGGCACTCCTCGATCGGGTTTCACGCCATTCTGAACGCATCCCCAGAACGGCGCCTCATCCACCTGAAGCTGATCACGGAGTATGTGGCTCCAGATACCTGGACCATAGGTGCTGCGATCGACCGGATGAGAGATCCGAGTCCTCAAGATCCTGCCATCAGGAAGATCCAGCTCATAGGTGACGTGGTGGGTGCCCGTTCCACCTCGGGCGTTCCGTACCTGACGCCAGCCCTCAATCCGACAAAAGGAATCGTGATGATCACGAGTGGGCTGTGGCCAGCTCACCGTGCAGCCCCCACCAGCCATTCGCGCAGCTGAGTGTCATCACTGAGGCTGATCAACTGCACGACCCCCCAGTTCTCACGGTGATTGGGAACGTCGAGCAGGTGGTCCTGCCAGTCCTCGGCGTACTCACGTAGCCCTTCGATCATCTCCGCAACAGCCTGATCAAAGGTCGCACCGTCCGCGGAAACAGGTAGCCCTGGGATGAAAACCGACCAACCACCCGCCTCTGAGATCACCTGCGCATGAGAAGGGATGACCTTGGCAAGGTAGTGGCGCAGCCTATCGACGTCCACGAGGGCCGTCACAGCTGACTCACGCCGCACTGTGGCCACGCGCCCCCGCTCCGCCGCGTCCAGCAGCGCCTTGAGATGCGTACGAGCTTCGGTATAGCTGTCGAAGTGAACGGCTGCCATGGCGGCCCCTTCAGAAAGACTCACTTCATGATGCCACCTCAAGCCAAGTACATCAAGTACTTGATGTACTTGGCGAGATCACTTCTTCGGAGCTTGCAGTGCGCTCCGCTGGGGCATCCGGGTCGCCTTCCACTGCGGAGCATCTCAAGCAACGTTGTCGCTCCTGACTGCCAACTCCCCGGCCCGGCTGGGCCGGGAGGTCCAGGGGCGGCAAGGCAACATACCTCGCCGCCCCTCTTGACCAGCACCATCTCGTCAGGCGCGCAACGCCGAATGTCGTAGCCGCTCCAACTTGGCCTGTTTTCAGCTGCAGCCGCTGGTCGAGCCGCAGCCCTCGCAGACGTAGCAGCTGCCCGCGGGGCGCATCTTCGTGCCGCAGGTCATGCAGAGCGGCGCGTCGGCGGTGAAGCGCTGGTGGCTCTCCAGCGTCAGCTCCTGCCTGACGACCGGCAGCTCCTCCTCCGCCTTCGGCTGAGCGGCGGCGGCCGACTCGATCGGGGCCGACTGGGCCAGCGCCTCGCGGTCGACCGTCTCCTGCAGCGCCGCCGGGTCCTCGCCGCGCTGCTGCGCCGCCCGCTCGGCCGCCGAGAAGATGCCCAGCGCCGCCCGCTCCTCGTAGGGCAGGTGGTCGAGGGCCAGCCGGCGGAAGATGTAGTCCATCACCGAGGTGGCCATGCGGATGTCGGGGTCGTCGGTCATCCCGGCCGGCTCGAACCGCATGTTGACGAACTTGCTCATGTACGTCTCCAGCGGCACGCCGTACTGGAGCCCGATGGAGATCGCCACCGAGAAGGCGTCCATGACGCCCGCCAGCGTCGAGCCCTGCTTGGACATCTTGAGGAAGACCTCGCCGAGCCCGTCGTCCGGGTAGGACGAGGCGGTCATGTAGCCCTTCGCGCCACCCACCGTGAACCGGGTGGTCATGCTGGGCCGCTGGTTGGGCATGCGCCGCCGGGTCGGCCGGTTGACCTCGACGACCTTGACCTCGGGCTCCGCCGCCTGCTCGGCCTTCTGCTCCTGCTTCTTCGCGCCGTCGCCGGCCGACAGCGGCTGGCCGACCTTGCAGTTGTCGCGGTAGACGGCCAGGGCCTTGAGCCCGAGCCGCCAGCCCTCGAGGTAGACCTGCTCGATGTCGTCGATCGTGGCCGACTCGGGCAGGTTGACCGTCTTGGAGATGGCGCCGGACAGGAACGGCTGCGTGGCCGCCATCATGCGGACGTGGCCCATGGGCGCGATCGCCCGCTCGCCCATCGCGCAGTCGAACACCTCGTAGTGCTCCTGGCGCAGGCCGGGGGCGTCGACGACGTGGCCGTGCTCGGCGATGTACTCGACGATGGCCTCGATCTGCTCCTGCTGGTAGCCGAGCTGCTTGAGCGCCCGCGGGATCGTCTGGTTGACGATCTGCATGGAGCCGCCGCCGACGAGCTTCTTGAACTTGACCAGCGCCAGGTCGGGCTCGATGCCGGTGGTGTCGCAGTCCATCATGAGGCCGATCGTGCCGGTGGGCGCGAGCAGGCTGGCCTGGGCGTTGCGGTAGCCGTTCTTCTCGCCCAGCTTCAGGCACTCCGACCACTGGCGGGACGCCTCGGCGTGGATCTTCGCGTCCATCGTGCCGACCGTGCGCAGGTCGTCGTTGGCCGCCGCGTGCTTGCGCATGACCCGCTTGTGCGGCTCGGCGTTGCGGGCGTATCCGTCGTACGGGCCCACGACCCCCGCCAGCTCCGCGCTGCGCCGGTAGGAGACACCGGTCATCAGGGACGTGATCGCCCCCGCCACGGCCCGGCCGCCGTCGGAGTCGTACGCGTGGCCGGTCGCCATCAGCAGCGCCCCGAGGTTGGCGTAACCGATGCCGAGCTGCCGGTAGGCCCGCGTCGTCTCGCCGATCTTCTCCGTCGGGAAGTCGGCGAAGACGATGGAGATGTCCATCGCGGTGATGATCAGCTCGGTCAGCTTGACGAAGTCGGCGACGTTGAAGGAGTTGTCGTCCTTCAGGAACTTCAGCAGGTTGATGCTGGCCAGGTTGCAGGAGGAGTTGTCGAGGTGGACGTACTCGCTGCAGGGGTTGCTGGCGGTGATGCGGCCCGTCTCGGGGGTGGTGTGCCAGTCGTTGATCGTGTCGTCGTACTGCAGGCCGGGGTCGGCGCACTCCCAGGCGGCCTTGGCCATCTTGCGGAAGAGGTCCTTGGCGTCGACCTTCTCGATGACCTCGCCGGTCAGGCGGGCCCGCAGCCCGAAGTCGCCGCCCTTCTCCACCGCGCGCATGAACTCGTCGGAGACGCGGACGGAGTTGTTGGCGTTCTGGTACTGCACGGAGACGATGTCCTTGCCGCCCAGGTCCATGTCGAACCCGGCGTCACGCAGCGCGCGGATCTTGTCCTCCTCGCGCGCCTTCGTCTCGATGAACTCCTCGATGTCGGGGTGGTCGACGTCGAGCACGACCATCTTGGCGGCCCGGCGGGTGGCGCCGCCGGACTTGATCGTCCCCGCCGAGGCGTCGGCGCCGCGCATGAACGAGACCGGCCCGCTGGCCGTGCCGCCGCTCGACAGCAGCTCCTTGGAGGAACGGATGCGGGACAGGTTGACCCCCGACCCTGAGCCGCCCTTGAAGATCACGCCCTCTTCCTTGTACCACTCCAGGATCGACTCCATCGTGTCGTCCACGGAGAGGATGAAACAGGCGCTCACCTGCTGCGGCGACTGCGTGCCCACGTTGAACCACACCGGCGAGTTGAACGCGAACACCTGGTGCGCCAGCGCGTGCTTCAACTCGTGGTCGAAGATCTCGGCGTCCTCGTCGCTGGCGAAATAGCCGTGCTCGATGCCCGTCTTCGTGTAGACGCCGACGACCCGGTCGATGAGCTGCTTCAGGCTCCACTCACGCTGCGGCGTGCCCACGGCGCCCCGGAAGTATTTGGTCGTCACGATGTTCGCCGCGTTGACCGACCAGAAGTCGGGGAACTCGACACCCCGCTGCTCAAAGTTGATCGACCCGTCGCGCCAGTTCGTCATGACGACGTCGCGGCGCTCCCACTGAATCTCGTCATACGGGTGCACACCGGGCGTGGTGAAGATCCGCTTCATCTTCAGGCCCTTACGCGGACGCTTGCCCCCGCGCGCCACTGAACCGCTGGCCGTCTCCGTCATGACTCCCCCTTCTCCGCCTTCAACTGTTTGATCTCGGCCTCGAAGTCCGCCAGGCTCTCGAAACCGCGATATACCGATGCGAACCGCAGGTACGCCACCTCGTCCAGCTCCCGCAGCGGCCCCAGGATGGCCAGGCCCACTTCGTTGGACGGGATCTCGGCCGCGCCCTTCGCCCTGATGGCCTCTTCCACCCGCTGCCCCAGCTGCGCCAGCGAATCCTCGCTGACCGGCCTGCCCTGACAGGCCCGCCGCACGCCCGCGACGACCTTGTCACGTGAGAACGGCTCGGTCACTCCGCTGCGCTTGCTCACCATGAGCAGTACGGTCTCCTGCGTGGTGAACCTGCGCCCGCACTCGGGACAGGTCCTGCGACGCCGGATGGCCGCACCGTCGTCCGTCGAGCGACTGTCGATGACCCTGGTGTCAGGGTGGCGACAGAACGGACAGTGCACGCTTTTCGCCTCCAAGACCTGCGGCCACCACACACCGCAGAAACCGCCCTGACGGGACGCTGACGCACGCTCCACGGGAACCCATGGAGCGGTCACGGAAACACAAGGTGTGGTGAACTACATCGGTGTAACTACTAGATGTTGTGGTCTAACCGTAGAAGCGCGCGACCATGAACGCAAGTTGAGCCACTCCTTCCCGCCGAAGTCGCTGATCAGCACCCTCGCCTCATCCGCCCCGGGCGTGTCGGTCCACCGGTGGTGATCTTTACGCAGGTAGAGACGTCACATCGGTTACTCGAGCGGTCGCATGTGAACAACTCTCACACCGCTCCCAGCGGACAAACCCAGCACTCGCATCCACCGCCTTGATCCCCCGTAACACCCCTCAGCGAAGGCGTCCCTCGCCACCGGCCTCCAACGCGAGAACCACTCGCGCATCACCGCCCACCCGGAACGGCACCTCGTACAACCCCGCCCACCTGCACTTCCATCCCTCCCGAGAGAGCCCACGCACCCCATGCCCACCTGCCCGGCAACCGGGGCTGCCTCGCCGCGTCACCAGGAAGCCAGCCAGCCCTGCCCACCCATCACCCAGGCAAGCCCTCCTGTTCTGGGATCATCAGGGAACGACGTCGCCGTGTCGGTCCAGGAACTGCTCCCCCGGTACGTACAGGCGGTTGCCGGGCCGAATGAGGGAGTCGGGCAGGCCGTTGAGCTGCTTGATCTCCTCTACCAGGGCGGCAGGGTCCTCGCCCTCCGCAAGAGCATCAGCGATCTTCCACAACGTGTCCCCCTGGCGCACCTCGACCCACGGCAGCCCGGCGTGACCGGCCACCACGACCCGCACCTCCGCATGACCGACCGCCCGAGTGCCGAGCCAGAAGCCGCCCAGCGACAGCAGCGCCATCGCGACGACCGCCACGATCCGTCCGCGCCGCGTCAACCGCACAGGAGCCGCCTGCCGCCGCGCCCCGGCCCTCCCCAGCCCAGGCACACCGACCCGCTCCCGCCGCCCGACACTCCCCGCCCGAACCACACTCCCCGCCCGAGCCGCACTCCCCCGCCCCACTCCGTTTCCGCGCCCGACCGCACTCCCCCGCCCAACTTCGCTTCCGCGACCGGCCGCACTTCGCCGCCCGGCCGGATTCGGCCGCCCCGGCAAGCGTGGCCGCCCGGGCGCGCTGTCCCGTCCGGGCGCGCTGTCCCGTCCGGCCATGCCCGCCCGCGCTGCGGTGATCCCGCGCTCTAGCGCCTTCTTACGCTTGACCGCCTTCTCCCGCCCGCTTCCTTTCCCCCGGCCGCTTCCTTTCTCCCGGCCTGCGGACTTCTTTCGCCCGGGGGTCTTCTCCCCCGTGGCCGTGCGCTCCCCTCGCCGTGCGGGACCTCCGGTGCGGCCCTGCGGGAACGCGCCGCCGCGTTCCGGGGCGATCCCCACAGGACGTCGCCCGGTTCCGGCGCTCCCGCCCGGCGCGGGGGCATTCGCCTCGCCCCGTATCAGCGTCAGCGGGCCTCGGCTGAGCGTGCCGGCGTCGTCTGCGTCGGCCCGCCCCCTCCGGAAACGCCGGAAAGGTGCGATGCCGTGGACGCCCTTCCCGCCCCGGACGCCCTTCCCACCGCCGAGGGCCTTGCCGACGCGGGCACCCTTATCGCCGGGGACGCCCTTGCCGCTTCGAGCAGCCCTGTCGCCACGAATACCCATGTCGCCACGGACACCCATGTCGCTGCGGATGCCCTTGCCGCTGCCGGTCCGGGAAGCGACGACACGGCCGAGCGGGGTGGCGTCCCTGGCATCGCGCGAGCGTGAGGGGGCGACGTCAGAGCGTGCGGGTGCCAGGCGAGGGCCCGACGGTGTCACGTCGGAGGGCGGGCCGCCGACCTTCGCGCCACCTCGGCGTGCTTTGTGCGTAAGCGGGACATCGTCGCGCGGTGGGTCCGCGCCGCGTGGCTCCCAGCGAGCCCCGCCCCTGCCCGATGCCCCGCCCCTGCCCGATGCCCCGCCCCACCCTTGTGCGTCGCGTCCGCCGGCCGCCGCCGCGCCTTTCCCCAAGGCCGCGCCGGCGCCCGGCGCCACGTCACCGCCCGGCACCGTGCCGGCGCCCGGCGACGCGCCCCTGCGCCGCGCCCTGCCCCTCCCCTGTGCCCCTTCACCGCCCGGCACCGCACCGCCCGGCGTCGCGCCACGGCCCGGCGACCCGGCGGCGGCTGCGTTCCCGAGGGTGTCTGCGTCGGGTGGGCCGGCGGGGGCCGGGCGTGGGGGTGGGACGAGGTGCAAATGGGGCCTTCCGCCGTGGCGGGCGCGGGGCCCCAACCTCTTGCTGGAATTCATGCGAACGCCACCCCCCGCCCGCGTATTGTCTCCCCGTCGATCGTTACTCCGCGTGGCTTCGGCGATCAAGGTGAGCCGGTTGACGTCTTCGCTGGTCGTGTCCGTGTTTGTGGGCGTTCGCATGGATGACCTCCTGCCGTGTGGCCTGAGGAAAAGGCCGAATAAGATCAGCAAATCGAACACGGTGTCGATCGAACTCCCGTACGATGTTGTACACCACACTGGCGACAATTTCGAGGAAGACTCGAACAATTGTTTGAAGATGATCTTCAACAGCGATACGGTCGCTGTGTGCGACATCGGGACCACAGACCGGGAGGTCCGCCGGTGAGGCGGGCCGCCAGGCGAGGAGGAAGAGCATGACCGAGCGGGACGACGCCAACGGGGTCAGCGACCTCGCGGTGCGCCGACGAGACTCCCTGGGCCTGACGCCCAGGCAGCGCAAGATCCTCGAAGTGATCCGCGACTCGGTACAGCAGCGCGGATATCCGCCCTCCATGCGTGAGATCGGCGAGGCGGTGCAGCTGACCAGCACGTCCAGCGTGTCGCACCAGCTCACCGCCCTGCAGCGGAAGGGCTACCTGCGGCGCGACCCGCATCGGCCGCGCGCGCTGGAGGTGCGCCTGCCGGGCGAGCCGGTGTTGTGGGTCGACCCCGACGCCGGTGCCGAGGAGCCCACGGTCAACCGGCCGACGGCCGCCTACGTCCCGCTCGTGGGCCGCATCGCCGCCGGTGGCCCGATCCTCGCCGAGGAGAGCGTCGAAGACGTCTTCGCGCTGCCGAAGCAGCTCGTCGGCGAGGGCACGCTGTTCCTCCTGCAGGTCACCGGTGACTCGATGATCGAGGCCGCGATCGCCGACGGCGACTGGGTGGTCGTACGCCAGCAGCCCGTCGCCGAGAGCGGTGACATCGTGGCGGCGATGATCGACGGCGAGGCCACGGTCAAGACCTTCAAGCGCAAGGACGGCCACGTCTGGCTCGTCCCGCACAACCCCAACTACGAGCCCATCCCCGGCGATGAGGCCAGTGTGCTGGGCAAGGTCGTCGCGGTCCTGCGCCGCCTCTGACCTCTGAGCTTCCTCCGGCTCCTCGCGGGGTGGCGCTCGGGCACAGGTCCGAGCGCCAGGCGGGGCGCAGGAGGCGTGCGTCCCGTCCCCGGTCCCGCGGGTTGATGTGCACTCCAGGTTCCTGAATGTCGTGGTGAGGGTGGCAGGGCCGGCGGCTCCTCACGGTTCTCGGTGTCGCTCACGATGTGTGCTGTGGTGACGCCGCCCCTGCCCCGGCCAGCGGCCGATCACTCCAGGATGAAGCTGGCGCTGTTGCGGAACGCGGTCGTTCCGTCGTCCCGCTCCACCCACACCGTTCCCGCGCGGTGGCGCAGGTAGTGGCCGGGGAAGTTGATCGACTCGAAGGACACGGTGCCGCTGCCGGCGAGGCCGGTGCGCCGGGTGAAGGAGGCGTCGGCGTCGAAGAGGGCCGAGCCGTCCCGCTGGTGCACCCATCCTTCGTGGTTGCGGTGGCGCAGGTAGTAGCCCGGGAAGTTGGCTGATTCCAGGGAGACGGTGCCGGTGCCGGACAGCCCGGTCACGAGCCTGAACTGGGAGTCGGCCAGCGGGGTGACGTTGCTCTCCAGGCGAGCGCGGAAGTCCCAGTGCCGTACGGCCGAGCCCGCCACGTCGTACGACATGAGCCGCACCGGCGTGACCCCGTCGGCCACCGGGATGCCGAAGTCGGGGGTGCCGTCGGCGCGCCAGTACACCTTCTGTACGCGGGTCCGCCGGTTGGGATCGTTGAGCGGGTCGCCGGAGATGTCCCGATAGTTGCGATCGTGGTAGACGATGAGGTCGCTCTGCCCGTCTTCGGAGACCGTGAACGAGTTGTGCCCGGGGCCGTACTGACTGGTGGCGGCGTTGCTGGCGAAGACGGGGTTCGGGCTCTTGGTCCACGACGCGGCCTGCAGCGGGTCGGCGGAGGCCGAGGCGGTGAGCAGGCCGACGCAATAGTTGGCGTCGGTGGCACTGGCCGAGTACGTCAGGAAGAGCCGCCCGTTACGCTGCAGCACGGCGGGGCCCTCGGCCACCTTGTAGCCCCGTGTCTCCCACGCCAGCGTGGGCACGGTCAGCCGGGTGACGGTCCCGGTGATCGTCCAGGGGTTGGCGCCCATCCGGGCGATGTAGAGGTTGGAGTTGGTCGCGATGCCCGGCTCCTGCTGCGCCCAGAGGAGATGGCGCACGCCGCCCGCGACGAACGTGGTGGCGTCGAGCGAGAAGGTGTCCCACGGCGTGGTGATGCGGCCGCGCTCGGTCCAGGTGCCGGTCAGCGGGTTGGCGGCGGCGTTCTCCAGGACGTACATGCGGATGCGCCACACGTCGTCGGCCCGGCCGGCGGCGAAGTAGACGTACCACTTGCCGTTGATGAAGTGGATCTCGGGGGCCCAGATGTGGGCGCCCATCTCGCCGCTGGTGTGGCGGCGCCAGATGACGGTCTCGGGGGCGGTGGCGAGGCCCTGGATGGTGGTGGCGCGGCGCAGCACGATGCGGTCGTACTCGGGGACGGTGGCGGTGAAGTAGTAATAGCCGTCGGTGTGCCGGAAGACGTGGGGGTCGGCGCGCCGGGCGGCGATCGGGTTGGTGTACTGCACGGCCGGGGAGGCGTGGGCGGCGCCCGGTGGAAGGATCACGAGCAGCATTGTGGCCATGAGAACGAAGGCCACAGTCCGGCGGAGGGCGGTCATGGGCGTCCTTTCCGGAGGGGAGCAGGTGTTAGCGCTAACATCACGCCACCCGGCTCCGCGCCGACGGGATCGCATTCGTACCCCGGAGCGGCCGCCCGGTCAATCCCCCCGCGCCTGATACAGCCGGTGCCCGGCCACGATCACGTGACCGGCGAACTCCAGCACGTCCCGCCGCCGCTCGAACGGCGAGCCGTAGAGCGAGCGCCGGGGCGTGCCGAAGTGCTCACCGAGGCACGACACCAGCTCGGCGAAGGACGGCTGCGCGGAGTCGTCCTGGCGCAGGTGCAGGGCCTCGTTGACCACCCGGTGCCAGCGCTCGGGGAACGTCTCCAGCGCGTGCAGCGCGGCGTCCGTCTTGGACGCGATCTCGCCGGTGGCCAGCGTGTAGTGCAGGCGGGAGACCCCGGTGACCACCCACACCGTGCCGTACGCGCCGAGCGAGGTCACGCCCCACGGGGAGAGAAGGCGGGAGGCGCGGTGGATCAGCCGGCGCCAGTAGCGGTCGAGGTTGCCGTCGGTCCACGCGGCCAGCGCGGCGGGATCGTTCCAGATCTTCAGCTCTTCCGGCTTCGGCCCCCGGCAGGTCAGACCGTGGCGGGCGAGGGTGTGCCAGGTGACGGGGTTCGGCTCGCCGCGCCGGTTGAGCCTGGCGCCCTGCGCCTGGGGGCGCTCGCCCAGCTCGGCGGGGTCGTGGCCGAGGTCGTCCCAGGTGAGGTAGATGCCTTCGAAGGGGTGGGCGCCGAGCCTGGTGTGGATGCGTTCGAGCACGCCGGGCCCCGGCGGCCCGGTGGTGACGGCCACGAAGTCGATGTCGCTGGTGTCGGGCCGGTAGTCGCCGAGCGCCGCCGAGCCCTCGAGGTAGAGCCCCTCCACCAGCCCTGGGGCCTCCGCGTCCGCCACGGAGAGGTACGTCTCGACGATCGCGTCGATCTTCGGGTGGGGCGTCATGGCCGCCCAGCCTGCCATAACCCGCGCCACCACCTCATCACATTCAGAAATCCTAGAATGGCCACGTGGAGGACGCATATCCCCCAATAGACCTTAAATCAGTACACGATGGGCTTAAGTGGGCGGCGGTGGACCCAGGCGTCATCCCCGCCTGGGTCGCCGACATGGACCTGCCCACAGCCCCCGCCGTCACCGAAGCCCTGGCCAGGCGGACGGCAGGCGACCTCGGCTACCCCGCCTGGCTGCTCGACCCGAGCGCGGGCCCGCTGGCCGAGGCGTTCGCCGAGCGGATGTCGGCCCGCCACGGCTGGGACCCCGACCCCACCCACGTCCGCCCCTTCAACGACCTCAACCAGGCACTCCAGGTGCTGCTCCAGATCTGGACGCGGCCCGGCGACGGAGTGGCCCTGCACGTCCCCGCCTACCCTCCGTTCCTGACCACGCTGGAGGTCATGGACCGCCCGCTCCATCCGATCAGGCTCGAACCGGACGGCGGCACCTGGCGCTTCGAGGTGCCCGACCTGTCGGGCTGCCGGGTCCTGCTGCTGGTCAACCCGCACAACCCGACCGGCCGCGTCTTCACCCGCGCCGAGCTGACCGCGCTGGCCGAGTGCGCCGAGCGCCACGACCTGCTGGTCATCGCCGACGAGATCCACGCCGACCTCGTGTACGCGCCCCACCGGCACATCCCGTTCGCCACGATCCTCCCGGACCGCACCGTCACCCTCACCTCGGCCACGAAGGCGTTCAACCTGGGCGGCATCCGCTGCTCGGTCGCGCACCTCGGCCACGCGGGCGTCCGCGCGGCCTTAGAAGCACAGCCGCCCTTCGTGTACGGCTCCCCCAGCGTCTTCGGCGTCGAGGCCACGGTCGCGGCCTGGCGGCACGGGGACGCCTGGCTGGCCGAGACCCTGGCCCTGCTCGACCGCAACCGCCGCACGATCGCCGCCCGGCTGCCGGAGACGTTCGGCTACCGGCTGCCGGAGGCGACGTACCTGGCCTGGCTGGAGGCGGGGCGGCCGGGCATGGCCGAGATGATCGAGCGCGAGGCCAGGGTCAGGCTGAACGACGGCGCCGGCTTCGGCCCCGGCGGCGAGCACTACGTCCGGCTCAACTTCGCCACCACCGAGGCCATCCTGGCCGAGATCCTCACCCGCCTGACCGTTCTCTGAGACCGGCCGGGCCGCCACGATCGGCCCAGCTGACCAGCAGGACCGATCAGCAGGACCGATCAGCAGGGCCGATCATCAGGCGGGCAGCGGCGGCAGCTCGGGCGGCGTCGCCGGCGCGTGCTCGTCGAGCGCGGCGAGCGCCAGCTCGATCGCCCTGTCGAGTTGCGGATCCCGCCCGGCGACCCGGTCCTGCGGCGTGATCACGACCTCGACGTCGGGGTCGACGCCGTAGTTCTCGACGCCCCAGCCGGGCCCCTCCAGCCAGAACGAGTACCGCGGCTGGGTCACCACGGTGCCGTCCACGAGCGAGTACCGCTGGTCGATGCCGATGACGCCGCCCCAGGTCCGCACGCCGACGAGCGGCCCGATGCCGCGATTCTTGATGCCCTGGCTGACGATGTCGCCGTCCGACCCGGCGAACTCGTCGGCGATGGCCACGACCGGCCCGCGCGGCGAGTCGTCGGGGTAGCGCATCGGCCGGTAGCCGCGGGAGACCGACCAGCCGGTGACCCTGCGCGACAGCTTCTCCAGGACCAGCTCCGACAGGTGCCCGCCGCCGTTCTCCCGCACGTCCACGATGAGCCCGTCGCAGGCGATCTCGGTGCGCAGGTCGCGGTGGAACTGCGCCCACCCGGGCGCTCCCATGTCGGGGACGTGCAGGTAGCCGAGCCGCCCGCCGGACGCCTCCTTGACGTGGGCACGCCGGTCAGCGACCCAGTCGTGGTAGCGCAGCGCGGTCTCGTCGGCGATCGGGCTGACCACGACCCGGCGGACGTCGCCGCCCGACGCGGGCCGCACGGTCAGCTCGACGGGCTGGTTCGCGGTGCCGGCCAGCAGCGCGAGCGGGCCGCGTACCGGATCGACGGGACGGCCGCCGACGGCGAGGATCGCGTCGCCCGGACGGACCGCGACGCCGGGGGCGAGCAGCGGCGAGCGGGCGGCGTGGTCGGACGACTCGCCCGGCAGGATGCGGGTGACGCGCCACACGCCGTCGTCGTCCCTGGCCAGGTCGGCGCCGAGCAGGCCCTGGCGGCGGCGCGGGTCGGCGCCGCCGCCGTTGCCTATGGCGTAGGCGTGGGAGGTGCCCAGCTCGCCCTGCGTCTCCCAGAGCAGGTCGATCAGCTCGGAGTGGCAGCCGATGCGCTCGACGAGCGGCTCGTAGCGGTCGAGCACGCCCTGCCAGTCGACGCCGTTCATGTCGGCCCGCCAGAAGTGGTCGCGCATGAGCCGGCCGGCCTCGCGGAAGCCCTGCCGCCACTCGGCGACGGGGTCGATCCGCACGCTGATCCGGTCGAGGTCGATGGTGACGGGGTCGTCGCCCTCGGTCGCGGCGCGGGTCTGCAGGCCGTTCTTGCCGTGGGTGACGAGCCGGGAGCCGTCGCCGCTGACCTCGAACGAGCGCACCTCCCTGCTCAGCTCGGCCTTGGCGCGCTTCTTGAGGTCGTAGCGTTCGAGCACGACCTCGTGGTTCTGCTCGGAGCCGTCGCCGAGCCGGCCGGTGACCGGGTGGCGCAGCCAGAGCAGCGCGTCCTTGGCGGCGCGCAGATTGCCGTAGCGGGCGGCCGGCACGGGCAGGGGCACCGCGCGGTCGAAGAGGCCGTCGGTGTCCACCTCCGTACGCGGCGGCTCGTCGTCCTTCTTGTCGCCCTTGGCGGGCTTGTCGTCCTCGCCGTTGAAGCCGCGGCCCTGCAGGGAGGGGTCGAACGGGGAGGGCGTGGTGGCCTGAAGGGGCACGATGTACGGCTTGCACCCGTACGGGAAGGACAGGTCGAAGACGTGCGTGTCGTAGACGGGGTCGAAGGTGCGTACGGACAGGAACGCCAGGTGCTTGCCGTCCTTGGTGAAGACGGGGTCGTAGTCGGCGAACCTGGCCGGGGTGACCTCGATGACCGAGGAACCGTCCACGCGGCCCATCTTGATCTGCGTCAGCCGCTCGTCGTGCGGGAACTCCCAGGCCAGCCAGCCGGAGTCGGGCGAGAACGTGAGGCCGGAGACGTCGCCCTGGTCGGTGCGGTCCAGCTCCCTGACGTTCCCGCTCTCCACGTCCACGACGAGCAGCCGCCCGTCGTGGCAGCCGACGGCCACGTGCTTGCCGTCGGGGGCGGCGGCCAGCTCCAGCACGCGGCCGAGCTGCCCGGCCGCCAGCGTGCTGATCTCACCGCCGGGGGTGCCGATCTCCAGGGCGTCCTCGCCGGTGGCGTCGGAGACCCACACGGCTCTGCCGTCGGCGTCGAGCACGCGCGGCAGGCGGACGCGGACGCCGGGCTCGGCGCGCAGCACGCCCGCGGGGCCGTCGCGGTGGGTCACCCAGTGGGCGGTGCCGCGGATCTCGACGGTGCTCGCCCGTCCGGTGGCGTCCGGCGCGTACGAGCCCACCCGCAGCGGCGCCGGCCGCCTGGCCCGTCCAGGGCGCGGCCCACCGAGGCGCACGTCCAGCCGGCGAGGCTCGGCGTCCAGGCTCTCCAGCAGCCACAGGTCACCGGCGTGGGAGTAGATCACCCGGCGGCCGTCGCTGGTGGCGTGACGAGCGTAGAACTTCTCGTGGGAGGTGTGCTTGCGCAGGTCGGAGCCGTCGGGCAGGGCGGAGTGGACGTTGCCGGTGCCGTCGGCGTCGGACAGGAACACCAGGCGGTCCCCCACCCAGCTCACCGACCAGTACTGCGCCGTGCTGTCGGCGAACAGCCGGGCGAACTCGCCGGTCCCCTCGGCGTCCACCCAGATCTTGCCGGCGGTGCCGCCCCGGTAGCGCTTCCACTGCGACGGCTCACGCCAGATCGACGACACGGTGGCGACCCGCGGCCCGTCGACGGCCACCTCGCTGATCCACCCGTACGGCAACCGCGTGGCCTGCCCGCCGTCGAGCGGCACCGCGTACGCCCAGCGCCGCACGCGCGAGCTCTGCCCGGCCTCGCTGACCGCCAGCACGTCACCGTCCGCCGTCCAGCCGCGCACGGTGGTGCCGTTACCGCCCCAGTGGGTCAGCCGCTCTCCCTCCGCCCCGTCGAGCTCGGCGGCGAACACCTCGGCGGCGCCCTCCTTGGTGCTGGTCCACGCGATGCGGCCGCCGTCGGGGGAGAAACGCGGATTGCTCACCGGTACGCGGTCGGCGGTGAAGCGCCAGGCCCGCCCTCCCTCCAGCGGCGCGAGCCAGACGTCGTCGTCGGCGACGAAGGTGACCAGGTCACCGTGTAGGTGCGGGTATCTCAGGTATGCGCCATTTGTCACCCCTGCACACTAATCGGCGACGTCAAGCCAAGCCCAAGAATTCATCCACCGGCGGACGCGACCGGCCATGGAAAACCCCAAGTCCGGGCTGCCGCAGGCCCGCACGGGCAGGGAGGGGCACGGAGCCGAAGGCGTTCGTCCGGCTGCTGTCCCGCTCGGAGATCGCGCTCGGCGCGGCGCTGCTGGGCATCGGGCTGAGCCTGGTGATCGAGGAGCCGTGCGACCGCGACCATCATTGATCTCCGCGCTGGGGCCACTAAGGTGCACAAAGCGGGGTAGCCGGGACACATGGTACAGATCGGCTACACCTTGATGTCCGAGCAGACCCCGGCCCGCGAGCTGGTCGACTACGCCGCCGCGGCCGAACGGACCGGCTTCGACTACGCCGTCATCTCCGACCACTATTTCCCTTGGCTGGAGGAGATGGGGCACTCGCCCTACTGCTGGTCGGTGCTCGGCGCCGCCGCCCAGGTGACCGAGCGGCTGCCGCTCATGACGTACGTCACCTGCCCCATCATGCGCTACCACCCGGCCGTGGTCGCGCAGAAGGCGGCCACGATGGGCGTGCTGAGCAAGGGCCGCTTCACCCTCGGCCTGGGCGCCGGCGAGAACCTCAACGAGCACGTCATCGGCGAGGGCTGGCCGCCCGTGGACACCCGGCACCGCATGTTCGCCGAGGCCGTGCAGATCATCAGAAAGCTGTTCAGCGGCGAGTACATCACCCACCAGGGCGAGTTCTACGACGTGGACTCGGCCAAGCTGTACGACCTGCCGGAGCAACCCGTCCCCATCGGCATCGCCGCGTCCGGCGGCCAGTCGGCCGAGCTCGCCGCCCAGTACGGCGACGTGCTGGTCATCAACGAGCCGATGCCCGAGGTCGTGCAGCAGTTCAACGCGGCCGGCGGGCAGGGCAAGCCGGTCTACGGCCAGCTCGCCATCTCCTACGACACCGACCGCGAGGCCGCGCTCCAGCGGGCCCACGAGCTGTGGCGCTGGAGCGTCAGCGGCTGGAAGGTCATGGCCGAGCTGCCAGGACCGGTGAACTTCGCCGCCGCCGCCGGCACCGTACGCCCCGAGGACGTCGCGAAGAGCGTGCCGTGCGGCGACGACGTGAACGCAGTGGTGGAGAGCGTCAGGAAGTTCGCCGACGCGGGGTTCACCCACGTGGCGCTCGTGCAGATCGGGCACGACCGGCAGCAGCAGTTCTTCGACTGGGCCGAGAAGGAGCTGCTGCCGGCCCTGCGCGAGGTGTGAGCCCCTAGGGGACGATGTTGACCAGCTTGGGCGCCCGGACGATCACCTTGCGCGGCACCCCCTGCAGATAGGGGGTGATCTTGCCGGAGGCCAGGGCCAGCTCGCGCAGCTCGGCCTCGGTGATGTCGGGCGAGACCTCCAGCCGGTCGCGCACCTTGCCCGCCACCTGCACGACGCACGTGACCGACTCCTGCACCAGCAGCGCGGGGTCGGCCACCGGCCACCCGGCGAACGCCACCGACCCGGTGCGGCCCAGCCGCTCCCAGCCCTCTTCCGCGGTGTAGGGGGCGACCAGCGACAGCATGACCGCCAGCGCCTCGGCCGCCTCGCGCACCGCCGGGTCGGCGGCGCCGGGGCCGGAGTCGATGGCCTTGCGGGCGGCCGAGGTCAGCTCCATCATGCGCGCCACCGCGACATTGAAGCGCTGGCCCTCGACGAGCTTGGTGACCTCGTCGATCGTGTGGTGGGTGACCTTGCGCAGCTCGGCGTCACCGCCGTCGAACGCGACGCCGGGCTCGCCGGCGACCTCGGACATCACGCGCAGCGCGCGGGCCAGGAACTTCTGTGAGGCCGCCGGGGAGACGTCGGCCCAGTCGATGTCGTCCTCCGGCGGACCGGCGAAGATCATCGTCAGGCGTACGGCGTCGACGCCGAACTCGTCGATCTGCTGGCCCAGGTCGACGCCGTTGCCCAGCGACTTCGACATGGCCTTGCCGCCGTTGATCACCTGGCCCTGGTTCAGCATGCGCAGGAACGGCTCGGTGAAGTCGACCATGCCCATGTCGTGCAGGACCTTGGTGAAGAAGCGGGAGTACAGCAGGTGCAGCACCGCGTGCTCGATGCCGCCGACGTATTGGTCGATCGGCCCCCACTTGCGCACCTGCTCGGGGTCGAACGGGCCCTCGGTGTAGCCGGGCGAGCAGTAACGCAGGAAGTACCACGACGAGTCGACGAACGTGTCCATCGTGTCGGTGTCGCGCTTGGCCGGGCCCGAGCACTTGGGGCACTCGACGTTGACCCACTCGGTGGCGCTGGCCAGCGGGGAGACGCCCTTGGGCGCCAGTGCCTCGCCGCGCATGTCGGGCAGCGTGACCGGCAGCTGCTCGTCGGGGACGGGCACCTCGCCGCAGTCGGGGCAGTGGATGATCGGGATCGGCGTGCCCCAGAAACGCTGACGCGACAGCAGCCAGTCGCGCAGCCGGTAGTTGACCGCGCCGGCGCCCCTGCCCTCGGACTCCAGGATCTCGATGATCTTCCTGATGCCCTCGGCCTTGGTCAGGCCGTCGAGCGGGCCCGAGTTGACCAGTGTGCCCTCGCCCGGCGTGGCCTCGCCGGTCTCGCCGGGGTCGGCCAGGCCGGTGTGCACGACGACCTTGACCGGCAGGTCGAACTTGCGGGCGAAGTCGAGGTCGCGCTGGTCATGGGCGGGCACCGCCATGATGGCGCCGTGGCCGTAGTCGGACAGCACGTAGTCGGCCGCCCAGATCGGGATGCGCTCGCCGTTGACCGGGTTGATCGCGTAGCGGCCCAGAAAGACGCCGGTCTTCTCCTTGTCGGTGGCCAGGCGCTCGATGTCGCTCAGCCGGGCGACCTCGGCGCGGTAGGCCTCGAACGCCGGGCGCTGCTCGTCGGTGACGATCTCGTCGGCCAGCGCGGCGTCGGGGGCGACCACGAAGAACGTGGCGCCGAACAGGGTGTCAGGACGCGTGGTGTAGACCTGGACCGGCTCGTCGCGGCCCTCGATCTCGAACAAGACGTCGGCGCCCTCGGAGCGGCCGATCCAGTTGCGCTGCATGGTCAGCAGCCGCTCGGGCCAGCCGGTCAGCTGCTCCATGTCGTCCAGCAGGCGCTGGGCGTAGTCAGTGATCTTGAAGTACCACTGCGTCAGCTCGCGCCTGATGACGTCGGCGCCGCAGCGCTCGCACCTGCCGGCCACGACCTGCTCGTTGGCCAGCACGGTCTGGTCGTTGGGGCACCAGTTGACCAGGCCGCCCTTGCGGTAGGCCAGGCCGCGCTCGAAGAAGCGGATGAACAGCCACTGGTTCCAGCGGTAGTAGTCGGGGTCGCTCGTGTGCAGGCGGCGCGACCAGTCGAAGGAGATGCCGTAGCGGCGGAAGGAGTTGGCCTGCGTCTCGATGTTGGCGTAGGTCCACTCCGCCGGGTGGGCGTTGCGCTTGATCGCGGCGTTCTCGGCGGGCAGCCCGAAGGAGTCCCAGCCGATGGGATGCAGGACGTTGTAGCCCTTCTGCATCCAGTAGCGGGCGACGACGTCGCCGATGGCGAACACCTCACCGTGGCCCATGTGGAGGTCGCCCGACGGGTAGGGGAACATGTCGAGCATGTAGCGGCGCTCGCGGGTGTCCGCGAGGTCCTCGCTCGCCCGATAGGTGTCCTGCTCCTCCCATCGCTGCTGCCACTTGGCCTGCAGCGCCTGCGGGTCATACTCACTCACGGCTACTGTCCTTCTGGCTTGATTCGGACCCATAAGAAAACCCCCCGTGCACACAACGAGGGGTGGAGCCGCGACGGCGAGATCTTCAGGGCCGTCGCGGCCCGCTAAGAAGCAGGGTCGCGGAACGCATGTGTCAAGCCTAGCGCACCTCTTCGGCTGAATGCAGGCACTCGAAGCGGGTCCGCGGGCACAATGGATCCTTCAGGTCCGGTGAGACCTGATGGTGATGTATCCGTTGTGACCTCATTCGTCCCAGAAGAATAGCCTTGACGCCGTGGTGTACCCAGCTGAGCCAGATCGACCGGAGGACGACCTGCCGCTGCAGGATCCGCCGACCGATCCGCATGGCTTCGCTCGTTTCGCTGCGGAACCACCTGGGTCTCCTGGAAAATCCCATGAGATCATGCGTGGAACGTCAAATCCGGATATAACGGGACATCCGGACACAACCTCGGGAGGACCGGCGGCAATGGCAACGGAGAACTCCGGACCTCATATGCCCTCCTCCTGGCCCGAACCGCCACGACGCGAGACGCCGCCCGCGCCCCACTCCTGGCCCGAGGCGCCCGCCGCCGACGCTCCCACGTCCTGGCCCGAGCCGCCGCGTCAGGCGCCCGAGCCGTCCTGGCCCGAGCCGCCGCGCAAGGACCCCTCGTGGCCCGAGCCGCCCGGCGCCACCCGCCAGGCCCCCGCCCGCCCCGACGCCGCCGCCTACAACAGCGGCCCGCGCGACGCGGGCTCGTACAACAGCGGCCCGCACGACGCCGGCCGGCACGGCGCCGAGCCGTCGTGGCCGGATCAGTCTCGGCCGGAGCCGGCGCGGCCCGGGCAGCAGCGCGGCGCCGGATGGCCGGAGTCGTCCCCGCAGAACGGGCCCATCTCCTCATGGCCCGAGCCGAACTCGCAGGACGTGCCGATGTCGTGGCCCGACGCGACACCGCCCCCGCAGAGCGCCGCGGGCCCCGGCGCCTGGCCCGAGGTCTCCTCGAAGGGCGCCCCGCCTCCCGGTCAGGCTCCCAACCAGGCGCCCGCCCAGCAGCCGGGCCAGCAACCGGGCCAGCCCGCCGACCCGGTGCCCGCGTGGGCGCTGCCGCCCACCCCGACGCCCGGCGCCTGGTCCAACCTGTCCAACCCCGCCCCTTGGCCGCCCGCCGACCAGCAGGCGAGCACGCCGCCGGCGGAACGCACGGTCATGTACGGCAACCAGAGCACCCCGCGGCAGGACATGCCGCCACCTCCGCAGCAGCAAAGTCCCCCTCACGACCAGCCCCCGATTCAGCCACAGAGCCAGAATCACCCGGCCGACGAGCGTACGGTCACCTACACCCAGCACACCGAGAACCTCCTCAACGAACGCGCGGTCCCTTCCACCTCCATGGATTCCCCACACACCGGCACACCCCCCGCCGAAGACCAGTCCAACCGCCCCGGTTCCCAGCTGAGCCGCGACCCGTCCGACCCGGAGCACCGGTTCGTCACCGCGGGCCAGATCAGCGGCTCGCGCACGCCCCCGCCCGAGCGCCAGCAGGAGCTCTGGAACACCGTCTTCGGCGACAACTACCAGGCCATGGGCGAGCAGGACGACCTCGACGAGGGCTCCGGCAAGCCGGTCTGGGTCTACGCGCTCGGCGGCTCCGTCGCCGTGGCGCTGGTCGCGGCGCTGCTGTGGGCTTTCCTGTGGGGCCCGCTCGCCCCCGACGACGCGGCGAGCGCCGGTGAGGCGGCGGCGACGGCCAGCGAGCCGAAGGAGCCGCCGCCCACCAAGACCGCCACCTCGATCGGCCCGCTGCCGCGCTACCCGGGCAAGGCCTCCCCCGTCACCGGCCGGCTGCCGGTCGCCAACGCCGGCATCTCCGTGCCGCGCCTGGGCGGCGAGTGGCAGCTCGACCAGCGCCCGGCCGTCACCATCAAGGGCACGTACAACTTCATGCACCGCCAGTACGTGCAGGTCGCGCCCGAGCGGTACGCCGTGCTCATGGCGGGCCCGCTGCAGGAGAAGATGGCGTCCTACTACGAGCAGGACAACCTGGAGCCGGTGATCAAGCAGGTCGTGCTGGACGCGCGCAAGCGTTTCTTCCCCACCGGCAACAAGGTCCGCAAGGTCGCCCAGCAGGCCATCAAGGTGGGCGACCAGACCGGGCGGCTGATCGCGTACTCGCTGACCTCCGACACGGAGAAGGCGACGATCGTGACGATGGCCGTGAACACCGGCGCCGACGTGCCGGCCATCGTCTTCATGTCGATCCCGGCGGACAAGAAGCAGCTGCTGCCGGACATCCGTACGGTGATGAACCAGATCAGGCTCACCAACGCCGGCTAGCGGCGCCCGTCAGAACCGGCACTCCATGTGCTTGATGCCGTTGATGAAGCTGGAGTGCAGGCGGTCGGGCTCGCCGCCCTCGATGCCGGGAACCCGGCGCAGCAGCTCGCGGAACATCACCGTGATCTCGCGCCGGGCCAGGTGAGCCCCCAGGCAGAAGTGCGGGCCAGGGCCGCCGAAGCCGACGTGCGGGTTGGGCCGGCGGGTGATGTCGAAGCGCAGCGGGTCGTCGAAGACGGAGGCGTCACGGTTGGCCGACCAGTAGAACAGCACGACCTTGCGGCCCTTCTCGTAGAGGTGGCCGTTCATCTCGACGTCCCTGGTGAGCTTGCGGCGCATGAAGTTCACCGGGGAGGCGAGCCGGACGATCTCCTCGACCGCGCCGGGCGCGCGGCCGTCGACGTCCTCCAGCCACAGGGCGCGCTGGGCGGGGTTGGTGGTGAGCAGGTGCAGGCCGTGGGAGATGGCGTTGCGGGTGGTCTCGTTGCCCGCGACGACCAGCAGGATGAAGAACGAGCCCAGCTCCTGCATGGTGAGCCGCTCGCCGTCGATGTTGGCGTTCACCAGTGACGAGGTGAGGTCGCCGGTCGGGTGCTCGGCGCGGTGGGCGGCGAGGTCCTGGACGAGCTGCTGCAGCTCCATTCCGGCGGTGAGCAGCCGCTCGGCGATCTGGGTGAGGTCGCCGCCGGTGTACTCGGGGTCGAAGCCGCCGAGGATGACGTTGGAGCGGTCGAAGACGTACTGGTAGTCGCGCTCGGGGATGCCCATCATGTCGCAGATGATCTTCAGCGGCAGGCGGGCGGCCACCTCGGTGACGAAGTCGCAGCCGGGGCCCTTGGCCAGCAGGTCGTCCACGATGCCCGTGGCGGCGGTCTCCACGTCGGCCTCGAACTGTTTGATCATCTTGGGGGTGAAGGCGCGCGAGACGATCCTGCGCAGGCGGGCGTGACGGGGGTCGTCCATGTTGATCATCGAGCCGAAGTACTCGGCGAACTCCGCCGGCATGTCGGGGATGTTCGTCGCGCCTCCGTCGCCCGAGCAGAACACCTCGGGGTTGCGGCTGGCCTCCAGGATGTCGGCGTGCTTGACCAGGGCGTAGTAGCCGGGGCCTTGGGGGGCGTAGGAGATCTCCATCTCCTCGAAGAAGGCGGGGCTCTCCATGCGGCGCAGCCGCTCGAACGCCTCCTCACGCTCGCTCATGGGCCGGGCCCAGAAGTCTCGGTCCGACAGGTCGAAGTCCAGGACGCTCATGTGGCAATCATGGGAAAAGCGGCCACTTACGTCAATGGTTCTTACGTACGGCGTACGTACGGCGGCCCGCCCGAAGGCCGCCACGTACGCGCCCGGGTCAGGCGGCGGGGCCGAGCCAGTCCAGGATGAGGCGGTTGACCTCGGCCGGACGTTCGAGGTGCAGGAAGTGCCCCGCGCCGGCCACCTGCTCGGCCCGCGACCCCTCGGGCAGGCGGCTGATCGCGTCCTTGGCGAGGTGGGCGGCCAGGCAGCCGTCCTGGACGCCGTGCAGGTAGAGGACGGGGCCGGTGACCCCGTTGTCGACCTCCGGGTAGCGGCCCGACGGCGGCACGGTGCCGAGCATGGCGCGGTAGTAACCGATGGCGGCCGACAGGTTGGCGGGCTCGCCGATGCTGCGGCGCAGGAAGGCGAGGTCCTCGCTCGCGTCGTAGCCGGGCGACCAGTCGTGCCACAGGTTCTCGAAGAAGCCGGGCGCGGCGGCGGCCGGCTCGGCCAGGGGCGTCTGGAAGAGGAAGATGTAGAACGAGCGCTTGAGCTGCTCGTACTCCAGGAAGGCGGCGCCGAGCGCGCCGGGCGGCGGCACGGCGAGCGTGACGGCGCGGCGGAAGCGGCCGGCGGTGGCGTAGGCGGGGAAGGCGCCCCAGTCGTGGCCGATGACGACGGCGTCGTCACCGCCGCCGAGCTCCTCCTGCAGCGCGCGTACGTCGGCGACCAGCGCGGCGGTCTCGTAGGCGGCGTCGGCGGGGACTTCGGTGGGCGCGTAGCCGCGCATGAAGGGGGCGACCGCGCGGTAGCCGCGTTCGGCCAGCGCGGGCATCAGGTGCCGCCAGGTGTGCGCGGTGTCGGGGAAGCCGTGCAGGCACAGCGCCAGCGGCCCCTCCCCCAGTGTCAGATACGCGAACTCCACACCGTTGGCGTGGATAGTCCTGATCTCCATGACTGCGAAACCTAGCACGCCGCCGCTCGCCCGACCGGGGTTCCCCGTTTCGCTCAGAACGTGTAGCGCAGGTGCTTGACCCCGTTGATGAAGTTGGACAGCAGGAAGTCGGGCTCGCCCACCGCCTTGATCCCGGGCAGGCGGGTGAACAGCTCGCGGAACATCACGGTCATCTCCCTGCGCGCGAGGTGCGCGCCCAGGCAGTAGTGCGGTCCTGGACCGCCGAAGCCGACGTGGGGGTTGGGGTCGCGGGTGATGTCGAAGGCGTCGGGGTCGGCGAACACGGTCTCGTCGCGGTTGGCCGAGGTGTAGAAGAGCAGCACCTTGTCGCCCTTGCGGTAGGGGGTGCCGTTCAGCTCGTGGTCGCGGGTCAGCGTGCGGCGGAACTGGATCACGGGCGTCGCGTACCGGACGATCTCGTCGCACGCGCCTGCGATGCGGCCGTCGAAGTCGGCCAGCAGCAGCTCACGCTGCTCCGGGTGGTCGGTGAAGAGCTTCAGCCCGTACGCGATGGCGTTGCGGGTCGTCTCGCTGCCCGCCACCACGAGCAGGATGAAGAACGAGCCCAGCTCCTGCGAGCTGAGCCGCTCGTCGCCGTTGACCAGCAGGCTGACCAGGTCGCCCGTGGGCCGCCTGCGCCGCTCGTCGCCGAGGCGGGCGGCCAGCCGGTTGAGCGCGTGGCCGGCGCGCAGCAGCTTGGCCAGGCCCCGGGCCACCCTGACCCGGCTGAAGCCCGGGTCGATGCCGGTGTACTCGGGGTCGGCGTTGCCGAGGATGACGTTCGTACGCCGCAGCACCGCGTCGTGGTGGCTCGCGGGGATGCCCATCATGTCGCAGATGACGCGTACCGGAAGGCGGGCCGCCACCTGCGCGACGAAGTCGCCAGGGCCTTCCGCGACGGCCTGGTCCACGATCTCGGCGGCGGCCCGCGCGAGGTCCTCTTCCATCTTGGCCAGCACGCGCGGCGTGAACGCCCGTGAGACGATGCGGCGCAGCCTGGCGTGCCGCGGGTCGTCCATGTTGATCATGGAGCCGAAGTAGACGCTCAGCCAGCGCGGCATGTCGGGGATGCTGTTGGAGCACGGCTCGCTGCTGAAGACGGCCGCCTCGCGGCTGGCCGCGGTCACGTCGGCGTGGCGGACCAGGGCGTAGTAGCCGGGCCCGCCGCCGACGAACGGCACCGCCTGCTCGGGCACGAATACCGGGCGGTCGAGCTCGCGCAGCCGCCGGAACGCCTCCATGCGCTCGGCCTGCGGGCGTGCCCAGAACGGGATCTGTGACAGGTCGAGCTCCGCGGGCAGCGTCATACCGACGAGCCTACGCAAGTGGCCACTTACGTCAAGCCTTGTGCCCCCTGATCAGGTCCGCTGCCTTCTCCCCGATCATGATCGCGGGGGCGTGGGTGTGGCCCCTGTTGAGCGTCGGCATGATCGACACGTCCGCCACCCGCAGGCCCTCCACACCGCGCACGCGCAGCGCCGGGTCCACCACCGAGGCGTCGTCGGCGCCCATCCGGCAGGTGCCGACGGGGTGGTAGAGGGTCTCGCCGCGCTCGCGTACCCACTGGGCCAGCTCCTCGTCGGTCTCCGGCCCCCAGTACGGCGCCATCGGCCCGCCCGCGTACGGCTTCATCGCCGCCGTCGCGAACACCTCCTTGGCCCGCTTCAGCCCCGCGACCAGCCGCCTGACGTCGGGCTCCGCCGACAGGTAGGCGGGGTCGATGACGACGTCGCGCCCGTTCAGCCCGATCCTGCCGCGGCTCTCCGGCTGCAGCAGCACCACGCCGACGGTCAGGCCGTGCCCGGTCGGCGGGGTGAGCCCGTGGTCCTGGAACGGCACCGGCGCGAACACCAGCTCGACGTCCGGCGCCGGCTCCGCCTCCGAGGTCCTGATGAACGCGACCGCCTCGCCCACGTTCGTGGTGAGCATGCCCGAGCGCAGCACGATGTAGCGCAGCAGGTTGGGGATCGACTCGGCCTTGGTCAGCGTCACCGGCTGCAGGCACTCGACGAACACGCCGGTCGAGAGGTGGTCCTGGAGGTTCTTGCCGACCTCGGGCAGCTCGTGCACGACCGGCACCCCGGCGTCGCGCAGCTCGTCGGCCGCGCCGATGCCCGAGCGCATCAGCAGGTAAGGCGACCCGATGGCGCCGGCCGCCAGCACCACCTCCAGCCGGGCCTTGATGTGGGCGCCGCCGCTGTGCTCGACGCCGGTCGCCCGCCTGCCGTCGAACGTCACCCGCGTCACCGTGGCGTCGGTGACGACGTGCAGGTTGGGGCGGTTCGCGGCCGGGCGCAGGTAGGCGTCGGCCGAGCTCCACCGCCTGCCCCTGTTCTGGGTGACGGGGGTCGGGCTGTAGCCCTCGTTGGAGCGGCCGTTCAGCTCGGCGAGCCGGGTCATGCCCAGCTCCTCGCACGCTGCGAGGAACGCCGCCGTCGTCACGTTCGGGCTGCGCAGCTCGGAGATGTAGAGGGGACCTGAGGTGCCGTAGACGCCGCCGCGGTTGCTGCCGACGCGGTGCTCGGCCCGATGGAAGTACGGCAGCACGTCGTCGTACGCCCAGCCGGGGATGCCCCACTGGTCGTAGTCCTGCTGGCAGCCGCGCACCCACATCTGCGCGTTCATCGAGGACGAGCCGCCCAGCACCCGGCCGCGCGGCCAGTAGAGCTCGCGGCCCCACATCTCGCCCTGCTTGGCGGTGGTGAAGTTCCAGTCGTAGCCGGTCCTGAAGAGCTTGGGAAAGCCCGCCGGCATGCGGATCTCCAGCTTGTCGTCCTTGCCCCCCGCCTCGACCAGCGCCACGGACAGCCCCGGGTCCTCCGAGAGCCGGTTGGCCAGCACGCACCCCGCAGAGCCGGCCCCGACGATGACGTAGTCGTACTCCATTGGTCTCCTCCACGGGGCTGAATGATGTGCTCCCTGCTTACTCCACGCCTCGGGAACGCGTCCATATCCACTTGTGACCTGCTCTACCTACCAGCCGGTATGGCGGCCCTGCGAAGATGACCGCGAAGCCGTTCTATAGGGAGGCGTCATGCTCAACCTGTCGATCGTCCTGGAGGACAGCGCCAGGAACACCCCCGACGGCACCGCGATCGTCTTCGGCGACATGCGGCTGCCGTACTCCATGATCGACACAGTGGCCAACCAGGTCGCGAACCTGCTGGTGGCGCGCGGTATCACCAAGGGCGACAAGGTCGCGCTGGCCTGCCCGAACCTGCCGTACTTCCCGTTCGTCTACTTCGGCATCCTGAAGGCCGGCGCGACCGTCGTGCCGCTCAACGTGCTGCTGCAGTCGCGCGAGATCGCCTACCACCTCGACGACAGCGACGCCAAGGCGCTGTTCTGCTTCGAGGGCACGCCGGAACTGCCGCTCGGCGAGCGCGGCAAGGCGGGGTTCGAGGCGTCCGAGGGGTGCGAGCACTTCTTCGTCCTGCCCGCGACCCCGCTCGCCACGGAGTCCCCCTACGGGGAGTCGATCTGGGCCGCGCTCGGCGGGATGGCCTCCGAGTTCGAGACCGTGCAGACCGCCCCCGACGACACGGCGGTGATCCTCTACACCTCCGGCACCACCGGCCAGCCCAAGGGCGCCGAGCTCAGCCACCAGAACATGCTGATGAACGCCATGGTCAGCGACAAGATGTTCCCCGCGCCCGAGGAGGGCAGCGACACCTACCTGGCGGTGCTGCCGCTGTTCCACTCCTTCGGCCAGACGGTGGTGATGAACACCGGCTTCCTGCGCGGCGCGACCGTCGTGCTGATGCCGCGGTTCGAGCCGGGCGAGGCGCTGGCGCTGATGGTGAAGGAGAACGTGACGTTCTTCGCCGGCGTGCCCACGATGTACTGGGGCATGCTGACGAAGGTCCACGCCGAGGGGCTGGAGGTGCCGCGCTCGCTGCGGGTCGCCGTCGCGGGCGGCGCGGCCTCGCCCGTCGAGGTGCTGAACGACTTCGAGCGCACGTTCGGCGTCGGCATCCTCGAGGGGTACGGCCTGTCCGAGACGGCCCCCGTCGCCAGCTTCAACCAGCCGGGCCGGCCCACCAAGCCCGGCACGATCGGCACCCCCATCTGGGGCGTGGAGATGAAGCTGGTCGACGGCGACTGGAAGACGGTCGAGGGCGAGGGTCCGGGCGAGATCGCCATCCGCGGCCACAACATCATGAAGGGCTACTACGGCAGGCCCGAGGCGACGGCCGAGGTGATGCGGGACGGCTGGTTCCGTACGGGCGACATCGCGACCCGCGACGCCGACGGCTACTACTCGATCATCGACCGCGCCAAGGACATGATCATCCGGGGCGGCTTCAACGTCTACCCGCGCGAGCTCGAAGAGGTGCTCGTCACGCACGAGGCCGTCTCGCTGGCCGCCGTCGTCGGCGTCCCGCACGAGTCGCACGGCGAGGAGATCAAGGCGTACGTCATCCGCACGCCGGGCGCCACGATCACCGAGGACGAGCTGATCGCCTGGTGCAAGGAGAACATGGCGGCCTACAAGTACCCCCGCATCGTCGAGTTCCGCGACTCGTTGCCGATGACCGCCACCGGCAAGATCCTCAAGCGCGAACTACGCTGACCGGCTCGGGCGCCGCTCCTCGGGTGCGGCGCCCCCTCCGCGCGGAACCGCCCCCCGAACGCGGCCCCCGACAACCAAACCGGCAAGATCCGGTGCAGCGGCCTGGCCGAGCAGGTGGACGGGTGGGCGATCTCGGGCGCGGAGGGCGTGCGGAAGCCGGACGTCCGGCTGTTCCGTTATCCAGGTGATGCCCGGGCCATGAGGCCGGTAGCTTGCTGGGCATGCGGGAGCGGCCGGAGGACTTCGACGAGGGGCTGTTGCGGCCCGCGCTCAAGGCGTGGGGGATCGAGGCCCCCGCGCTGACCTACGCGCCGGTGGGGTTCGGGGACTTCCACTGGGTGGCGGGTGATCGGTTCGTGACCGTGGCCGACGTGCGGCGGCGGTCGTACGACTCCTTGCGGGCGGCGCTCGACACGGCGGCGGCGCTGCGGGGCGAGGCGGGGCTGGAGTTCGTGGTGGCGCCGTGGCTCGGCGGGCCGTACTCCGAGCCGGCCAGGGACCTGGTCGCCGGGCACGCGCGGACGGTGCGCAGGGCGCTGGAGGAGTTCGCTCACGACGGCTGAACGCCGAAAGTTTCACGCCCGGCCGCGCTCGGCCGGGCTCTCGCGGCAGCTCACGACCTCCTGGTCAGGGCGGGCGCACGAGGCCCATTGCGGTGCCGAAATTTTCTCTGGACACTCGCAATATTTCGGCTGCCGATGCGAGAGGATCTCGATGAAGCTGAAAGCTCGACTGGCCGGAGCCGTGATCGCCGCCCTGGCGCTCGTGGTCGCCGGTCTCATCACCGCGCCCCCGGCCTCCTCGGCGCAACTCACCGAGGTGACCGGGTTCGGGACGAACCCCACCAACCTCCGCATGCACCTGTACGTCCCCGACGGCGTCCCCGCCCGCCCCGCGCTGCTGGTGGCCGTGCACTACTGCACCGGCTCAGGCCCCGCCTTCTACTCGGGCACGGAGTTCGCCCGGCTCGCCGACCAGCACAAGTTCGTCGTCATCTACCCATCGGCGACCAGGAGCGGCTCCTGCTTCGACGTCTCCTCGCCGCAGGCGCTGCGGCACGACGGCGGCAGCGATCCGGTCGGGATCATCTCCATGGTCAGGTACGTCCAGCAGCGCCACAACACCGACCCCGACCGCACGTTCGTCACCGGCGCCTCGTCCGGCGCCATGATGACCAACGTCCTGCTCGGCGACTACCCCGACGTGTTCAAGGCCGGGGCGGCGTTCAGCGGCGTGCCGTTCGCCTGCTTCGCCACCACCGACGGGTCGAGCTGGAACAGCGCCTGCGCCAACGGCCAGATCAGCAGGACTCCGCAGCAGTGGGGCGACCTCGTACGCGCGGCGTACCCCGCCTACAGCGGCCCCCGCCCGCGCATGCAGATCTGGCACGGCACCGAGGACGGCACGCTGCGCTACCCCAACTTCCAGGAGCAGATCAAGCAGTGGACCAACGTGCACGGCCTGAGCCAGACCCCGAGCCTGACCGACCAGCCGCGCTCCGGCTGGACCAGGACCCGCTACGGCGGCACCGGCACGCAGGCCCCCGTCGAGGCGATCAGCCTGCAGGGCGTCGGTCACAGCCTGCCCCAAGGCGGGATGGCGGCCATGGTCATCGACTTCTTCGGCCTGTCGGACGGCGGCCAGGACCCGGACCCGACCACCACGCCCACTCCCCCGCCGCCGGGCGCCTGCCAGGTGACGTACACGATGAACACCTGGAACACCGGCTTCACCGCCGAGGTGAAGATCGCGAACACCAGCCAGTCGCCGGTCTCGTCGTGGACGCTCGGCTTCGCGCTGCCCGCCGGCCAGACGGTCACCTCCGCGTGGAACGCCACGATCACGCCCAACAGCGGCCAGGTGAGCGCGCGCAACGTCTCCTACAACGGGACGATCGCGCCGGGCGGCTCGGCGTCGTTCGGCTTCCAGGGCGCGCACAACGGCGACACCGGCAAACCCCCCGCATTCACCCTGAACGGCGCCGCCTGCTCCTGAGCAACCGGTCGCTTGTCGGTAACGACTTCTCCTTTACCGGGTAACCGCTTGCCCCAGCGCCGAGGGTAGCCATACGGTCACTTTAAGCAGTTGGGGGACGACGAAGGAGAACGAGCACGTGGGCAGGCACGCGAAGCCCCACAATCCGAAGGAGCAGCCGCAGGAGACGCGGGAGGACGTCCAGAACGACCATCCTCCGAGCCGGGGGCGGCACGCGAAGCACACGAAGGACAGGCACCGCTGCACGGCGACGACGGGCGAGCAGGCCGCCGTCTCCTCCTGACGTCACAGGGTCATGACACGGCTCCCGGGCCTTCAAGCTCGGGAGCCGTGTCATGAACGGGATCAGCGCCGGCTGTCAGGGCCAGTCGCGAGAGGGCCGCAGCGGCACGCCGGAGCGGCCGTTCTCGTCGAGCTTGACGCCGAGCACCTGGTGCAGCTGCACCTTGTTGCGCTCGAAGCCCACGATGCAGCCGGCCATGTAGAGGGCCCACACGCGGGCGGTGCCCATGCCGACCTCCTCGACCGCGGCCTCCCAGTTGTCGTCGAGGTTGTCGCACCAGTGGCGCAGCGTCTTGGCGTAGTGCTCGCGCAGGTTCTCCTGGTGGCGGATCTCGAAGCCGAGGTCCTCCATCTGCCTGATGAGCCAGCCCACCGACTCGAGCTCCCCGTCGGGGAAGACGTAGCGGTTGATGAAGCCGCCCTTGTTGAACGTCTTCTCCTTGCCGGTCGGCCGGGTGATGCAGTGGTTGAGCAGGCGGCCGCCGGTCTTGAGCTTGCTGTAGAGGAACTCGAAGTAGCCGGGCACGTTGGCCTTGCCGATGTGCTCGGTCAGGCCGATCGAGCTGACGGCGTCGAAGCCCGACTCCTTGACGTCGCGGTAGTCCATGAAGCGGACCTCGGCGAGGTCCTGCAGCCCGGCGTCGGCGATGGCCTTCTGGGCCCACTCGGCCTGCTGGCGGCTCAGCGTGACGCCGAGCCCCTTGACGCCGTAGTGCTTGGCGGCGTGCATGACCATGCCGCCCCAGCCGCAGCCGACGTCGAGCAGCCGCATGCCGGGCTGGAGCCCGAGCTTGCGCGCCACCAGGTCGAACTTCGCGAACTGGGCCTCTTCGAGCGAGGAGTCCTCGCTGGGGAAGCAGGCGCAGGTGTAGGCCATCGACGGGCCCAGCACCCACTCGTAGAAGCGGTTGGAGACGTCGTAGTGGTGATGGATGGCCTCCGCGTCACGCTGCTTGGCGTGCCGCGATCCGAGCTTGGCCAGGGCACTCTGGCGCATCTCCTGCGGGGGCGGCGGCACCCGCATGAGCAGCGGCTTGACGCCCAGCGACTTGACGGCGGCGATCTTCTCGGACGTCGTCAGGTCGTTGGTCGTGATGTTCCACATGCGGTCCAGCAGCGTGTACATGTCGCCGTGGACGTCGAGGTGTCCCGAGATGTACGCCCGGGCCAGGCCCAGCTCGCCCGGTGCGTGGGCCAGGTGCGCGACCGCGATCGGGGACTTGACCTCGATGGCCAGGTCGGCGCCGTCGGGCCCCGCCTTGCTGCCGTCGTAGGCCATGAACGCGATGTTCGCATCGGAGCCGACGATCTTCTCAAAGATGGATGCCAGAGCCATCAACTCACCTTCCCCGTACACACTTTTCGTACAGGTCGAGCAGGCGTCCGTTGGGGTCGTATTCCTGCTTGACCGGCCAATAGGCATCGCCGTTGTAGAGCTGCCAAAACTGCTCACGCACGTAGAACGAGGTCGAGTAGAGCGACTTGTGGCCGTCGAGATCGTGTACGGAATGCTCGATGAGCCGGTTGTAGTAACCGTCGAACTGGCCGCGCGGCAGCGGCACCATTCCCCAGAATCCGAAGTTGACGTAGAGCTTGCCCGGCTCGAGCGGGTAGAGCGGCCACCGTGTCTCTGCGCGCAGCGGGCACATCCACACCGGAGTCATGCCCACCTTCTCGTGGAAGAACTCCAGGAATTCGGCCCCGCGCTCGACGGGCGTCTCGACGTCCTGGATGACCGATTCGCTCACGGGCTGGCCGCGCCACCGGTCGACGCGGGCGGTCAGGCCGTATTTCCGGTCGAGCGCGACCAGGCGGCGGTAGACGTCGGAGCGCATCCAGCGGCGCGGCATGAGCGAGCGCACCACCGGCTGCTGCACGCCGAACGCGCGCGAGCACCAGAACCAGTCGGTGTCCCAGCGCCACAGGTAGTCGCGGATGGTCAGCCAGTCGCGGCTGCGCTGCTGGATCGACTGGTAGTAGATCCGCATGCCGGTGTAGTCGGAGACGTAGGGGGCGCGCTCGGCGAAGCGGCCGAGCGTGATGTACATCTCGCCGGGGCCGAAGAAGACGCCGTCGACGAAGTCGACGCTTTCGCCCTCGTGCACCATGCTGTCGCAGATCTCCTGCATGGCCAGCATGCACTTGCCCGCGTCGGTGAACTTGACGTGGGTCAGGTGGACGTAGGGCTGGACCTTGCGCAGCTTGATGCGGATGCGCAGCGCGTAGCCGAGCGTGCCGTAGGAGTTGGGGAAGGCGCGGAACAGCTCGTGGTGCTCGTTGTCGTCGCGGGCCACGATGACGCGGCCGTCGCCGGTGAGGATCTCGAGCTCCTCGACCGACTCGTGCGGCAGGCCGTCCCTGAAGCTGGTGGACTCGATGCCGAGCCCGGTCACGGCGCCGCCCAGCGTGATGGTCTTGAGCTGCGGCACGACGTACGGCATGAGCCCGTACGGCAGCGTGGCGTCCACGAGGTGCTCGTAGGTCGTCATGCCCTGCACCTCGGCGGTCATCGTCTCGGGGTCGACGCTGATGACCTCGTCGAGATCGCGAGCCGAGAGCTTGGCCGTCTTGGCGCCGTCGCGGAACCTGAACAGGTTGGACGTGGCCTTGGCCAGCCGGGGCGCGGCGTCACCCGGGATCTCGGCGTAGGACTGCCGGATCTGCTCTACTGCCCGTCGGTGTGTCGACATCGTCGTCGTCACGGCCCCTCCTCCGTCGGTGCCGTGACCGCTCGGCGCCCCTCGGGCACGCATGGCTCGTTCACGTAGCACCCCCTTGAGCTGGTAGAGATCGTCCGTAGCACGTTATCTCCATGCGACCGAACGGAACAGACCGGGGTCGTTAAAGACACGAAAACTGTTTATCGTGCCAGGTCGATCGCCTATTTGGTAGGTGATTGGGCAAACTTCCGGGAGATCACCGGTTCGATGCCGTTCAGCACCCCGTCAACCTCGCGGCCCTCGACGGCGGCGGCGAGGTTGTCGAGGGTGACGGTCAGCAGCCGCCCTGTCGACTCCGCGGTGACGCCGGCGACGTGCGGCGAGAGCAGCACGTTCGGCAGGTCGCGCAGCGGATCGCCGGCCGGCAGCGGCTCCACGTCGAACACGTCGAGCGCGGCGCCCCCGAGCCGGCCCTCGTTCAGCGCGGCCACCAGCGCCTTCTGGTCGACCACGCCGCCCCTCGCGCCGTTGACCAGCAGCGCGCCCTGCTTCATGCGGCCGGGATCGATGAGGCCGCGGGTCTGCGCGGACAGCGCGATGACGACGACCACGACGTCGGAGGTGGACACGAGCGTGTCGAGGTCGGTGAAGCCGGGGTCGGAGCGAGGCGTGCGCGTCCAGTAGGACACCTCGCAGCCGAGCGCGCGGAACATCTCGGCGCAGCCGGAACCGATCGGGCCGTAGCCGACCACGCCGACCCGGCGGCCGCGCAGCTCGTGGGGCTGCAGGCGCTGCTGCGGCCACTCGCCCGCGCGTACGGCGGCGTCGGCCGCGGCCAGCCTGCGCAGCAGCGCCAGCGTGGCGGCCAGGCACCACTCGGCGACCGCCACGGCGCTGACGCCCGGCGTGTTGGCCAGCGGCACCCCGGCCGCCGCCAGCGCGTCGCGGTCATGGCCGTCGACGCCGACCGACGGCTGCTGTACGAACGCCAGCCGGGGCGCGGCCCTGACCGCCTCGGCGTCCATGACGAGCGTGCCCGTCCAGTCACCGAGCACGATCTCCGCCTCGGGCAGCGCCGCGAGCAGCCCCGCGCGGTCGCGCGAGCCGGGCACCCTGACGGTCACCCGGTCGCCGAGCGGCGCCAGCAGGCCGCGGACGAACTCTTCGGGAAGGGGCGGCAGGGCCAGCAGGTTCCAGGGGGTCATGCCCCCACAGTAAAGCTGCCGATCACCTGTCGCATCAGTGCTCTGTTACGCAGCCACTGCTCCTCGGCGACCGTCCAGGACAGCACGTACGCGGCGTCGTCCGTGGCCACGGCCCGGCGGATCTCGTGGTAGCGGGCGCCCGGTCGCACCCAGGGGGCGTCGTTGTCCTGCCCCGCGATCCAGGTGAACTCCCACTCCACGGCCTTGACGCCCTTGTGGTTGACCGTGCGCTGGCCCCGGTTGACCACCGTGCGGGCGTTCTGCCGGAACGTCTCCTGCGAGTCGCGCATGAGCTGGTGGGGGTCGAGCTGCCCGTAAACCGCCTCCACGCCGAGGTGGGCGTTGCGGTCGCGGCGCGTCCACTCCGTGTACGCCTCGCCGAGCGCGCCCCGCCAGCCGGTCGGCCGCAGGATCGCCCAGCCGTCGCGGGACTTCCACACCCGCACCAGCGGCGCCCGCCTGGTCGCGCTGGGCGTCGGGGTCGGCGTCGCGCTCGGCGTCGCCGTGGGCGTGGCCGTCGGGGTGATGGGCTTGGTCGCGGCGGCCGGCTGCGCGGTGGCCCGCGGCGTGCCCTCGGCGGGCGAGGCCGTCCTGAAGTACGCGACCGCGCCGCCCGTCAGCACCAGCACCACCGTGGCCGCGGCGGCGAGCAGGGCCCGGCCTGGACCCTGGCCCTTGCGCTCGGGCGGGTCGAGGTCCGTGGTCGCCGGCTTGGCCGCGATGATGGCGGCGAGCAGCCGGTCGGCCTCCTCGGCGTCCACCCGGTCGTGGGGCTCCTTCTGCAGCAGGCCCTTCAGGATCGGATGCATGATCGGCGGGATGCGGCGGTAGTCGGGCTCCTCGCTGAGCAGCGCGTTGAGCGTGGCCATGGGGTCGCCGCGCTCGAACGGCGAGCGGCCGACCATGCAGGCGTACAGCGTGGCGCCCAGCGACCACAGGTCGGAGGCGGGGCCCGCGTTCTCGGCGCGCACCCGCTCGGGGGCGAGGAAGCTCGGCGAGCCCGTCACCATGCCGGTGCTGGTCAGCGAGACGTCGCCCTCGACGGTCGCGATGCCGAAGTCCATCAGCACCGCGCGGCCGTCGTCGGCCAGCAGGATGTTGCTGGGCTTGACGTCGCGATGCAGGATGCCGGCCTCGTGGGCGGCCCGCAGCGCCGACAGCACCTGCCGGCCCAGATCGGCCGCCTCGCGCACCGGCAGCGCGCCCGTGGTGAGCACGACCTGCTCCACCGACGGGTGGCTGACCAGCTCCATCACGATCCAGGGCCGGCCGCCCTCCTCGACGACGTCGTAGATCGCGACGACGGAGGGATGGTTGAGCTTGGCCGCCGTACGGGCCTCGCGAGCGGTCCGCAGGAGCTGGCGCTCCTTGTCGCCCGGCGACAGGTTGTCGGGCAGCAGCACTTCTTTGATGGCCACCTGCCGGTTGAGCAGTGTGTCGCGGCCTTCCCAGACCACGCCCATCCCGCCGCGGCCCAGTTCGCGCAGCAACTGGTAGCGCCCTGCGATGAGCCGGTTGCTCTCCGAAACCATGTCCAACCCCTGTAGCGGCGCGCGTGCGCCTGCTGCAGACGACCGCCGTACGGCCGCCTGTAGACCACCCGAACAGTGGGCAAGTTTCCCATACCTGCCCGGACTTCGCGGGAAGGTCGGCAAGGCCGCTTGCACGAGATCACCGAATGTTGTTCTACTTGGGCGGGATCCCTACCGAGGAGAGGCCGATGCCCGAGACTAGCCGAGGTCCGCTGTCCGGCGTGCGCGTGCTGGAGCTCGCCGGGCTCGCACCCGGGCCGTTCGCCGGGATGATGCTCGCCGACCATGGCGCTGACGTGCTGCGCGTCGCCCGGGTCGGCGCCGTGCGCGACGCTCCCCGCCGGGACGTCATGGACCGCGGCAAGCACACGATCGGGCTCGACCTCAAGTCGCCCGAGGGTGTGGCCGCGTTCAAGGAACTGGTCGCGAACGCCGACGTGGTGATCGAGGTGTTCCGGCCCGGAGTGGCGGAACGGCTCGGCATCGGGCCCGACGACCTGCACGCCGTCAACGAGCGACTCGTCTACGGCCGGATGACCGGCTGGGGACAGGACGGGCCGCTCGCCCCGACCGCCGGGCACGACATCGACTACATCGCGATCTCCGGCGTGCTGTCGATGCTCGGCCGCGCGGGCGACAAGCCGACCCCGCCGATGAACATCCTCGGCGACTTCGCCGGCGGCGGGCTCATGCTGGCCTACGGCGTGCTGCTGGCCCTGTACGAGCGCGAGCGCACCGGCAGGGGCCGGGTGATCGACGCGGCCATGGTGGACGGCTCCGCCGCCCTGTTCGCGATGTTCTACCAGGCCGTCCAGAGCGGCGGCTGGGGACCGCGCGGCACCAACCTGCTCGACACCGGGGCGCCGCAGTACGACACGTACGAGACCGCCGACGGCCGATACGTCGCCGTGGGAGCCTTGGAGCCGAAGTTCTGGGCCGAGCTGCTGCGCCTCATGGGCCTCGACGGCGACCCCGATCTCCCCGACAGGAACGACCCCGCCCAGTGGCCCGCGCTCCGGGCCCGGCTGGCCGGGGTGTTCCGCACGCGGACGCGCGCCGAGTGGGAGGAGATCTTCGACGGGTCCGACGCCTGCGTCTCGCCTGTGCTGTCCATGTCCGAGGCCGCCACGCATCCGCACAACGTGGCGCGCGGCTCGTTCGTCGAGGTCGGTGGCGTCACCCAGCCCGCGCCCGCCCCGCGCCTGCTGGGCACCCCCGCGCCCGACCTCTCCCCCGCCACCCGGCTGGAGGACCTGTCGGAGTGGGGCCTGTCAGCCGAACAGGCGGCCAAGCTGCGCGATCAAGGGGTGCTCGCCTGACCTTCGGCGGGCGCATACTCCTTGAGCGCGACCGACTCGTGCAGCCGCGCGCCCTTGCCGCCCAGCTTGGCCGCGGCCCTGGTGACGGCTCTGGTGACGGCCCTGGGCAGCAGGTTGATGAGGTTCGCGGCGCGGGCGAGCGTCCACAGGTCGAAGCGGCCGGCCGGGACCAGCCGCTTGGCCGCGCCGACCGCGAACGTGCGGCTCTGGAGCACATAAGGGGCGATCTCGGCCTCGTACGCGGGGTAGGCCCGCGTGTGGTCGCCCCCGTACGCGGCCAGCTCCCCCGCCAGCACGTACGCCCCCACGACGGCCAGGCTGGTGCTGCCCCCGACGGCCGGCCCCGGGCAGTAGCCGGCGTCGCCCACGAGCGTCACCCGCCCGCGTGACCAGGTGCCGAGGCGCAGCTGGGTGATCGAGTCGAAGTAGAAGGCGGGCGCGCGCTCCGCCTCGTCCAGCAGCCGCGGCACCTCCCATCCCGCGCCGGCGAAGCGGGCCCGCAGCAGCTCCTTCTGCCGGGCGACGTCCCGGTGGTGGTAGTCGAGCGGCTCCGGCGTCCTGAACAGGAACACCGCCCGCGCGTCCGGCAGGCGCGCGGCGCCGTACACGGCGGCCATCCTGCCCACCCCCGCGAGGCCCTCCATGCGCCCGTCGAGCCCCAGGTAGTTGGGGATCGAGGCGACGGCCAGGTAGGCGCCGATCCAGCTCGTGCAGCGCTCCTCGGGGCCGAAGACGAGGCGGCGCACGTTGGAGTGCAGGCCGTCGGCGCCGATCACCAGGTCGTACCTGGCCGGCCTGCCGCGCTCGAACGTCACCTCTCCGCTGTCGGAGATCGCGGTGATGGAGTCGCCGAAGACGTACTCGGCGTCGTGGCGGGTGGCGTCGTAGAAGATCTCGCTCAGGTCGTCGCGCATGATCTCGACGTGCCGGTCGGAGAAGGCGCCCATGACACGGCCGACCTCCACGTCGACCGGGCGCCCACCGCCCTCGACGTGCATGGTGAGCCGTTCCGTGCCGGTCTTGGCCGCGACCACCCGCTCCAGCACGCCCATCCGTTCCACGATCTCCATGGCGGGCCTGAACAGGTCGACCGCGTGACCGCCCGCCTTGCGCAGCGCGGGCGCGCGCTCGACGACCGTCACCTCGAAACCATGACGGACCAGCCAGTACGCAAGGACGGGCCCCGCGACGCCGGCCCCCGAGATGAGAACCCTCATGACGCCTCCTTACCTATCGTTAAGTAAGCAGACTAGCATCTGACTTAACGGTTGGTAAGGGTAATCTTGGTTCATGCCCAGTGACACCAAGGCGCGCATCCAGGCGGTGGCCCGCGAACTGTTCGTCGAGCAGGGCGTCCAGAACACCAGCCTGCGCCAGATCTCCGAACGCCTGGGCATCACCAAGCCCGCGCTCTACTACCACTTCTCCTCACGCGACGACCTGGTCCGCAGCATCGTGGCGCCGATGATCGAGGACATGGAGCGGTTCGTCCGCGACCGGGCGCCTGGGCTCGCGCCGCGCGAGCTGCTCGACGCCTACTTCGCGATGGTCTGGCGGCACCGCGACGTGATCGTGATGATGGTCCGCGAGCTGGCCACGCTCGGCCAGCTCGACCTGGGCACGCGCATGTTCGAATGGCGGCGCGAGCTGATCGTCATGCTGATGGGGGCGGACCTCACGCAGGCCCAGCACATCAGGGCGACGGTGGCGCTGGGCGGGCTGTCGGACTGCGCGGTCGAATACGCGCACCTGCCGCTGGAGGAGGTCAAGCCGGCGGCCGTCGAAGCGGCGGCCGCCGTGCTCGGTCTCTGATCGGACGGTCTCTGATCAGACGGCGAGGTACAGGTCCACGCCGTCGGGGTGATGCACCTCCAGATCCGTGGTGAAGGCGCGTGCCGGGGCGCCGCCCGACTCGGTGTGCTTCCACACCTGCTGCCAGGTGTCGATCAGCGCCTGCGGCATCGGGCCGCGTACTTCGAGCTTCATCGCCGGCCCGGCCGGCACGCGCACCGCCACCATGCCCTCCGGCACGCGCGGCACCGTGCGCACGCCCGTGCCGACGATCTGCGTGAAGGCTCCGTGGTGGTCGCTCTCGTAGTCGGTGAGCACCGCGTACAGGTTCTCATCGACGCGGCCGGGCACGTGGGCGAAAGCGCCCGGCGCGCCCGCCCGCTGCCACAGCCCCGGTAGTTTCGCGCGAGCCGGATCCATTTCGTCGGCATTGGTCGTGCGGACGACGAAGCCGACGACGATCAGCTCGGCTCTTTCCGTGACGTTCACAGACCCTCCCTCCCCCAAAAGTGTCCGCGCCGATCATAAGGCCCCTGGAAAGGGGGAAATCCCTAGTTGACCTGTCAGCACATAAGATGGATGAACGTGAGATTTCTCAACGACCTCGAGCCCCGTTACGACCTGACCTATAGCGACGTGTTCATGGTGCCGTCGCGTTCCGCGGTCGGTTCGCGGCTCGCAGTCGACCTCTCGACGAACGACGGCACGGGCACCACCATTCCTGTCGTCGTGGCGAACATGACCGCGGTCGCCGGCCGGCGTATGGCCGAGACCGTGGCACGGCGGGGCGGCATCGTCGTCATCCCGCAGGACATTCCGCTCGACGTCGTCGCCAACGTCGTCGACTGGGTCAAGAAACGCGACCTCGTCCACGACACCCCGCTCACCCTGACCCCGCACGAGACCGTCGGCGAGGCCCTGCAACTGCTGCCCAAGCGCGCCCACAACGCGGTCATCGTGGTCGACTGGGAGAACCGTCCCGTCGGCGTCGTGACCGAGGCCGACTGCCAGGGCGTCGACATGTTCACCCAGCTGTCCCAGGTCATGTCGAGTGAGCTGCTCACGCTGCCCGCCGGGCTCGACCCGCGCACCGCCTTCGAGCGGCTGCACGAGGGCCGTCACCGCCTCGCGCCCATCGTGGACGAGGACGGGCGCCTGGTCGGCATACTCACCCGTACGGGCGCCCTGCGCGCCACCCTCTACCAGCCGGCCGTCGACGCCCAGAACCGGCTGCGCATCGCCGCCGCCGTCGGCGTCAACGGCGACGTGGCCGCCAGGGCCGAAGAGCTCCTCGAAGCGGGCATCGACTGCCTGGTCGTCGACACCGCGCACGGCCACCAGGACAAGATGATCGCCGCCCTGCGCGCCGTCAAAGCGCTCGACCCCGGCGTGCCGGTCGCGGCCGGCAACGTGGTCACCGCCGGCGGCGTGCGCGACCTGGTCGAGGCCGGGGCCGACATCCTCAAGGTCGGCGTCGGGCCCGGCGCCATGTGCACCACCCGGATGATGACCGGCGTCGGACGTCCCCAGTTCTCCGCCGTGCTCGAATGCTCCGCCGAGGCGCGCAGGCTCGGGCGGCACGTCTGGGCCGACGGCGGTGTGCGGCACCCCCGTGACGTGGCACTGGCCCTGGCCGCCGGAGCCTCGAACGTGATGATCGGGTCCTGGTTCGCGGGCACCTACGAGTCGCCCGGCGACACCCATACCGACGCGAACGGGCGCAAGTACAAGGAGAACTTCGGCATGGCCTCCGCGCGTGCCGTCCGGCTGCGGACCGCGGACGACTCGGCGTTCGAGCGGGCCAGGAAGGCGCTGTTCGAGGAGGGGATCTCGACGTCGCGCATGTACCTCGACCCCAAGCGGCCGAGCGTCGAGGACCAGATCGACGCCATCGTGGCCGGGCTGCGGTCGGCCTGCACCTATGCGGGGGCGTCGAACCTGGAGGAGTTCCACGAGCAGGCCGTCGTGGGGATCCAGAGCACGTCGGGCTACGCGGAAGGCATGCCCCTGCACCAAAGCTGGTGACCCTTCGGGGCCGCTGGGCCGCCTGGGCCCGAGCGAGCGCCCTGGCCCAGCCGACCACCGTGCCCAGCCGACCACCTTGACCTGCGCGATCGCCCGTTCTTTCGGGATTTGGGCGATCGCCTGTACTCCCTGTGGGGGCGGCCACCAGCGGTGCCGTCAGGTCGTACGACGCCAGCCGCCGGCGGCGGTGATGCCTCCGTCCACGTGCACCGTCGTCCCCGTCACGAATCTCGCCAGGTCACCGGCCAGGAACACGGCCGCCCCCGCGGCGTCACCCGGCTCGCCCAGGTGGCCGAGCGGCGGGATGCGGGCGGGGTCGTACGGGAGGGGCCGGGCGAGCATGCGGTCGCGCACGCCCGACTCCCCCTCGGTACGCAGCGCGTCGGGGGCGATGGCGTTCACCCTGACGCCCTTGGGGGCGAGTTCGAGCGCCAGCGACTTCGTCAGGCTCTCCAGGGCGGCCTTCATCGCCGCGTACACCGCGAACCCCGGCGCCGCCTGATGCGCCTCGCTGGAGGTCACGTTGATGATCGAGGCGCCCTCCGGCATCAGTGGGAGCATGTGCCTGATGACGCTGGTGACCTGGGTGAAGTTCTCGGCGATGAGGGCCTGCTCGCCCCGGGGAGAGGTGTCGGCGAAGGCGGCGTGGAAGGTGCCGCCGGCGTTGTTGACCAGGATGTCGACGCGGCCCCAGCGTTCGCGTACGGCCTGGGTGAAGACCGCTACGGCGGGCTGGTCGCGTACGTCGAGGGTCATCGACGGCGACCAGCCGTCACAGGCGGGCGGCTTGTCCCGATCGCAGACCGCCACATGAGCCCCGAAAGCCGCTAATGCCTCCGCGATCGCCCGTCCGATCCCCCGCGCCGCCCCCGTGACGACGGCCACGCGGCCGGTGAGCAAGAACGCGTCGGGTGAAAGGGCGGCCATGAACGACGACGATATCCCGACGGCATAGAGTCGTCGGGTCCGTTAACAACCAAACAGGAGCTCATTCGTGGCACTCGAGAAGCCCGAGATCGACTTCCCGGGGGGCAACCCGCCCGCCGACCTCGAGATCGAGGACATCACCGTCGGCGACGGCCCGGAGGCCAAGTCCGGCCAGCAGGTACAGGTCCACTACGTGGGCGTGTCGTTCTCGTCCGGGGAGGAGTTCGACGCGTCGTGGAACCGCGGCCAGCCGTTCGAGTTCCCGCTGGGCGCCGGTCGCGTCATCGGCGGCTGGGACAAGGGCGTCGTGGGCATGAAGGTGGGCGGCCGGCGCAAGCTCGTCATCCCGCCGCACCTCGGCTACGGCACCCGCGGCGCCCCGCCCCGCATCAAGCCGAACGAAACGCTCATCTTCGTCGTCGACCTGCTGGCCGTGAACTAACGGCGGTTTGAGCCGGGGCGCCGACAAAAGGACGCCCCGGCCCCTCCCCGCCCCGGAGGTGGGACGGGGAATCGCCCATCCCGCGCCGTTCGCCCGCTTTACCGACACACTCTGCAGATATGCCGATATCAGGTGGGGAAATGTCGTTCCCGTGAGGCACCATAGGCGTGTGCTTCTGATCGACGTGGTCCGGGTTTCCGAGGCGGTGACGCGCACGTCCGCCCGGCTGGGCAAGATCGGCCATCTGGCGGAGCTGCTGGGCCGGGTGGGCCCGGACGAGGCGGAGATCGCCATCTCCTACCTGTCGGGCGAGCTGCCCCAGCGCCAGGTGGGGGTGGGCTGGCGCACGCTGGAGGACGTCCCGCAGCCCAAGCTGGCCGCCACGGCCACGCTGGCCTCGGTCGACGAGCTGCTGAGCCGCATCAAGGCCGTCTCGGGCCAGGGCTCGCAGGCGGCACGCAAGGCGCTGGTGGCCGAGCTGTTCGCGGGCCTGACGAGCCAGGAGCAGCAGTTCATGCGCCGGCTGCTGTTCGGCGAGCTGCGCCAGGGGGCACTCGACGGCGTCATGATCGAGGCGGTCGCCAAGGCGTCGGGAGCGCCGCCGGCCGACGTACGCCGGGCGCTGACCCTGCGCGGCTCACTGCCGGCCGTAGGGGCGGCGGCGCTGACCGGCGGGGTGGAGGCGCTGCGCGCGTTCCGGCTGGAGGTGGGGCGGGCGGTCGCGCCGATGCTGGCGGGCAGCGCCCAGAACGTCGCCGCCGCGCTCGACAAGGCGGGCGCCCCGGCCGCGCTGGAGTGGAAGCTCGACGGCATACGCGTCCAGGCCCACCGTTCCGGCGAGGAGGTGCGGGTCTTCACCCGTACGCTCGACGACATCACACCCCAGGTGCCCGAGCTGGTCGAGGCGGTGCTGGAGATGCCGTCCGGCGACCTCGTCCTCGACGGCGAGGTCATCGCCCTGCGGCCCGACGGCCGCCCGCACCCGTTCCAGGTGACCGCCGCCCGCGTCTCCACCAAGACGAACGTCGAGCGGCTGCGCGAGCAGACGCCGCTGAGCGCGTTCTTCTTCGACGCCCTGCGCGTCGACGGCGCCGATCTGCTCGACCTGCCCTATTCGCAACGCCAGGAGGCCCTGGCCCGTACGGTCCCGCCCGCCCTGCTCACCCCGCGCCTGGTGACGGGTGACGTGGCGGAGGCGGAGAAGTTCTTCACGGACGTGGTGAAGGCGGGCCACGAGGGCCTGGTGGTCAAGTCACTCACCTCGCCCTATGCGGCCGGCCGGCGCGGGGCGGGCTGGATCAAGGTCAAGCCCCGCCACACGCTCGACCTGGTGGTCCTGGCCGCCGAATGGGGCCACGGCCGCCGCGAGGGCAAGCTCTCCAACCTTCACCTGGGAGCCCGTGACCCGGAGGGCGGGTTCGTGATGCTCGGCAAGACGTTCAAGGGCCTCACGGACGAACTGCTGGCCTGGCAGACCCAACGCTTTCTGGAGCTCGCCGACGGCCCCACCGACACGTGGACCGTCCGCCTGCGCCCTGAGCTGGTCGTGGAGATCGCCTTCGACGGCGTCCAGCGCTCACCCCGCTATCCGGGCGGCATGGCCCTCCGCTTCGCCCGCGTCCTCCGTTACCGCCCGGACAAACGAGTCGAGGACGCCGACACCGTCGACACCGTACGCTCCCTGATGCTCTGACCCACCCACCCACCCTCGCCCGCCGCGAGGACCACGCGTTCACCCGAGGCCACCTCCGCGCGAACCGCTGAGAAGCCACCGGCATCCGCCACCCGGCCGATGCCCGCCACCTCGGCCGGCAGCACCCCCACCCACCGGAACTCCCCGGATCACCCGGGGACGGCAACCTCCGCAAAGCCAACGACCACCCCACGAGCCCAGGCGGAGGGACCATCCTCCACGGACCGGCCCTCCCCTGCCGGCCAGGACAGCTCCACCGGCGACCGATCCTCTTCCGCCGAGCAGCAGTCCAAGAGCCGCCCGGCGAAGTCGAAGCCCACCAAGCCGAAGCTCCGCGTCCTCTCCTCCGGCACCTGCGGCGCCTCCTACTACGGCGAATCCCAGATGACGGCCGGCGGCGAACGCTTCGGCCCCAACGCGCTGACGGCCGCCCACAAGACCCTCCCCCTGGGCAGCCGGGTCCGCGTCACCAACCCGAGGACCGGCGAATCGGTGACGGTCCGCATCAACGACCGCGGCCCGTACATCGGAGGCCGCTGCCTGGACCTGTCCACAGCCGCCTTCGCCGCCATCGGCAACACCGGCGCCGGCGTCATGCGCGTCAGGTACGAGGTCCTCGCCCGCTGACCCGCGCCGCGCCGCGCCGCCACCCGAGCCCACGCACCCCCACCGCTCCTGGAAAGCGCTCGGCACAACCCACCCCAGGGCCATCGACGTCACCACAGGCGCCTGAGCAGCGCATCCAACTGAATGCACCCCCGCCCTCAAAAGGGGGACGCAGGCCCCGCCGCCTCTCAAACCGCGCGAAAATCTCACGCCCCGCCGAGGCGCATGAACCTCGGCGGGTGTAACAATTCGAAAACGACGAGTACGGCCAGTACGGCCCGATCACTTCACCAGACGAAGCGTCAGCGGATAACGGAAATCTCCCTCCGTCAGCGCCGAGATGCCACCGACCACGGAAAGCACGACTGCCGCGACCCAGATGAACGGTACGAGCACGATCCCGACCAAGGTAAGCGGCAGCAATACGGTGGCCCCGACCACGGTGATCTGGAAATTGAGCGCTTCGAGGGCGTGTTTGCGCATGTAGGGCGACGTTTTCGCGCCGGTGAGCAGCAGGAGCAGCGGACCGACGATCGGGAACCCGATGAGCGGCACCAGATGGGCGATCGCGCCGCCGAGGCGTTCGTTGCTCTCGGCCGGCGCCTCCTGGCGCACCGGAGCCGACGGCACGGAAGCGAGCCGAGGCACCGCGTTCGCACCGTAGAGCTCGTTCATGATGGGCACGAGGTCGCCGTGCGTACGCGCGGTCATCGCACGTTCCAAACGGTCGTCGAACTCGAGCTTGTCGAATCGCCCCTCCGCGTAAGCGGCTTTGACGTGCTCGACGACGTGTTCGCGGTCCTGGTTGGTGACGCGCAGATGAGCTGGCGGCACCTGTCCCGGCCCGGGGGTTTTCGGTACCCCAGCCATAATCGCCATACCTCTCCCTCAGAGAATCGAGCTGACACCTCACATACTGCGTCGCCCCGAACCGATCGTGCCATCGGGAGAATCCCGGATACGTCCCCGAGATCTTCCCCGACGCGCGCGGGCTCGAGACGGTATAAAAAGGATCCATGAGATGGCGAGACCGCTACGGCATTCGTCGACTGCGCGGCCGCAAGATCGCGAAGTTCGACCGAGAGGCGACAGACGCCGACATCGAGGCGCTCATCGCCTTTGCCCGTTCGCGGCGAGGCGTCGAGTTCTACGTCGAACCCGAGACTTTCGCCACCGACACGACCGCCGTGGCGGTGGCCGACGACGGCGAGTGGACTCGGCGCAGGGTCGGCTCCCCCGCCGTGATCCACAAGGTCGCCCGCGATCTCGCCTTGCCGGTGTACGACGTGCAGCTGACCGGCTACCCACCGCGCATGCGTGCCTACAACGAACGCCGCAAGCGAGAAGAAGGCTCCCTCTAACCTCCTCTCGTTCGCACGCCGCCCCTGCCACGCGGGCAGCGGCGCAAGGCACGCCATCGCTCCGGAATCGCGTTGCCCACCCGCAACCCCCTATGCGGCAGCGCGAACGCCGGTTGCCGGCCTGAGAATCGCGTTGGCGGCGCGGTAGGCAGGTTGGTGGCATGGGCTCCGGTTGCGTGGTGAAGGGTGGGCCGGCGTTGAGGGTTCTCGCTGTGTCACGCGCACGCAGCCAGGCCGAAGAGGGTGCGGGGCGGCCGGTGGTGGACCTATTCCAGGGTGGGGTGGAGGTCTTCTTCGTCGAGGAGGTTGATCAGGGGGAGGAGCCAGGCGGGGCTGGCGGGGCCCATGGTGGCGTCCAGCTCGTCGGGGGTGGGGAGGCGGCCTCGGAGGATGGACGGGGAGAGCAGGTTCTGGAGGGCGTGCATGAGGAGGTTGGCCATCGAGTAGCCGGGGTCGGTCGTCAGGGCGCGTTCGAGGGCGACCGTGGCCAGGACGCTGTCGCCCGAGCGCCAGGCGGCCATGGCCAGCAGGGACGCGACCGGGGGCACGAAGCGCGGCTCCAGTCGGCGGGTCAGGTCCTTCCAGAGCGCCGCGTGGGATGCGTGCATGAGGGTCCACGCCTCGTCACGGACTCTCATGACCGTCAGTGCCATGCCCAGTTTCGCCGCCTCCGCGTCGTCGAGGCGGCCGCCTTCGATGTGGGTCTCCAGCGCCGAGCGGACTCTGGCCAGGCCGTCGGCGACGAAGTGCCGGGCGAAGGTGTCGAGGTCGGGGGCGGCCATGAGGTCCGCTCTGAAGGCGGCGATCGCCTCGGACGTGGCCCGCCGCATCGCCATTCGTACAGGACCCGTCACGGGGGCGACGGTGCGTTCGAGGGCTTCGCGGTTGGGGAGGGCCACCAGTCCGTGTACGGTCGCCTCGGCCGCTATCGGGCTCGTGGAGAGGTCGTAGGGAGTGCCTTCGGCGGGGCAGCAGGTGGCCACGTTGCAGATGTAGGACCAGTAGCGGCCCTCATGGGCGCGCAGCGCCTCCCCTACCTGGATGCCGGTCGTCAGGGCGAGCGTCCTCGCCTCATCGACCGCCGGGGTGACCAGGTCGCCGGGGCCATAGCCGACGATCACGACATCCGTGATGCCCTCACGGTCGATGAGTGGGGTCATGGCGTCGAGAGTGCCGGGCGGGAAGGGCAGGCCCCACCTGGCCACCATCTTGGCTCGCCCCTCGGCCAGGCCCACGACGACGAGACTGGCGGTGGGGTGAAAGCCGACCAGGTAGGGAACGGCGGCCAGGACGTCGGTGGGGCTGGTGAGGGTCAGGCAGGGCTCGGACGAGAACTCGAAGGGGTCCGATACACCGGACTCCGGCCTGTCGGCGTCCGATGCACTCCACGCAGCAACGTCCGGGACATCGGTACTCCGGGCGCCGTCATGTGAGCCGTCGGCATGGGGGGCGTCGCCCCCCGAGGCGTCGGTACGCGCGGCCGTGGCCTCCGCAGCGCCGGTACGCACCGCAGAGGTCCCCGAGGCGTCGGTACGGACGGTGGAGGCGCCCGAGGCATCGGCCCTCAGGGTGAAGGTTGCTTCGGAGTCGGCCCTGAGCGTGTTGGCGCCTGAGGGAACGGCGTCCACGGTGCCGGAAGCTGACGCGACATGGGGATCTGGGCTCTCCGGGCTTGAGGTCTTGGGGGTTGATGTGCCGGGGACTGAGGCGCGGGGATTTGGCTCGGCGCATTGTGACGTGTCGGTGGTGGGAGCGTCGCTGATGGCGCTTGCGCCGAACGGCGCCTGAGGTGCGATGAGCAAGCGCGCGGAGTCGGGGACGACGGGCTGGCGAGGTGCGGGGACGAACGGTGGGCCGGGGGTGAAGGGAGAACGGGAGGCGGGGCGGGGCGAGCGGTTGATCGTCATGGGTCCATAGGGTGGCGGGCGCGGAGGGCCCCCGGGCGGCCGAACGCGGTTCTGTGGATGACGGGCTCAACGCGGGACTGGCTGTGGACAACCCGCGGGGTAAGGCTCTCAGTTGCGTCAGCGCAGCTCAGGACGAGCAGCAGCCTGGGCGACACCGCTGCTTGATCAAGGGGCGCCGCGTGGCAAGGGCCACGACGCGGGCAGGGCCGCTAGATGGGTCAGGGGGCGGGGCTGGGTGGGTTCGGGGTGGGGGTGGGCGGGGTGGGGGCCAGGCGGGTGCGTACGAGCAGGGCGGCGCCCGCCACCGCCGCCGGCATCGCGATGACCGCCACGAACGGCACCAGGAACAGCAGGAAGACCACCACCCCGAACCCCAGCGCACTGGCCTTGTTGGCCCGAAGCAGCGCGAAGCGGTCCTTACGCGCCATCCCGCGACGTTCCATGGCCAGGGTGGTGAGCTCGACGGTCAGGAAGAAGCCGGAGACGAGCGCCCCCACGACGGGCACCACCGTCTGGCCGACCACCGGCACGAACCCCAGGAAGAACAGCGGGACCGTGAAGAGCAGCACGTAGAAGAGGGTCACCAGGCTGTCGCGGATGGAGCGGGGCAGCGTACGCCACCACGGCTGGTCGTCGTCCGTCTCCAGCGGGTCCACCTCGCCCGACAGCCGCTCGTAGAACGGGTCCCCGATGGCCAGCGTCAGCGCCGTGAACGTGATCACCGCCACCGCCAGCCCTCCGAGGACCAGCGCGACGGCCACCACCGTACGGAACGCCTCGCGCCAGCTCCACGTGTCGGCGAAGGGGGTGAGGAACGCGGCCAGGTCGGAGGCGTTCGTCCCCAGGAAGATCAGGGCGACCACGTAGACCGCGAACGCGATCAGCGCGGGGATGAGCCCGAACAGCCACCACCGGCCGTTCCTGGCGACCCATCCGAGTCCTTGGAAGAAGAAGCCCACCCCGCCGGTGAAGTCACGCAGTGCTCGCATGCCCGGCAGGCTAGCGCCAGAACGACGTGATCGAGTAGCCGAGTTCGGCGAACAGGTCGCGCAGCAGCGGCAGGGAGATGCCGAGCACGTTGCCGTGGTCGCCCTCGATGCTCTCGACGAACCAGCCGCCGCGCCCCTCGATGCTGAACCCCCCGGCCAGGCTGAGCGGCTCGTCGGTGTCGACGTAGGCGGCGACCTCGTCCTCGGACGGCTGCCCGAACCGGATCACCGTGGTGCCGATCTCGGCGGCCTGGCGGCCGGCGGCGACGTCGATGACGCAGTGACCGGTGACGAGCCGGCCGGTGCGGCCGCGCATGAGACGCCAGCGCTCGACGGCCTCCTCGCGGCTGGCCGGCTTGCCGTAAGGGCGGCCGTCGAGCTCGAGGATCGAGTCGCAGCCGATGACCAGCCCCTCTTCGAGCCCGCTCGCCACGGCCTCCGCCTTCGCCTTGGCCAGCACGAGGCTGAGCGCGGCGGGTGAGTAGGCGGAGTAGGAGTCCTCGTCGACGCCGCTGACGATCACTTTCGGGTCGAGGCCCGCGCTGCGCAGGAGTGCCAGGCGGGTGGAGGAGGCTGAGGCGAGAACGATCACCACATCAGGGTACCGGTCACCGAGCAGCCTCCTTGACATCCCCTGCCCTCGATGTCAAGGAGGCACCACCGCGACTACGAGGGACTGGCCTCGTCGACCAGACAGGAACTCCAGGGGCACCACACATGTACCCGGGCAGGAAGGCGCCGCCGGCCTCGTCCAGATGGTCCTCGAGGTATCGGATGGTGGAGTCGCAGACCTCGATCGCGATCTCGAAGAAGCCGATCGTACGGAGATCGAGGTGATAGCTCCACGGGCTGTCGTAGAAGGCGGGGGACTTGCGGATCCGGCCCAGGACGTGGACCCGCGAGGTCTCCTCGTCACTGAGGATGCGGCGGGCGTGGGCGATCTTGTCCGCGTCGCGGAGCCGGATGGTGAAGCGGTGACATCCATGGCCGTCGGTGAAGCAGTTAAGAGACGGTTACCCGGCCGCTGCGCCAGTCACCAGTCGGCGTTGGACGTGCTCCCCGGCGTCACTTCCCGTTCCGTCCGGTACGGCGAGAACGGCCCCGGTTGCCGCGGCACGCTCCCCCCGAGGACGTCCCCCAGCAGCCCGTCGACCACGTCCCCCAGCTCGGCCGGCACGGCCGCCTGCTCCCGGTCGAGGTCGTCGGCGAGGGTGGCGGCGTCCAGGCCGCGCTCGGTGGCCCGGTTCGCGAGCAGGGACATGATCATGGGGGCGATCAGGGGCAACAGCTTCATGATCGCCGAGGAGCCGACCCCGGCGAGCCTGGCGAGGGTGGTAGCGGCCTGCTCGGTGCCCTGGGCGCCGAGCACGTGCCCGAGGATGCTGTGCCCGTCGCGGGTCAGCGAGGCCACGTCGCCGTTGAAGGGGTCGGCGTCCATGTGGTCGTCGAGCGCCCCGCGCAGGGCGTCGGCGCCGTCCGGGTGGGCGGCGTTGCGGGCCAGGCCGCCCACGATCGTCGCGGACACGGCTTCGATGACGTGGCGTGCCGTGAGCTGGTCGGTGCCGAGCATCCCGGCGATCTGCTCCAGCCCTGGGGCTCCGAGTCCGGCGAGAAGCTCGTCATTAAGTGTCACGACGGTCCCCCGATCCACGCGTGTCTCGGGAGACGTTCCCGAGCAGGACTCGAAGCAACGTCCGGAATGTCCTAATTCTTGGGAAAGGACCCGTCCTCTACGGCTGCCGAGCGGTGCACCTCGGCCGGCGGGCGCTGCGTCACGGCGGGCGGCTGGCCCTCGGCGGGCCGCGGCAGCCCGGCCGCGGCGTACGCCCCGGCCTCGTCCAGCGTCTCGTGCTCCAGCAGCGCCGCCACGATGGCGTCGAGCTTGTCGCGGTTGTCGCTGAGCACCTGGACCGCGCGCTCGTAGCACTCGTCCACGATCCGCCGCGCCTCCTCGTCCACCATGGCGAGCGTGACGGGCGAGGCCTGCGGCTGCTGGCCGTCGTTGGGCAGGATGGTCAGCGGACCGACCTTCTCCGACATGCCCCACCGGCCGACCATGCCGCGGGCGATCATGGTGACCTGCTCCAGGTCGTTCTCGGCGCCGGTGGTGATGACGCCGAACACCACCTGCTCGGCCGCCATGCCCCCGAGCGCGCCGGTGATGCGCCCGCGCAGATATTGCTCGTCGTAGGCGTAGCGGTCGGAGTCGGGGGTGGAGAGGGTGACGCCGAGCGCCCGGCCGCGCGGGATGATGGAGATCTTCCTGACCGGGTCGGCCCCGGGCTGGAGCATGCCGAGCAGCGCGTGACCGGCCTCGTGGAAGGCGGTGCGGGTGCGCTCCTCCTCCGGCATGACGATGCTGCGGGCCGCACCGAGCTGCAGCTTCTCCAGCGCGTCGGCGAAGTCGGCCATGGTGACCTTCTCGCGCCCGCGCTTGGCCGCGAGAAGGGCGGCCTCGTTGACCAGGTTGGCGAGGTCGGCGCCGGTCATGCCGGGCGTGGTCTTGGCGATCTGGTCGAGGCTGATCTCGCCGTCGAGCGGCACGCCGCGCGTGTGGACGGCCAGGATCGCGGTGCGGCCGGCCGCGTCGGGCAGGCCCACCTGCACCGTACGGTCGAAGCGCCCGGGACGCAGCAGCGCGGGGTCGAGGATCTCGGGACGGTTGGTGGCCCCGATGACGATCACGCCTTCTGCGCCGGAGAAGCCGTCCATCTCGGTGAGGATCTGGTTGAGCGTCTGCTCGCGCTCGTCGTGACCGCCGATGCCGCCGGCGCCGCCCCTGGCGCGGCCGATGGCGTCGATCTCGTCGATGAACACGATGGACGGCGCCACCTTGCGCGCCTCCTCGAACAGGTCGCGCACCCGTGATGCGCCCACGCCGACGATCATCTCGATGAACTCGGAGGCGCTGGCGGAGAAGTACGGCACCTTGGCCTCACCGGCGACCGCCCTGGCCAGCAGCGTCTTGCCGGTGCCGGGAGGACCGGCGAGCAGCACGCCCTTGGGCAGCTTGGCGCCCAGCCTGCGGTATTTGCCGGGGTCCTTGAGGTAGTCGACGATCTCGACGAGCTCGTTCTCGACCTCGTCGATGCCCGCGACGTCCTCGAATGTGACCCGCACCTGCCCCGCGTCGACGGGCTTGGCCGCCTTCGACTTGCCGAGCCCGCCCAGGCCGCCGCCCATCATGCTCGCCCCGCGCCGCATGATCCAGATCCACAGGCCGGCCAGCAGCAGCACGGGCAGCAGCGACAGCAGCAGGTTGGAGAAGAAGCCGCGGGTGATGGGCTTGGAGGTGATCACGACCTGGCCGGTGGCCAGCTGCTGGTCGAGCTGGTCGGTGTTGGCGAAGGCCGGGATCTCGGTGGCGAAGCGGGTGTAGGAGGAGCCGCCGTCGGGGTTCTTCGCCGGCGATCTCAGGTCGCCCTCGACCGACAGGCCCTGGGCGTAGATGTCCTTGACGTTCTTCGCGTTCACCTGGTTGGTGAACTCGGTGTAGGAGATCGTCTCGACCGAACCGCTGTCGACGAACGACGACACGATGAAGAAGCCCGCGTAGACGACGAGCAGGGTGACGATGAACCGCCACCAGTTGATCTTGGGCCGGCCTCCGGGCGTGCCTGGCAGGCCCTCCGAACGCCAGGGCGGCTTGCCCTTGCCCTTGTCCGGCGCCTGCGGCGGTCCAGAGCGTTCCACGGCGTCACTCCCCAACATCGCCGCTTTCATGATCTTTCTAGCCTAGAACACGCACCCCTGAGGCCACGCGGCCGATGTCACGCCACTGCTTGCGCTGTGAGTCCGGCACTGTGACGAACGCAAGTCCCGGCTTGCTCATTCCCCCGTCCAGCACGACGACGGCCGCGCGGGAGGTGCGCTTGCCGTACGTGACGCGGTAGACGAGCATCCAGCCGCGCTTGACCGGCTGGGAGGCCAGCCAGGTGATGCGGGAGCCCTCGGGGTGGTGGTTGAGCGTCCAGCGGGCGGCCAGCAGCGCCGTGTCGCGCGCGGACTTCTGCCTCATGATCGGCAGCGGGCAGGTGACGAAGATGCCGCGCAGCGCGGTGCCGCGCCGCTTGGGCAGCACCTGCTTGGTGGTGAACGGCGCCGCCCCGTACGCCTTCCACGGCCGGGGCAGCCTGGGCACCGCGAGCCCCGAGCGCCGGTCCTTGACGAAGCGGCGGCCCGGGGAGCGCAGGGCCATGCGCTTGACGGAGCGGGTGAGCTTGGGCACGCGCGGGTCGGCGTACAGGGCCTCCATGGCGGTGTAGCCGGGTGCGAGCGAGCCTTCGGGACGCGGCGTCACCCGTTGCTGCGCCGCCACGGGGGTGGGTGCGGCAGTAGGTGGGGAGGAAGGTGCGGAGCCGGACGAGGGCGGTGCGGCCGGCGGCGCGGTTACCGGCCCCGCCGCGACCTCGCCCGGCTCGGACGGGAGCACCACGGCCAGCGTCGCGGCCGCGGCCACGACGGCGGCGGCCACGGCCAGCCCCCGGTACACCACCCGCATCCGAATATCACCGATGCGGGAGCGTTTGGGGGGAGATGTCGGGATCCCGCGACGCGCGGGCGTAACCACTTGGGACCCCTTGATCTCATCTTCCCCATGGAGCACGACGGGAGCGTACGACATATCCCGGCATGGCGTCCTCGAAGCTACCGAAGTGCAATCTTGGAGCCCCGGAACGGCTCCCCATCAGGGGCGGGCGACCCGTCCGGCGAGCCAGGGCGCGTCCGCCACGAACGTGCACGATCCAGGCTCGATCTCCGTGAACCCCGCGTCGCGCACCACGGGCAGCCCTGCCGCGACCATCGACGAGAAGTCGGAGGAACCGGCCGCCGTGCGGACGGTCACCGCGAGCCCCCGCTCCCGCCAGGCCGCCCGCTCACCGGCGTCGCCGGCCCACCAGGCGAGCTGCGCGGCGTGCCCGGCCTGCGCCATGGCCTTGCCCGCGGACATCTCCAGCGCCGGGTTCTCCCACAGCGTCGGCGGCTCGGCGGGGCCGGGCGCGGCGGTGTCGGTCAGGTCCGTGCCGGAGACCTGGAGCCTGGCCAGGTCGCGCGGCCAGTCGTCGAGAGGCACGGGCGGGTGGAGGCGTACTTCGGCGGTGCGGTGCTCGATCGTACGGCCGGGCAGCGCGACGGCCCTGCGCCACTCGGCGCCCCTGGCCCTGCGCACCACCTTGCGGATCTTCCCGGTGGACTGCCAGGCGTGCAGCTCGGCGGCCCACTCCCCGGGATCGGCCAGCAGGCTCAGCACGGCCATGGCGGCGGCCTCCAGGGCGTCGGTGCGCTCGGGCGGTGTGGTCCGCTCGATGCGGACGACCAGCGGCAGGACGTACAGCTCGGCGTTCATCGCCCTCTAGCATGCCCGATGGCCAGGGACATGCCGGCGGCGAGGAGGCAGAGGGCGCCTGCGGCGTACCAGGCGAGGTCGTAGGCGCCCAGGTGGTCGCGGGTCAGTCCGGCGCCGACGGCGGCGATGGCGGCGCCCACCTGGTGCGAGCCGAACACCCAGCCGAACACGACGGCGCCGTCCGCCCCGTAGACGCGCCGGCACAGGGCGACGGTCGGCGGCACGGTCGCCACCCAGTCCAGGCCGTAGAAGACGATGAAGATGAGCATGCTGGGCTCGGTCGTGGCCGCGAACAGGCCGGGCAGCACCATCAGCGACAGGCCGCGCAGCGCGTAGTAGACGCCGAGCAGCACCTTGGGATCGACCCTGTCGCTGAGCCAGCCGGAGGCGACGGTGCCGACGATGTCGAAGATGCCGATGACGGCGAGCAGGCTCGCGGCGACGGGCTCGGCCATGCCGTGGTCGTGCGCGGCGGGGATGAAGTGGGTGCCGACCAGGCCGTTCGTACTGGCGCCGCAGATCGCGAAGCCGCCGGCGAGGAACCAGAACGGGCGCGTCCGCGCCGCCGCCGCGAGCACGGAGACGGCGCGCACGGCCGCGTTGGCGGTGGCGGGCGGCACGGGACGCGGGGCGGCGGGGTCCGCGCCGAGCGCGGTGGTGCCGACGTCCTCGGGACGGTCGCGCAGCAGCCACCACACGAACGGCACCACGGCCAGCGCCGCCCCCGCCACGGTCAGCGAGGCGAAGCGCCAGCCAGGACCCTCGGCGAGCCACGCGAGCACGGGCAGGAAGACGAGCTGCCCGGTCGCGCCGGCGGCCGTGAGTATGCCGGTGACCAGCCCTCGATGGCGGACGAACCAGCGATCCACGACCGTCGCGGCGAACACCAGCGCCATCGACCCCGTGCCGAGCCCCACCAGCACGCCCCAGAAGAGCAGGAGCTGCCACGTCGCCGTCATGAACACGGTCAGCCCGCTGCCCGCGGCGATCAGCACCAGGGCGGCGGCGACCACGCGGCGCATGCCGAAGCGGTCCATGAGGGCGGCGGCGAACGGGGCCATCAGCCCGTAGAGCACCAGGTTGATCGAGACGGCCAGCGAGATCGTGCCCGCCGACCAGCCGAACTCCTCCTGCAGCGGGGTGATCAGCACACCGGGCGTGGCGCGGAAGCCGGCGGCCCCGAGGATGGCCACGAACGCGACGGCCGCGACGAACCAGGCCCGGTGCAACCGCCGGCCGCTCGCGGGGGTGGTGCTCACAGTCATGCGCACATCCTGAGCGATCCCGGCACATGGCGACGAGTGGCCCGAAAGCCAATATGTGCAAGAATCCGGCCATGCCCCATCGGATCGTCGTCGTCGCGCTCGACCACTTCGCCCCGCTCGACCTCGGCGTGCCCGGCCAGGTCTTCCGCGCGGCCCGCACACCGTCGGGCGAGCGCCTGTACGAGGTGGTCACCTGCTCGGAAGGGCGCAGGCCGGTACGCTGCGAGGCCGGCTACGCCGTCCTGCCCGACCACGACCTCGACGTGCTCGGCACCGCCGACACCGTCGTGGTGCCGGGCATCCACGGCGGCCCGGCGCTGCTCGACGGCACGATCTCCGGCGCGCTCCACAAGGCCCTGCAGGGCCGTCCCCGCGTCATGTCGATCTGCACGGGCGCGTTCGTGATCGCGGCGGCCGGGCTGCTCGACGGCCGTCCCGCCACCACGCACTGGCGCGACGCGCCCCGGTTCGCCCGATTCTTCCCGCAGGTCAAGCTGGACCCCGACGTCCTGTTCGTGGACGACGGCGACGTGCTGACCTCGGCGGGCGTGGCAGCCGGTCTCGACCTGGCGCTGCACGTGATCAGGCGCGACCACGGCAGCGAGGTGGCCAACACCGCGGCCCGGAGGTGCGTGATGCCGCCGTGGCGGGACGGCGGCCAGGCGCAGTACATCGACCGGCCGCTCCCCGACGGTCCCGGCGGCGGCACGGCGGCCACCCGCGACTACATGCTCGCCCACCTCGACGCCCCGCTCGACCTGGCCGCGCTGGCCGGGCACGCCAGGATGAGCGTGCGCACGTTCACCAGGCGCTTCCGCGAGGAGACCGGGCAGAGCCCGGCCAAGTGGCTGACCGGCCAGCGGGTCCGCCACGCCAGGCACCTGCTGGAGACGACCGACCTCGGCGTGGAGGAGGTGGCCAGGCGGGCGGGGTTCGGCACGGCGGTGTCGCTGCGCCAGCACCTGCACGCGGCCGTCGGCGTCGCGCCCCTGGCCTACCGCCGCACCTTCCGCCGTACCTGACCGCCCGCTCACCGCAGGGCCCGCGCGGGCCGCACCATCGCCGGGTCGGGCATGCGGCAGCTCATCGACATCGGCGCCTGGCTGCCCACCCAGAAGCTCAGGCCGCCTCGAGCGACTCGCCGAACCAGGTCTCCAGCGCCTCCTCCAGCGTCCCGTCGGGGACGCCCGCCCACGCCACATAGCCGTCGGGCCGCACGAGCACCGAGTCGGGCCCGTCGCTCGGCCGCACGTCCACTCGGCCGTGGCGGGTGCGCGCCGTGCCCGTCGCGTCGAGGAGCACGGGCCGCGCGGCTCGGGCAGTCCCCCGGCCAGCTCGCGCAGGCAGGAGCACAGCAGCGGCACCAGCGGGACCGGTGGGTCGGCGCGCAGCCACTGCGCGACGCCGGCCTGCAGGGCGGCGGTCACGGTGGCGCGGCATGAAAAAAGGCCGCTCCCGAACCCCGGGAGCGGCCTTGTCGCGAAGTGTGGAGCTATGGGGATTCGAACCCCAGACCTCCTCCATGCCATGGAGGCGCGCTACCAACTGCGCCATAGCCCCGCGTGCCTGTACGAGTGTATCCGACTTTGGGACCCCCTCTGCACGCCTTTTCCGGGGCCCGGGCCGCGAGGCGCGGGCCCCGGGAAGGGTCAGGCGACCGACCTGGCCTTCTCGATGAGCGTGGCCAGCTCGGACACCATCGGATCCTCGGTCGCGGGCGCGAGACGGCCCGCCTGCTCGGCGAGCTCCGGCAGGTCCATGCCGAACGCCTCCTTGTCGCGCAGGTAGACCGCGAACGCCGCCACCAGCACGTCCACCTGCAGCCGCGGCGGCGCGTCCGCCCACAGGCCCTCGGCCAGGTCGCCGGAGCGCAGCGTCCCGCTCGCCTCGGACGCCTCCCTGGTGTCGGGGTCCTGCCAGCGCACGGTGGCCTGGGCGAGCTGGCCGCGGGCGCCGGGCTTGAGCTCGACCGCGTACAGGGCGGTGACGGAGTGGCCCGGGCCGATCTCGCCGCCGTCGCGGGCGTCGTCGCGGAAGTCCTCCGCCGCCAGCTCCCGGTTCTCGTAGCCGATCAGGCGGTGGCGCTCGACGACCGACGGGTTGAAGACGACCTGGGCCTTGGCGTCGCGGGCGCGCAGCTCGATGGTGGCGGGCAGCTGCGTGGTGAACAGCTTGTCGGCCTCCTCCTGGGTGCTGACGTACACGGCCATGCCGTCGCCGTTGTCGGCGAGCTGCTCCATCAGCTCGTCGCCGTACTCGCGGCCCACGCCGACCGTGAGCAGCGTGACCTGCTTGCCCGCGTAGTCCTTGACCTGGTCGAGCAGCGACTGCCAGCGCGTGTCGCCCTGGTTGGCCAGGCCGTCGGAGAGCACGATGACGCGGTTGGTGGCGGCGGGGCGGAACGCCTTGGCCGCCTCCTGGTAGCCGGCGACCAGGCCCGCCTCCAGGTTGGTGCCGCCGCCGATCTCCAGCTCGTCCACGGCGGCGCGCAGCTCGTCCCTGGCGGTCAGCGGCGTCATCGTGGCCAGCACGTCGGCGCCGTCGCTGAACGACACGATGGAGACCTGGTCACCGGGCGCGAGCTGGTCGAGCAGCTTGTGCAAGGCCGCCTTCACCAGGTCGAGCCGGCCGGGCTCGGCCATCGAGCCGGACACGTCCACGACGAACGTGAGGTTCGCGGGCCGGCGCGCGGCGGGGTCGGAGGCGCGGGTCTGCAGGCCCACCCGCATCACGGCCTCGTCGCGGCCGGGCCGCCTGGCACCGTCGACGTGCACGGTGAAGCCGTCGTCCGGCGGTTGCGCGTAGTCCTGCCTGAAGGCGTTGACCCACTCCTCCGGCCGGATCTCGCCGGGCGCCGGCCAGCGGCCCTCCTGGAGGGCGCGGCGGGCGTAGCCGTACGAGGCGGTGTCCACATCGAGGGCGAACGTGGAGATCTGCGCCGTCGTGGTCTCCTCGTCTTCCTCGCCTGCGCTGGGCGCGGGCGAGGCGGAGCGCTGCGATTCCGGTACGGCGGGCTGCCGGGCCGGGGCGGGCCTGTCCGCGCTCGTGGCGTTGCCGCCGCCACCGCCACAGGCCGCCAGACCGAGGAGCGCGATCAGGCCGATGCTCGCCGCCATAGGACGAAATTTCATCTCCAACACCTCCGAGCCGTACGACGAAATGTCGTTCGTCCCGGCCGGGTCGGTGATGCAAGCGAGCACAAACCGCGATCATCACGTGATGCGCTGTGAAGGGTGAGACCGGTGAGGCGCTCACGCCTTCCAGGCGGGGTCCCGTCCAATGAGGCCCAGGAACCGGTCGAGCGCGGGAGCGTCGCCTGGCACCGGCACCTCCGCCCCGAACACGCCACGCTCGCGCCCGAAGGGCGCCTGCCGCGCGGCGAACTCCAGCAGCACCTCCACAGTCGCCTCCGGCGCCTCGAAGTCGCGGCCGGTGGCCCTGGCGAGGTCCCAGCCGTGCGCCACGAGGTCGGTCAGCGCCATGTTGGCCGGCACCGGCTTGGGCAGCCCGCCCAGGGTCTGGCTCACGCCCTCCCAGGTCTCGGGACGCTCCCAGACGGCCAGCATGCGCTCGGCCCGCGCGCGGAAGTCGCCGGTGTACTCCTTCTGCGCCGGGAACCCGCCGCCTGCGCCCACCGACTCGAACAGGGCGGCGACCCACTCCAGGTGGTTGATCAGCTCCCTGACGTCGTAGTCGGAGCAGGGCGTGGGCAGGGCGAGCTCGTCGCCGGACAGGCTCTCCACGAGGTCCGCGGTACGTCCGGCGGCCTCGCGCATCATGATCAGCAGTTCGTTCATGGCGTTCAGCTCGCCAGAGCACGGTTCTCCACGCGGACCCGTACTGCGAGCAGCGCCGCGTTCACCGCCGTGAACGCCACGGCGGTCACCCAGGCGCTGTGCACCAGGGGCAGCGCGATCCCCTCCGCGACCACGGCCACGTAATTGGGGTGGGGAAAGAACCGGTACGGTCCCCGGTCCACGAGCGGCAGCCCGGGCACCACGACGACGCGGGTGTTCCACTGCCGGCCGAGCGTGCGGATGCACCACCAGCGCAGCCCCTGGGCCAGGACGACGACGGCCAGCATGGGCCAGCCGAGCGCGGGCACGAAGGGCCGGTGCGCCAGCCACGCCTCGGCGGGCGCGGCGGCCAGCAGCGCCACGTGGGCGAGCACGATGAACGGGTAGTGCCCCCTGCCGTACTCGACGCCGCCCTGCGCCCGGGCCCAGGCGAGGTTGCGCTTGGCCACGACCAGTTCGGCCAGCCGTTCGAGGACGACCAGCCCGATCAGCACGAGATAGGCGATCACCAGTGCAGCAGCAGCAACTCGGCGGAGAAGCCGGGTCCGAGCGCCATCAGCACGGCGGGCGTGCCTGGACGGCCGCGGGTCTCCTGGAGGACGTGGAGCACGGAGACCGACGAGAGGTTGCCGTTCTCGCGCAGGGACCGCCAGGTGACGTCGAGCGCCTTGGGCTGCAGGCCGAGCGTCTGGACGATCCTGTCGATGACCTTGGGGCCGCCGGGGTGGCAGATCCAGGTGGCGACCTGCTCGGGAGTCAGGCCGTAGTCGGCGAGGAACGCCTTGATGTCGGCCGCGAGCACCTGCTCCACGAATTCGGTCAGGTCGGCGTCCAGGACGATGCGGAAGCCGTGGTCGCCGACGTCCCAGCCCATAAGGTGCTCGGTGTCGGGGTAGAGGCGGCTGCGGGTGGCGACCACCTCGGGCCCCGGCCCGCGCCCCGTCGCGACGACGGCGGCGGCGCCGTCACCGAAGAGGCCGCTCGCGACCAGGTTCGCGATCGAGGTGTCGTCGCGCTGGATGGTCAGTGAGCACAGCTCCACGCAGACCAGCACGGCGACGTGGCCGGGCCAGCCGCGCAGATAGTCGTGCATGCGGGACAGCCCGGACGCGCCCGCCGCGCAGCCGAGCCCGAAGATCGGCACGCGTTTCACGTCGGGACGCAGCCCCATGCGCTGGGCGAGCTTGGCGTCGAGCGACGGTGTGGACACCCCCGTGGTCGAGCAGAACAGCAAGTGATCGACCTTTTCAGGAGGGATGTCGGCCTTGCGCAGCGCGCCGGCGAGTGCCTGCTCGCCGAGGTCGAGCGCGCGCTCGACGTAGGCGTCGTTGGCGCGCGCGAAGGAGTCGAGCTTGGCGTAATCGGCGAGGGGCAGGGCGAGGTTGCGGCCCTCGACGCCGGTGGCCGTGTGGAACCGGCGGAGCAGTTCCTCGTCGCAGTCGGTCAGCCGGGAGAACGCCTCGGTGATCTCCGCTTGCCCGTAGCGATGCTCGGGCAAAACGGTCTGTACTCCCGCAATATGCATATATCTCTCCTGCCGCGGAGAGGCCCCGCCTAACATGCCGCCACGTCCTGCCGGCTGCCAGGTCGGCACGGCCGTCAGCGGGTGAGCCGCCAGAGCGAGGTCACCTCGGCGGCGCGGGCGGCGTGCAGCGGATCGCCGGGGTCGCGGGAGCGGGAGTGGCGGGGCGTCACGTCGAGCCGGCCGGCCACCCGCAGGCCCGCCCGCTCGAACGCCTCCAGCAGCTCCGCCCTGCTGCGCAGCCCCAGATGCTCGGCCAGGTCAGACAGCACGAGCCAGCCCTCCCCCTCGGGCTCCAGGTGCTCGGCCAGCCCGTCGAGGAACCCCTGCAGCATGCGCCCGCCCGGGTCGTAGACGGCGTGGTCGAGCGGCGAGACCGGCTTGGCGGGCAGCCACGGCGGGTTGCAGACGATCAGCGGCGCCCGCCCCGGCGGGAACAGGTCGGTCCGCACCACCTCGACCCGCTCGGACAGCCCCAGCCTGGCGACGTTCTCACCGGCGCAGGCGACGGCCCGCTCGTCGAGGTCGGTGGCCACCACCCGGCGCACCCCGCGCCTGGCCAGCACGGCCGCGAGCACGCCCGTGCCGGTGCCGACGTCGAAGGCCAGCCGGTCGGCGGGCAGCGGCGCCTCGGCCACCAGATCCACGTACTCGCCCCTGATCGGGGAGAAGACGCCGTGGTGCGGGTGGATGCGGGCGTCGAGCGCGGGCACGTGCACGCCCTTGACCCGCCACTCGTGGGCGCCGATCAGGCCGAGCAGCTCGCGCAGCGGGCCCACCGCGGGCGGCGCGTGCGGGCCGTGCACCGCGGCGCACGCCTCGCGTACGTCGGGGGCGCGCCGCAGCGGCACCACGTGGTCGGCGTCGTAGGGGATGAGCAGCATGCCGAGCGTACGGGCGCGCTGCGTCTGGGCCTGCCGGTGACGGTGGAAGCCGCTGCCGGGAGCGGCGGGCTTGCAGCGCCGCCCCATGGCCGTCAGCAGCTGCCGCGCGTTGTGGAAGTCGCCCTGCCACAGCAGCGCGGTGCCCTCACAGGCCAGCTTGTACGCGGTGTCCGCCTTGGTACGGTCGTCGGCGACCACCACCCGGGCGGGCGGCGGCGCACCCAGCACGGATCGCCACGGCGCCGATCGTCGGAGTCCTGCCTCGGTCCATTGGATCATCAGAACTCGACCGTTTCACGGGCGGCACCCGCACGGCCACCGTTTTACCGCTCAGAGGGTGTGGTCGAACGTGTAGGAGTGGGTGCCGTCGGGGGCGATGGAGATGGCGATCTCGCCCCTGAGGCCGCGCAGCTCGCCCGTCGCCGAGTCCGGCACCACCCGGCAGCGCAGCGACTGGGCGCCGGCGTCGCTCACGGCGTCGTGCTGCACCACGAACGAGCCCGGCCGGCCGTGCAGGGCGCCCTCGATGCGTTCCATCGCCACGTACGAGCGCGACTCCTCGACCGGCGTGCCGGTCACCAGCATGGTGACGACGCTGGTGCCGGTCAGGTCGCCGTGCCAGGTCTTGTCGAGGGTCACGAGCCCGATCGTGACGCCGTCGCGGTCGTGAAGGGGCGGCTGCGGGGTCCAGTTGGCGGTGTCGAAGGTGCCTTCGGCTGTCATGAGAGCCATCGTGGCGGACGTACCTGTCAGGGTGTGTCAGGTACCGGCGAGACGTTCCACGACCGGGGCGAAGGCGTCCATGAACTGGGCGTTCACCGTGACGTACGAGACGCCGAGGGCGTCGCGGCTCAGCACGTACGTGCCGACGCGCAGGCTGGTCGTGGCCGCGGCCGCCGCGGCGAGGGCCGGGAACGGCGAGAACGTCCCCAGCGTGTCGGGCGCCAGCAGGGTCGCGTAGCCCAGGCTCTCGGCCCGGCGGGCGAGGCCGGTCCACACGCCGGCGTCAGGAGCTCGTCCGGCTACCGTGCCGAACCTGAACGGGTGATCGGTCATGCCTCACGATCGCCGAAGGGCGGGCCCCGGCACATCCTCTGCGGGACCCGCGCCCGGCTACGTCAGGGAGCGCAGCTCCCGCCGCCGCACTACTCCCCCAGCAGTACGCGGGTGAACGCGTTGCCGAACTTGCCCGCGGGGTCGAGCCGGTGCACCAGCGACCGGAACCGCTCTGGGCACTCGGGGAACCGGGTGAACAGCTTGCCCCAGTGCGGCCGCGGGTCGAACGGCGCCAGCGTCTCCTCCACCAGCTCCAGCACGGGCATGACGGTGGCGACGTCCCTGACCCAGGTGAAGTGGATGCCGACGGTGTCGCGGCCGCTGAAGGGGCTCAGCCACAGGTCGTCGGCGGCGATCGTGCGGATCTCGGAGATCTGCAGGGCCGGGCGGATGCGCTCGCCGATCGCGAACAGCTCGCGCAGCGCCTTGACCGCGTGCTCCCTGGGCAGCAGCAGCTCCGACTGCAGCTCGTCGCCCGCGCCGCTGGGCGGGGAGTCGGCGCGGAAGTGCGGCAGCCGGTCGTACCAGGGGCCCGGGACGCCGAGCTGGCCGGTGCAGGTGTCGGCCGGCATCATGGGCAGCGGGTGGCGGGGGCCGTCGGCGGGGGTGGTGCCGTACCAGTCGGGGCTGGTCAGCTCGTCCTCGCGCTTGAGCCAGACGCGGGTGTCGCGGAAGTCGGTGAACAGGCTCACGCTGTAGCCGCTCGCCATGATGGCCTCGAAGTCGGCGAGCGCGTCCTGGGTCAGGCCCTCGCGGACGTACTGGCGCAGCTCGAAGGCGGGCACCAGGTCGAGCGTGAGCGAGGTGACGACGCCGAGCGCGCCGAGCGAGACCACGGCGCCGGCGAAGTCGGCGTCGCCGCGCGAGAGCGTCAGCGCGGAGCCGTCGGCGGTGACCAGGTCGATCGAGGAGACGGCGGCGGCCAGGCCCGGCTGGGTGACGCCGGAGCCGTGGGTGCCGGTCGCGACCGAGCCCGCGACGGAGATGTGCGGCAGCGAGGCCATGTTCGCCAGCGCGAACCCGGCCTGGTGCAGCAGCGGCGCGAGCCTGGCGTAGGTGGTGCGGGCGCCGACGCGCACCTTGGCGGCGGCGCTGTCGATCTCCACGAGCTCGGGCATGCGGTCCAGCACGACCAGGTCGCCGGCGGTGTCGGCGACGTGGTTGAAGGAGTGGCCGCTGCCGAGCGCCCGTACGCTGCTGCTGCCCGCGACGAGCCGCCGCAGCTCGTCGAGGGACGTCGGATGATGGACTTCTTTAGCGTGGAATGTGGTGTTTCCCGCCCAATTGGTCAGCGTCACGCGCTTCACCTTCCCACAACCCTTCCCACCAGGTCACGGCGGGTGCCGCGAGTTCCCGCGCGGCCGCTCGCGGCACGGGAACTCGCGGACGATCAGAGACCCTGAGCCAGCCGGTAGTACGCCTGGTTCCAGCGCAGCTCCTTGGCGAAGCGCTCGGTCGTGGTGCCGGCGTCGATGATCACCAGCTCCACGCCCAGCATCTCGGCCAGGTCCGTCAGCTCCTCACGGCCCACCGCCTGCGACAGCACGGTGTGGTGCGGAGCGCCGGCGGTCAGCCACGACTCGGTGGAGGTGCGCAGGTTCGGCCGCGGGCGCCACACGGCGCGCGCCACCGGCAGCTTGGGCAGCGGCTGCGGCGGCGCCACCACGTCGATCTCGTTGGCCACCAGCCGGAACCTGTCGCCCATGTCGGCCAGGCCCACCACGATGCCGGGGCCGGGCTCGGCGTCGAACACCAGCCGCACCGGGTCCTCACGGTCGCCGATGCCGAGCGGGTGGATCTCGCACGACGGCGTGCCTGACGCGATCGACGGGCACACCTCCAGCATGTGGGCGCCGAGGATGAGCTCCTCGCCCGGCGTCATGTCGTAGGTGTAGTCCTCCATGAAGGACGTGCCGCCCTGGCCGCCGGTCATCGCCTTCAGCGTACGCAGCAGCACCGAGGTCTTCCAGTCGCCCTCACCGCCGAAGCCGTAGCCGTCGGCCATCAGCCGCTGCACGGCCAGGCCGGGGAGCTGGCGCAGGCCGCCGAGGTCCTCGAAGTTCGTGGTGAACGCCCTGAAGCCGCCCGCCTCCAGGAAGCCGCGCAGGCCCAGCTCGATCCTGGCCGCGTAGCGCAGCGAGTCGTTGCGCTCGCCGAGCAGCTCGGGAGCGACGCGGTACTGCTCCTCGTACTCCTTGACCAGCGCCGTCACGTCCGCCTCGGAGGCGGCGTCCACGGCCTCGACCAGGTCGTTGACCCCGTAGGTGTTGACCGAGACGCCGAAGCGCAGCTGCGCCTCCACCTTGTCGCCCTCGGTCACCGCCACGTCGCGCATGTTGTCGCCGAAGCGGGCCAGCCTGAGCGTGCGCAGCTCGGCCAGGCCCGTCGCCGCCCGGTGCCAGGCGAGGATGCGCTGCCCCACGGCCGGGTCGCTGACGTGCCCCGCCACGGTCTTGCGCGGCACGCCCAGCCGCGTCTGGATGAACCCGAACTCCCGGTCGCCGTGCGCGGCCTGGTTGAGGTTCATGAAGTCCATGTCGATGCTCGCCCACGGCAGCTCGACGTTGGCCTGCGTGTGCAGGTGCAGCAGCGGCTTGCGCAGCGCGTCCAGCCCGGCGATCCACATCTTGGCCGGGGAGAACGTGTGCATCCACGCGATCACGCCGGCGCACTCGTCGTCGGCGTTGGCCTCAAGCATCACGCGCCGGATGGCCGCCGCGTCGGTCAGGACGGGCTTCCACTCCACCGGCAGGGGCAGCTGCTCGGCGATGCGCCGCGACTGCTCGGCCACCTGGTGCAGCGTGTCCTCGCCGTACAGTCCCTGGCTGCCGGTCAGAAACCAGATCTTCAACGCGGGCTCCTCTGTCCGTAGACGTTCTGATAGCGGTCGTACAGGCGGTCGATGTCGTCCTGCGCGATGGGCAGCGGGTCGCCGAGCTGGCGGGCCACGTGCACCGTACGCGCCACGTCCTCGCACATCACGGCGGCCTTGACGGCGGCCTTGGCGTCCTTGCCGATGCTGAACACCCCGTGGTTCTGCATCAGCACCGCCTTGGAGCGGTGGCCCTTGAGCGTCTCGACGATGCCCTGGCCGATCGAGTCGTCGCCGATGAGCGCGAACGGCCCCACCGGGATCTCGCCGCCGAACTCGTCGGCCATCGCGGTCAGCACGCACGGGATCGCCTCGCCGCGGGCGGCCCAGGCCGAGGCGTACGTGGAGTGGGTGTGCACGACGCCGCCCACGTCCGGCATGTTGCGGTAGACGTACGCGTGCGCGGCGGTGTCGCTGGACGGCGAGTGCTCGCCCTCGACCAGGTTGCCGTCGAGGTCGCAGACGACCATGTTCTCCGGCGTCAGCTCGTCGTAGGAGACCCCCGACGGCTTGATGACGAACAGGTCCTCGCCGGGGACGCGGCCCGACACGTTGCCGGCCGTCCACACCACGAGGTCGTAACGGACCAGCTCGGCGTGCAGGTCCGCGACGGTCCTGCGGAGGGTGGTCAGATCGGGGGTGGTCATGCGCTTGCCTCGTTCCTGATCGCGCGCAGCGTGTGCAGCATCCGTCCGTCGGCGAAGAAGTCGTGCAGCCTGCGGTATTCGGCGTAGAGCCGGTCGTAGGCGTCGGCGCGGGCCGGGTCGGGCTCGTACGCCCGCTCGGTGCGCTTACCCATCGCCGCGGCGGCCTCCTCGATGGAGGGGTAGGCGCCGGCGGCGACGGCGGCGTGGATGGCCGAGCCGAGCGCGGGCCCCTGGTCGGAGCCGATGACCGACAGCGGGCGGCGCAGCACGTCGGCGTAGACCTGCATGAGGAAGGGGTTCTTGAGCAGCCCGCCGGCCACCACGAACTCCTCGACCGGCACGCCCGACCGCTCGAACGTCTCGACGATCATCCTGGCCCCGTACGCGGTGGACTCGATGAGCGCCCGGTAGACGTCCTCGGGCCGGGTGGCCAGGGTCTGGCCGACGATGACGCCGGACAGGTTGTGGTCGACCAGCACCGAGCGGTTGCCGCCGAACCAGTCGAGCGCGACCAGCCCGTGCTGGCCGACGGCCTGCTTCTCGGCGAGCGCGGTGAGCTCGTCGTGGCCCTCGGTCCCGAAGGAGTCCACGAACCAGCCGAAGATGTCGCCGACCGCGGACTGCCCGGCCTCGTAGCCCCACAGCCCCGGCACGATGCCGTCCTGGACGACGCCGCACATGCCGGGCACCTCGGCCAGCCGGTCGCTGGGCATGATGTGGCAGGTGGAGGTGCCCATGATGGCGACCATCTGGCCGGGCCGCACGGCGTCGGCGGCGGCTGCGGTGACGTGGGCGTCCACGTTGCCGACGGCCACGGCGGCGCCCTCGGGGAGGCCGGTCCACTCGGCGGCCCGCGCGGTCAGCCGGCCGGCCAGGCCGCCCAGCGGAGCCAGCGTGACGCCGCCCACGTCGTCGCCGACCCGCCCGGTGGCGAGCTTGGCGGTGAAGTCGGCGAAGCCGGGGTTCAGCTCGGCCAAGAACTCCCGCGACGGGTAGCTGCCGTCCTGGAAGACGCCCTTGTAGCCGACGGTGCAGATGTTGCGGCTCTCGACGCCGGTCAGCTGCCAGATGATCCAGTCGGCGGCCTCGATCCAGCGCTCGGTCCTGGCGTAGACCTCGGGGGCCTCCTCCAGCAGCTGCAGCGCCTTGGCGAACTCCCACTCGGAGGAGATCTTGCCGCCGTAGCGGGGCAGCCAGCTCTCGCCGCGGCGCGCGGCCAGCTCGTTGATGCGGTCGGCGTGCGGCTGGGCGGCGTGGTGCTTCCACAGCTTGGGCCAGGCGTGCGGCTCGTCCGGCGTCTCGACGCACAGCGGCGTGCCGTCGGCCGTGGTCGGCAGGACGGTGCAGGCGGTGAAGTCGGTGCCGATGCCGACGACGTCGGCGGCCGGCACGCCCGCCGCGGCGATGGCCCGCGGGACCGCGATCTTGATGACGTCGATCCAGTCCTGCGGCGACTGCAGCGCCCAGTCGGGGCCGAGGCGCACGTCGGTGCCGGGCAGGGTGTGCTCGATGACGCGGTGGGCGTACTCGTGGACGGCGCTGCCCAGCTCGGCGCCGTCGCTCACGCGTACGACGACGGCGCGCCCTGAGAGCGTGCCGAAGTCGACTCCGACGACGTACTTGTTAGCGTTCACATTGAACTCCAGGGGTTTCCGGGGGCATGCCCATCATCTACCGGACAGGGGCGGTGCTGGCCCGCACCACGAAGCTCGGCCGCACGACCAGGCGCTCGAACGCGGTCGGGCCCACGTCGATCTGCCGCAGCAGCACCTCGATGCAGTGCCGGCCCACCACGTCGAAGTCCTGCCTGACCGTGGTGAGCGGCGGCGAGAAGAACTCCGACTCGGGGATGTCGTCGAAGCCGACCACGCTCATCTGGTCGGGCACCCGCACTCCCTTCTCGGACAGGGCGCGCAGCACGCCGAGCGCCATCTGGTCGTTGGCCGCGAAGACGGCGGTGACACCGTCCATCGCGGCCAGGCTCTTGCCCGCCTCGTAGCCGGCGCGCGGGCTCCAGTCGCCGGCCAGCGGCTCGGGCACCGGCCTGCCCGCCTCCTCCAGCGCCGAGCGCCAGCCCTCGAGGCGGCCCTCGGTCTCCAGCCAGTCGTGCGGGCCGCTGACGTGCCAGACCGTCTCATGACCCTGGTCGAGCAGGTGACGGGTGGCGAGCCTGGCCCCCTCCGCCTGGTCGATGCAGACCACCGACACGTCGGCGCTGTGGGTGCCTTCGACCGCGACGGCCGGCATGCCAGGGGGCAGGCTCTCCAGGGCGCGGCCGGCCGAGCGCTGCGGCGCCACCACCACGACGCCGTCCACGCCCTGCTCGGCCAGGTAGCCGATGGCGTCGCGGACGCTGGCGGTGTCGAGCGACTTCAGGCTGACGATGCTGACGAAGTAGCCGGCCGTCCGCGCCGCCTGCTCGATGCCGTAGATCGTGCTGGCCGGGCCGTACAGGGTGGTGTCGAAGCTGACCACGCCCAGGGTGCGCGAGCGCTTGGTGACCAGGGCGCGGGCGACGAGGTTACGGCGGTAGCCGAGCCGGCTGATCGCCTCCTCCACCCGCGCGCGGGTGTCGGGCCTGACGTTGGGGTGGTCGTTGAGCACCCGGGAGACCGTCTGATGCGACACCCCCGCCTCCTTGGCCACGTCGGCCATGACCGGCAGGCGACGCTTCGGTGTCGTCACGGTCTCTCCTTTCGCTCTGGGGGATCTTACTCAGGGGAGCCCGGGTACCGGATCTTGGTGCCACGGGCTCCCCCGAGCCGTCAGCGGCCGGCGCCCGCCCTGCGCTTGGTCCACACGTCGAACGCGACGGCGGCCAGCAGCACCGCACCCTTGACGAGCATGACCCGCTCGCTCGGGGAGCCGATCAGCGACATGCCGTTGTTGATGACGGCCATGATGAGACCGCCGGTGATCGCGCCGACCACCTTGCCGACGCCGCCCTGCACGGCCGCGCCGCCGATGAACGCCGCGGCGATCGCGTCCAGCTCGAAGCTGTTGCCCGCGGTCGGGCCCGCCTGGTTGAGCCGGCCGGCGAAGATGATGCCGGCGATGGCCGACAGCACGCCCATGTTCACGAAGATCCAGAACACGACCGACTTGACCTTCACGCCGGACATGATCGCGGCCTGCAGGTTGCCGCCGATGGCGTAGATCTGCCGGCCGAAGACCGTGCGGTTGGCCATCAGCGAGTACGCCAGCACGAGGATCGCCAGCAGCACCAGCACCCACGGCAGGTTCTTGAACCTGGCCAGCTGCACGACCAGGAACAGGATCAGCGCGGTCCCGGCCGCCAGCTTCAGCGCGAACAGCGCCATGGGCTCGACCGACTGGCCGTACCCCTTGCGCGCCGCGCGGGCCCGCCACTGGGCGGTGAACATGCCGGCGATCGCGACGACGCCGATGAGCAGGCTGAACAGGTCGGCGCCGCCGAGCGGGCCGAGGCCGATGTTGCCGAGGTAGCCGTCGGTGAAGCCGTTGGCCAGCGTACGGACCTGGTCGGGGAACGGCCCGATGCCCTGGTTGCCGAGCACGGTCAGCGTCAGCGCGCGGAACAGCAGCATGCCGGCCAGCGTCACGATGAACGCCGGGATGCCGAAGTACGCGATCCAGTAGCCCTGCCACGCGCCGATCAGCGCGCCCGCCACCAGCGTGGCGAGCAGGGCCAGCGGCCACGGCCAGCCCATGTTGACCATCAGCACCGCGGCCAGCGCTCCCGTGACCGCCACCACCGAGCCGACCGACAGGTCGATGTGCCCGGCGATGATGATCAGGATCATCCCGATCGCGAGGATCAGGACGTAGGAGTTCTGGACGATGATGTTGGAGATGTTCTGCGGCGTGAGCAGCGCGCCGTCGGTGAGCACCGAGAACAGCACGACGATCAGTGCGAAGGCGATGTAGATGCCGCTGGAGCGCAGGTTGAGCGATATGCCGCCGAGCGACACCCGGCCCGGCTGCTTGGGCGCTCCTCCGTCGCCCGCGGCGCCGGCCTCACGCAGGCCGGTGGGCGTGATGCTGCTCATGGGAGCTACTCCTGTCCCTTGGTCATGAGATACATGAGGCTTTCCTGGGTGGCCTCCTGGCGGGGTACCTCGCCGGTGATGCGTCCTTCGGAGAGTGCGTAGATGCGGTCGCACAGGCCGAGCAGCTCGGGCAGCTCAGAGGAGATCACGAGCACGGCCTTGCCCTCGTCGGCGAGCCGGTTGATGATCGTGTAGATCTCGTACTTGGCGCCGACGTCGATGCCCCGGGTGGGCTCGTCGAGGATGAGCACGTCCGGCTCGGTCATGATCCACTTGGACAGCACGACCTTCTGCTGGTTGCCGCCGCTGAGCTGGCCCACGATGCTGCCGACGCTCGGGGCCTTGATGTTCATGCTCTTGTGGAACTCCTCGGCGACCCGGTACTCCTCGTTCTCGTTCACCCAGCCGCGCTTGGCCAGGCCCTTGAGCCCGGCGGCGCTGATGTTGGTCTTGATGTCCTGGATGAGGTTGAGCCCGTAGCGCTTGCGGTCCTCGGAGGCGTACGCGATGCCGTGGTTGATCGCATCCTGCACGTTGCGGATCTCGATCGGCTTGCCGTCCTTGAAGACCTTGCCGGAGATGTGCACTCCGTACGTGCGCCCGAACAGGCTCATCGCCAGCTCGGTGCGGCCGGCGCCCATGAGCCCGGCCAGCCCGACGATCTCGCCGCGCCGCAGCATCAGGGAGGCGCCGTCGACGACCTTGCGGTCCGGCTGGCTCGGGCTGAACACCGTCCAGTCCTCGATGCGCAGCGCCTCGTCGCCGATCGTCGGCTCGTGCGGCGGGAAGCGGTTGTCCAGCGCCCGGCCGACCATGCCCGCGATGATGCGGTCCTCGGTGACGGCGTCGGTGGCCATGTTCAGCGTCTCGATCGTGCGGCCGTCGCGGATGATCGTGACGGCGTCGGCGATCGCGGTCACCTCGTTCAGCTTGTGCGAGATGATCACGCAGGTGATGCCCTCGTCGCGCAGCCCGCGCAGCAGGTCGAGCAGGTGCGCGGAGTCGTCGTCGTTGAGCGCCGCGGTGGGCTCGTCGAGGATGAGCAGCTTCACCTTCTTCGACAGCGCCTTGGCGATCTCGACGAGCTGCTGCTTGCCCACGCCGATGTCGGAGATCGGCGTCGTCGGGTTCTCCCGCAGGCCGACCCGCTTCATCAGCTCGGCGGCCTCGTAGTTGGTGCGGTTCCAGTCGATGAAGCCGCGGCTGGCGCGCTCGTTGCCGAGGAAGATGTTCTCGGCGATCGACAGCTGCGGGCTGAGCGCCAGCTCCTGGTGGATGATGACGATGCCGGCGTGCTCGCTGTCGCGGATGCCGCCGAACTCGCAGCGCCGCCCCTCGAAGAAGATCTCGCCCTCGTAGTCCCCGTGCGGGTAGACCCCGGACAGGACCTTCATCAGCGTCGACTTCCCTGCGCCGTTCTCGCCGCAGATGGCGTGGATCTCGCCGTGCCGCACCGACAGGTTGACGTCCTGGAGCGCTTTGACGCCGGGGAACGTCTTGGTGATCCCGCTCATCCGCAAGATGTGCTCGGTCATATGCCCCTCGCGTTCAGGGAGAGCCCCTGGGAACGGTCGTCCCCCCAGGGGCACGGTCCCTTACTTGAGCTGGTCCTCGGTGTAGTAGTTGCCGCCGACGATGACGTCCTTGTAGTTGCTCTTGTCGACGATCACCGGGTCGAGCAGGTACGAGGGCACGACCTTGTTGCCGTTGTCGTAGTCCTTGGTGTTGTTCACCTCGGGCTGCTGGCCCTTGAGCACGGCGTCGGCCATCTTCACCGTCTGCTCGGCGAGCTTACGGGTGTCCTTGAAGATCGTGGAGTACTGCTCGTCGGCGATGATCGACTTCACCGACTGGAGCTCGGCGTCCTGGCCGGTCACGATCGGGTACGGCTTGCCGTAGCCGGAGCTCTTCAGCGCCGACAGGATGCCGATGGACAGGCCGTCGTAGGGGGACAGCACGCCGTCGACCTTGGTGGAGCCGGTGTAGGTCTTGGTGATGATGTCCTCCATGCGCTTCTGCGCCGTGGCGGGGTCCCACCGCAGGATGGCGGCCTGCTTGAAGTCGGTCTGGCCGCTCTTGATCACCAGGGTGCCGTCGTCGATCTTCGGCTGGAGCACCGACATGGCGCCGTTCCAGAAGAACGTGGCGTTGTTGTCGTCGGGCGAGCCGCCGAACAGCTCGACGTTGAACGGGCCCTTCTTGCCGTCCTCGACGCCGAGGCCCTTGAGCAGGGACGTCGCCTGCTGCACGCCGACCTTGAAGTTGTCGAAGGTGGCGTAGTAGTCGACGTTGGGGCTGTTGCGGATCAGCCGGTCGTAGGCGATGACCGGGATCTTCGCGTCGGCGGCCTGCTGCAGCTGGGAGGTGATGGCGGTGCCGTCGATCGAGGCGATGATCAGAAGCTTGGCGCCCTTGGTGATCTGGTTCTCGATCTGGTTGGCCTGCGTCGGGATGTCGTTCTCGGCGTACTGGAGGTCGACCTTGTAGCCGAGCTGCTCGAGCTGCTTCTTGACGTTGTCGCCGTCATGGATCCAGCGCTCGGAGGACTTGGTGGGCATCGTGACGCCGATCAGGGCGCCGGCGTTGCCTGCCGCGGCCGATGCGGAGGCTTCGGCGTCGACGGTCTTCGTGCTTGATCCGCACGCCGTCATGGTCGCGGCGAGCGCGATGGCCGACACCACGCCCCCGATTCGTCCCAACCTCATGAGTGTCCCTTTCCATAGGGGTCGCGGCAGCGCTGGAACGCGGCTGCTGCCGGGTAAAGTGAGGAGATTCAGCCACCGAACGTGACGAATCAGAACAAAGTTCACACCTGCTTCGCCCCGATTGTTATCGCTAACAACGACTATGTCAACGCCGGAGCATAACCTGTCGGTAACTTTCCAGTCGGATGCTCGGGCTTCCCGATCTTCAGCCTGACCAGGCACGACGCCTGTCCGGCCAGCCGATTGGGCAGGTTTCTTTACGGTTACCCCCTCCTCACCTCCGTGTTCGTACGGAGAACAGCCGCTGCAGGAGGATGAAGACGAAGAGCAACATGCCGATGACGATCTTCGTCCACCACGACGACAGCGTCCCCTCGAAGCTGAGGATGGTCTGGATCAGGCCGAGCACGAGCACGCCGAGCACGGTCCCCAGCAGGAACCCGGTGCCGCCGGTCAGCAGCGTCCCGCCGATGACCACCGCCGCGATCGCGTCCAGCTCCATGCCCACCGCGTGCAGGCCGTAACCGGAGAGCATGTAGAACGACAGCAGCACCCCGCCGAGCGCCGAGCAGAACCCGCTGATCGTGTAGACCATGATCTTCGTCCGGCCCACCGGCAGCCCCATGAGCAGCGCCGACTGCGCGTTGCCGCCCGTCGCGTAGACCGACCGGCCGAAGCGGGTGTAGTGCAGCACGTACGCCGCCACCGCGACCACCACGACCGCGATCACCACGCTCGGCGAGATCCACAGATCGGCGAACAGGTCGACCCTGGTCTGCGCGAACGCCGTGAACGTGGCGTCCCTGATCGGGATCGAGTCGGTGCCGATCGTGTAGCAGAGCCCGCGCGCCAGGAACATGCCCGCCAAGGTCACGATGAACGGCTGGATGTCGAAGGCGTGCACGATATACCCCATCACCAGCCCGAGCCCGGCCCCGATGGCCAGCACCAGCGGCACCACGAGGTACGGCGGCCACCCAGGCCCCGACATGAGGCTGGCCGCGATCATCGTCGACAGCGCCACCACCGACCCCACCGACAGGTCGATGCCCCCCGTCAGGATCACGAACGTCATCCCTACCGCCACCACCAGCAGGAACGCGTTGTCGATGAAGACGTTCAGGATGACCTGCCCGTGCGCGAACCCTTCGTAGCGGATCCCGCCCGCCACGAACATGGCCACGAACAGGCAGCCGGTCACCAGGACCGGCAGATACTTCGCCGGCACCGGCACCCGCCCGAGCGCCGCCGTCCCGCTCATCGTGCTCATGACCTCACTCCGTCCGGCGTGCTCGCCGCCTCACTGGGTGCCGCCGCCGTGGCCGGCGGGCCCGGCGGCGCGGCCCGCCCGCGCCGCCGCATCACCTTGGCCCGGAACGCCGGCGACTGGATCAGGCAGACCGCGGTCACGACCAGCGCCTTGAACAGCAGCGTCGTCTCCGGCGGCACGCCGATCGAGTAGATGGTGGTGGTCAGCGTCTGGATGATGAGCGCGCCCAGCACGGTGCCGCCGAGCGAGAAGCGCCCGCCGGCCAGCGACGTGCCGCCGATCACCACGGCCAGGATCGCGTCCAGCTCGATCCACAGGCCGGCGTTGTTGCCGTCGGCGCTGGAGACGTTCGAGCTGATCATCAGGCCCGCGACGCCCGCGCACAGGGCGGCGAAGGCGTAGACCATGACGATGATGCCGCGCGACCTGATGCCCGCCAGCCTGCTCGCCTCGGCGTTGCCGCCGACCGACTCGATCAGCATGCCGAGCGCCAGCCGCCTGGTCAGGAACGCGGTGATCGCGAGCACCGCCACCACGATGAGGATGCCGAACGGCACGGTCAGGAAGTAGCCGCCGCCGATCACCTTGTACGCCGGGCTGTTGACGGTGATGATCTGCCCGTCGGTGATGAGCTGGGCCAGCCCGCGCCCGGCCACCATGAGGATCAGCGTGGCGATGATCGGCTGGATGCCGATGCCGGCGACCAGGAACCCGTTCCACACCCCGAGCACCAGGCACAGCCCGAGCGCCAGCGCCACCGCGGTGAACAGGCTCGCCTCCTCGCTGATGAGCAGGCAGGCCAGCGCGCCCGAGATCGCCACCACCGAGCCGACCGACAGGTCGATGCCGCCGGTCGCGATGACCAGCGTCATGCCCAGCGAGACCAGGATGAGCGGCGCGCCGAAGCGCAGGATGTCGATCAGGCTGCCGTACAGGTGGCCGTCCTTGACCTCGATCGAGAAGAAGCCGGGCGTGAAGAACACGTTCAGCACCAGGAGCAGGACCAGCACCACGACCGGCCACATCAGGCGTCTCATGAGGCCCGGCCTCCGCTCGCGATCGTCTCCATCAGCACGTCGGTCGTCAGCTCGGCGTCGTTGGGCAGCTCGGCCACCAGCCGCCGGTCACGCAGCACCTCGACCTTGTGGCTGAGCCGCAGCACCTCCTCCAGCTCCGCCGAGATGAACAGCACCGCCATCCCGCCGTCCGACAGCTCCGCCACCAGACGCTGGATCTCGGTCTTCGCGCCGACGTCGATGCCGCGGGTCGGCTCGTCGAGGATGAGCAGCCTGGGCTCCAGGATCAGCCACCTCGCCAGCACCACCTTCTGCTGGTTGCCGCCGCTGAGGTCGCGGACCAGGTGCTCGGGGTTGGGCGGGCTGATGTTGAGCGCCTTGATGTACCTGCCGACCAGCTCGTCCTGCTGGTCGCGGGGCACCGGCCTGGTCCAGCCCCTGGTGGCCTGCAGGGCCAGGATGATGTTCTCGCGCACGGTGAGGTCGGGGATCAGGCCGTCGGTCTTGCGGTTCTCCGAGCAGAACGCGATCTTGTGGGCCATCGCCGTACGCGGCGTGCGCAAGGACGCCGGTGCGCCGCCGACCGCGATCTCGCCCGTGCTCGCGTGGTCGGCGCCGAACAGCAGCCGGGCGATCTCCGTACGGCCGGAGCCGAGCAGCCCGGCCAGCCCCACCACCTCCCCTTCGTGGATGGTCAGGCTGAACGGCTCGATCGCCCCGGTACGCCCCAGCTCGCGCGCCTCGACCAGCGGCGTGTCGGACACCGTGGCCGTGCCGTGCAGCCGCTCCAGCGCGGCCAGCTCCTTGCCGATCATCTTCGCGACCAGCTCGACCTGCGGCAGCTCGCGGGTGGCGTACTCGCCGACCAGCCGGCCGTTGCGCAGGATCGTCATGCGGTCGGAGATCTCGTAGATCTGGTCGAGGAAGTGCGAGACGAACAGGATCGCGATGCCCTCCTCCTTCAGCCGCCGCATCACCCTGAACAGCTGGCGCACCTCGTCGGCGTCGAGGCTGGAGGTCGGCTCGTCCAGGATCAGCACCCTGGCGTCGATGTCGATCGCCCGCGCGATCGCCACCATCTGCTGGACGGCCAGCGAGTAGGACGACAGCGGCGCCGCCACGTCCAGCTCCAGCTCCAGCCGGGCCAGCAGCTCACCCGCGCGGGCCCGCATGCGCCGCCAGTCGACGCGGCCGAGGCGGCGCGGCTCCCTGCCGAGCAGGATGTTCTCGGCCACGGACAGATTCGTGCAGAGGTTGACCTCCTGGTAGACCGTGCTGATGCCGGCCTGCTGCGCCTCCAGCGGGCTGGCGAACGCCACGGGTGCCCCGCCCAGCTCGATCGTGCCGGCGTCGGCGGCGTACACGCCGGTGAGCACCTTGATCAGAGTGGACTTGCCCGCCCCGTTCTCGCCCATCAGCGCGTGCACCTCGCCGGGCAGCAGCCGCAGGTTCACGCCGTCCAGGGCCGTCACCCCCGGAAACCTCTTGCCGATCCCGCTCATCGTCAGGACCGGCGCGGGTACGGCCATGTGCCTTTCCCCTTCCGTTGGGGCGGCGGCCCGGGCGCCTGCTCCGGGCCGCCGCTCGTCGTCGTCACGCCCTGCGGGTCAGTACTGGCGGGAGGGCAGCGCCTCCTTGGCCTGCTCCTGGGTGAACGTGGTCTCCTCGGTCACCACCCGGGTCGGCACCTCCTCGCCCGCGACGACCTTCTTGGCGAGGTCCATCAGCTGCGGGCCGAGCAGCGGCGAGCACTCGACGATGTAGTTGATCTTGCCGTCGGCGAGCGCCTGCATGCCGTCCTTCACGGCGTCCACGGTGATGATCTTGATGTCCTTGCCGGGCACCTTGCCCGCGCCCTCGATCGCCTCGATGGCGCCGAGTCCCATGTCGTCGTTGTGGGCGTAGAGGACGTCGATGTCGGGGTTGGACTTCAGGAACGCCTCCATGACCTCCTTGCCCTTGGCCCTGGTGAAGTCGCCGGTCTGCGAGGCGATGATCTTGAACTTCGCGTCGGCCTGGATGACCTCGGCGAAGCCGGCCTTGCGGTCGTTGGCCGGGGCCGAGCCGGTCGTGCCCTGCAGCTCGACGATGTTCACGGTGTCGGAGGAGTCCTTGTACTCCTCGACCAGCCACTGGCCGGCCTTCTTGCCCTCCTCGATGAAGTCGGAGCCGAGGAAGGTCTTGTAGAGGGAGGTGTCCTGGGAGTCGACCGCGCGGTCGGTCAGGATGACCGGGATCTTCGCGTTCCTGGCCTCGTTGAGCACCGGGTCCCAGCCCGACTCCACCACCGGCGAGAAGGCGATCACGTCCACCCGCTGCTGGATGAACGAGCGGATCGCCTTGATCTGGTTCTCCTGCTTCTGCTGCGCGTCGGAGAACTTGAGCTCGATGCCCGCCGCCTTCGCCGACTCCTGTACGGACTTGGTGTTGGCGGTGCGCCAGCCGCTTTCCGCGCCGACCTGGGAGAAGCCCATGACGATCGTGTCGTCCGTCCCGCCACCGGCACCCGCGTCGCCACCGGTGCCGCCGCCGCCCTCGCTGCCGCACGACGCCACCGCGAACGCGGTGAGTCCGGCGAGCACCAGCGCCGAAATCCTTCTTAACACGTGGGGGGTTCCTTTCGATGTGAGCGCTAACAAGCCCAGTTGGGCGCCAGCGCGTCCTGCCTTTCCACAGCTCGCTCAGGCCGGGGGGGCCGTACTGGCCCTGGCCACGAACGAGGGCGGCACCACGAGCCGCTCCCGCTCGTCGAGGCCGCCTTTGAGCTGCCGTACCAGCACCTCGATGCTGTGCCTTCCCACCGCGCCGAAGTCCTGTCTGATGGTCGTGAGCGGCGGGGAGAAGTACGCCGACTCGGGCACGTCGTCGAAGCCGACCACGCTCACCTGCTCGGGCACTCTCACCCCCTGCTCGCTGAACGCCCGCAGCACGCCGAGCGCCATCTGGTCGTTGGCGACGAAGACCGCCGTGACGTTCCTCATGCTCGCCAGGCTGCGGCCCGCCTCGTAGCCCGATCGCGGGCTCCAGTCACCGGCGAGCGGCCGCGTGACCGCGCGGCCCGCCTCCTCCAGCGCGGCCCGCCACCCGGCCACCCGCCCTTCCGCCTCCAGCCAGTCGGAGGGACCTCCGACGTGCCAGACCGTCTCGTGGCCGAGCGCGAGCAGATGCTCGGTGGCGAGCCTGCCACCCGCGACCTGGTCGACGCAGACCACCGACACCTCGCCGGCCTGCCCGCCCTCGACGGCGACCGTGGGGATGCCGGACGGCAGATCGGCCAGCGCCTGGGCGGCCGAGCGCTGCGGCGCGACCACCACGGCGCCGTCCACGCCCTGGTCGGCCAGGTAGTCGAGGGCGTCGCGGACGCCGGCCCTGTCGATCGAGGTGAGGCTGACGATGCTGACGAAGTAGCCGGCCGCCCTGGCCGCCTGCTCGATGCCGTAGACGGTGCTGGCCGGGCCGTACAGGGTGGTGTCGAAGCTGACCACGCCGAGCGTCCTGGAGTGCTTGGTGACCAGGGCGCGGGCGACGAGGTTACGGCGGTAGCCGAGCTTGTCGATGGCCTGGAGCACCCGCGTACGGGTCTCGCTGCGGACGTTCGGATGGTCGTTGAGCACGCGTGAGACGGTCTGATGCGACACGCCGGCCTCTCTGGCCACGTCGGCCATGACCGGTAGGCGGCGCCCCAGGGTGGATCTCACGGCCGTGCTCCTTTCCTGGCTTGGCCCCGACTGTGAACGCTCACAATCACTTCCGTCAAGGGCTCGCCGGATTACGGTCGGGTTACACAGCCGCCTCTTGACGCCCCTGGTCGGCCGTCCCTAACGTGGCGCTGATCGCGCTTGTTAACGCTCACTTATGTGTTAACGCTAACAACCCGTGAGGAGCCCCCCGCTCATGTCGCGCATCATCCTGTCGGCCCTGCTCGTGGCCGCTTCCCTGGTGGCGCCGGCCCGCGCGCCCGCCGAACCCGCGCCCTTACCCGACGGCGCCGTCGTGGACGAGTTCGACGGCACCACGCTCGGCCCCGACTGGAGCGTGCTGTCCCCCGACGACTCCCGCTGGAGCCTGTCCGGCGGCGCCCTGCACCTCGGCACCTCCACCGGCGACACCCACCAGGCCACCAACAACGCGCGCAACCTCTTCCTCGCGGACGTCCCCGACGGCGACTTCGAGGTGGTCACGAGGCTCAGCGCCCCCGTGGCGCTCGACTACCAGAGCGCGGGCCTGCTGGCCTGGCAGGACTGGGACAACTACGTGCGCGCCGGGCTCGCCCACGTCGGCTTCGAAGGCGGCCCGGTCATCGAGACGGCCACCGAGGTCGGCGCCGCCTTCACCGCCGCCTTCTCGGCCCGGCCAGGCTCCACCGCCGAGGTGCTCAAACTGGCGCGCACCGGCGACGAGTTCGTCTCCTCCTACTGGGACGGCGCCGCGTGGGTGGAGGCGTCCAGGATGACCGCCCGGCTCGCGGTCGGGCAGGTCGGGCTGTTCGGGCTCTCGGCCCAGAACGGCACCTCCATGCGGGTGGACTTCGACTACTTCGCGATCAAGGCGGCTCCCGGCCGGGCGGTGGTGCCCGAGGGGACGTTCACGCTGCGGGCGGCGGAGCGGCCGTACCTGACGGCCGAGCGCTCGGGCGCCGTGCGCGCCTCGGCGTCGGCGGGCATGACGAGCCTGGCCTTCACCGCCGAGCCGAGCGGCGACGGCGTCAGGCTCAAGGAGGTGGCCGGCGGGAAGTACCTGGAGGCGGCGGCCAAGGTGCGCCTGTCCGCCCTGGGCTCGGTCTGCAAGCTCACCGACGCGGGCGGCGGCAAGGTCACGCTCACCTCGGGCGATCGGGCCGTCGCCGTCAGCGGCGGCGCGCTCGTCATGGGCACGCCGCCCGCCAGGTTCCGCGTCGAGGGGTACACCACCGGTGAGCTGACCGTGGACACCCGGGCCAAGGGCACGAAGGTCGGCCCCGACCTGTACGGCGTCTTCTACGAGGACATCAACCACGCCGCCGACGGCGGCCTGTACGCCGAACTGGTGCAGAACCGCTCGTTCGAGTTCAACGCGACCGACGAGCCCACCTACACGGGGCTGACCGCCTGGAGCACGGCCGAGCGCGGCGCCACCGCCACTCCGGCCGTCACCGGCGACCGCCCGCTCAACGCGAACAACCGCAACTACCTGCGCCTCGACGTGACCGGCGCGGGCACGGCCGGGGTGAGCAACGCCGGCTTCAACCGCGGCCTGCCGCTGCGCAAGGGCGAGCGCTACGAGCTGTCGCTGTGGGCCAGGCGCAGCGAGCCTGGCACGCTCACGGTGACCGCCGAGGACGGCACGACGGTGCTGGGCCGGGCCACCGTGCGGGTGAAGGCGGGCGGCTGGGAGAAGTACCGGGCCGCGGCGGCAGCGGGTGAACGGCTTCTCCTCGGCCTTCACCTACGACTTCCCGGCGTACTCGGTGACGTTCATCGAGCTCACCGAACGGTGACCGTAAGGGGACGGGCCCACCTGGCCCGGGGTGGGCCCGTCCCCGCTCACGGCACGACGCGGTAGTGCGTGGTCATCCTGGCCCCGTCGAACACGTGGAAGGCGATCAGCGGCGGCAGGGCGTAGTCGATGGCCTCGGCCAAGCTGACGCCGCCCTCCCAGGGCAGCTTCAGCGTGGACACCACGCCGCCGCCCACCAGCAGCGGCCGGCCCGCGAACGTGGTGGCGGCGGCCGTGTGCGCGTGGCCCACCAGCACGGCGGGCACGTTCGGGTGCTCGGCGAGCAGCGCTTCCAGGCGTTCCGTCCTGTGCATCCTGATGCCGTCGATGCCAGGGCCGTGCAGCATGACCGGCGGGTGGTGGAAGGCCACGAACACCGGCAGCCCGCCGCTGCCCGCCAGCACGCCCGCGAGCCAGTCGAGCGTCTCGTCCTCGAGGTGGCCCGCGTCCTCGCCGGGAATGGAGGAGTCGCACATCGCGTAGATCGCGTTCGGGGTGCGCAGCACCTGGTTGACCGGCCGGTCATCGGCCGGCCGGCCCAGCAGGACGCGGCGGAACCCGGCGCGCACGTCGTGGTTGCCCGGGCCGATCAGGACGGGGTGGCGGGAGGTGAGCAGCTTGGCGGCGCTCTCGTACTCCTCGGCCGTCCCGTGGTCGGCGATGTCGCCGGTGACCAATACGGCGTCGAGGTCGGCGGGCAGCGCGTCGAGGTAACGCATGACCGCCGCCGTACGGGTGACGCTCTCGGCCGTGGCGCCGATGTGGACGTCACTCAGATGCGCGATCACGATCATGTCGGGAGCCCCTTCCCTAGGTCCTGCTCATAACGTAGACCGAGCCCGCGGGCGGACTCAGAGCCACTTCCGCGTGCGTACGCCCGACCACTCCGGGAACCCGGCCGCCGTTCCGGACGTTCTTTCCACTGAGCGCATGACGGTGGAGGAGGGACAGTGGGCTGGCACTACAGCAAGTCGGTCAAAGTGGGTCCGTTCCGGATCAACCTCTCGCGGCACGGCATCGGCCACAGCTTCGGCGGGCGCCGCTTCCACGTCTCGACCACCCCCGACGGCCGCCGTCACGTGTCGGTGCACCTGCCCGGCGGCTTCCACCTCGGCAAGACGTTCGGCGGCCGTCGCCGCCACCACTACTGACCCTCGGCGGTCCTCGTGACCGCTTGTCATAGAAACGGGCCGGAGGCTCATACCTCCGGCCCGCCCCTTTCCACACAGGTCAGGGGCGTGGCGGGCGACGAGTTCGGCGCCGATGCGGGCCGGCTCCGTCCTGACCTCCTCGGGCTCCACCACCTCGGCCCGCGCGCCCCACCCGGAGAGCCGCCCGGCGAGCGTCACGGCCATCGGGGCCGCCACCCGCACCCTGGCCCGCCCGTCCTCCTCCTCGCCGACGACCTCCCAGTGCCGCCCGAACCTGTCCCGCAGGATCGGGACGAACCGGGCCGCGATGAGCACGGTGGCCGCGACCGTCGAGCGCCGCCGTTCCATCTCCTCGACGACCTCCTGCCAGGCGGATCCCGCCTCGAAGTCCTCCGGCCGCCCGAACTCCTCCTCCGCCGGCTCGGCCCCGGCGATCCGATCCACCCGGAAGGTCCGCCGGCCGCGCTCGGTGCCGGCCAGCAGGAGGCCGCGCAGGCGTGATACACCGAGTTCCTCGGCGTCCAGCCGCACTACCTGGCCGTGCTCGACGCCGGCTGAGCAGCCCCCGGAAACGTGGAACGCCCCGCCATCAGGCGGGGCGCTGCTCGGAATCTTGTGGAGCTATGGGGATTCGAACCCCAGACCTCCTCCATGCCATGGAGGCGCGCTACCAACTGCGCCATAGCCCCTTGCGATCAACAAGTGTAACGGAGGTTCGGAGCCCTCGTGTCACGTCGCGGCTCTGTGGTACGTCTTAGGGTTCATGCCGACCTTCGAGGAGCACCGCAGTCTGCTGACCGCCGTCGCCTACCGCATCCTGGGCAGCGTGACCGACGCGGAAGACGTCGTCCAGGAGGCGTGGCTGCGCTGGTCGGCGGCCGATCGCGCGGACGTCGCCGACCCCAAGGCGTATCTCGTCAGGGTGACCTCGCGGCTGGCCATCGACCGGTTGCGGCAGCTGAAGGCGCGGCGGGAGTCGTACGTCGGGCCGTGGCTGCCCGAGCCGATCTCCACCGGGCCCGACATCGCCGAGCACGCCGTGCTGGCCGACTCCGTCGAGCTGGCGCTGCTGGTCGTGCTGGAGACGCTGACGCCGCTGGAGCGGGCCGTGTTCGTGCTGCGAGAGGCGTTCGACCTGCCGTTCGCGGAGATCGGGGAGATCGTCGGACGCAACGAGCCGGCCGTCAGGCAGCTCGCCAGGCGGGCGCGTGAGCGCGTACGCGAGCGGCGGCCGCGCTTCGACGTGGACCGCGACGAGCGCCGCCGGATCACCGAGCGGTTCTTCGGCGCGGCGGCGGAAGGCGACCTCGACGGGCTGATCACGCTGCTGTCCGACAAGGTGCAGCTGGTCAGCGACGGCGGCGGCAAGGCCAGGGCGGCGCTGCGGGCCATCACCGGCTCCGCGAACGTCGGCCGCTTTCTCGCCTCCATCACCACGCGGGAGAACATCGCCAAGTTCATGGCCTCGATCGGCCTGCCGGACGTGCCGGACTGGTCGTTCACCATGGACACGATCAACGGCGCCCCCGGCATCGTCATGTCGGCCGGCGAGCGGGTCGTCGGCGTCCTGTCCCTCGTGATCGTGGACGGCCGCGTCGAGACGATCTACTTGATGGCCAACCCCGACAAGATCGCCCACCTCCACCCCACCGGCTGATCCGGAGGTGCGGTCAGGCGGCGTGGCGGGTGGGGATGGCGGCCTCACGGACCAGGGCCGGTATGTCCACGCCCGACGCGCGCAGAATCCGTCCCGCGCCGTTGGCGGCGTCGGCGAGCAGGCCCCACAGCAGGCATTCTCCTGTGACGGGGCCGGGGCGCCACTGCGCCACCTCCACGGCCTTTCTCGCGTGCATGGTCAGCGGCAGCTCGCCGAGCGGCCCGTACAGGGTGACGCGGAGCGGGCGCAGGCGGGAGCGGCGCAACGACCACCGCCGGGGGTCGGCGGCGCCGGCCCTGGTGCGGCGGTGCACCTCGTCGAGGTCGATGCCCAGCGTGGCCAGCAGGGCGCGGGGGTCGGGCAGCGCGGCGTGCCGGCGTACGTCGGCGGGGGCGGCGGTGAAGTGCTCCAGCCGGAACGGCCGCACCTCCGCGAGCCCGAGCAGGAGCGGCCCGGTGTCGAGCGCGGGCAGTCCCGCGTCCAGCGCGTGAATCCCGCCCGCGACCACGGCCGCGCGAGCACCCTCGGTGAACCTGGCGAACATCATCAGCCCCTTCCCGTCCTGCGTGCGTGCTTGCGGTGCGCCGACTGCCGCCGGACCCCCAGCGCGTCGGCGATCTGCTCCCAGGACCAGCCCTGCGCGCGGGCGGTGGACACGTGGACCGCCTCCAGCTCCTCCAGCAGCGCCCTGAGCGCGGCCACGGCCCGCAGCCCGTCATGCGGGTCGCGTCCTGCGGCCGTCTCGGCCAGTTCCGTCACGTCCATGGTGTCAGCATGTGCTGACACGGGGCCATCTGTCAACACATGCTGACAGTCGTCCTCATGGTGAGCGCCGCGTCGTCCAGCGTGAGCACGACCGAGACACGGCCCAGCTCCGACGTACGGGTGAGGTGGGTGCCGCCGCACGGGATCGACGCCTCCCCATCCGGCAGCGAGCAGTGCCACGTGCGCCGGGCGGTCAGCTCGGGCCCCGGCACCTGCACGTGTACGGGCGCATCGGCGGCCACCCACCCCGCCAGCAGCTCGTTCACCTGCGCGGCGACCTGCGCGGGGTCGAGGTTCTCGGCCGAGAAGCCCTTCTTGCGCAGGGACTTGCCGAGCCGGTAGACGTCCACGCTGCCGTGGGGCTCGATGCGGGAGGAGGTGATCGCGGCCTGGTCGAAGTCGGGATTGCCGAGCGAGTCCGGCCGCGCCTCCTTGCGCCACCGATCGGCCAGCACGGCGTTGAGCGCGAGCGCGGCGAGGTGGCAGGCGGTGTGACCGGCGGACAGCGCCGTACGGTGCTCGCGATCGACTTCGAGGTCCACCTCCTCGCCCACGGGCAGCGGCGACGCGGTCACGTGGACCACCAGCCACTCCCACCCCTCGGCGCCCCGCCGCACGGGGATGGCGGGGCCCAGCAGGATCTCGCCGGAGTCGTCGACGGCCCCCGTCACGCAGTCGAGCACCGGCCGGCCGCCGAGCGTGCCCCGGTCGGCCGGCTGGTCGGGCCAGGTGTGATCGAGGGGATGGAAGGGAGTCTCGGACACGACGAGACCGTGCCTGCCCCCCTCAACCGGCACGGTCCCGACGATCTTTGAGCGGCCGCTGGTCAGGCCGCTGGGAAAGGTGACGACAGTGGATTTCACCCGGTCATTCTGGCAGTGGGGCGCTCGTCCTCCAGATAGCGGGCGCGGCCGGCGTACAGGCCGGTGAGGAGCTGGACGACGAGCACGACGAAGATCATCCCGAACGGCAGCGACCACCCGCCGGTCGTCTCCCGCAGCACGCCGACCAGCAGCGGGCCCGCGCCGGCGATGAGGTAGCCGGCGCTCTGGCCGAAGGCCGACAGGGCGGCCGTGCTCTCCGGCGTACGGGTGCGCAACCCCAGCATCATCAGCGCCAGCGGGAAGGAGCCCATGCCGACGGCCACGAACACCACCCACACCATGGCCGTCGAGGCCGGCGCGAACCACAGGCCGAGGAAGCCGACCACGTAGAACGCCACGAGCCCGACGACGGGCGGGCGCTGGTCGCGGAAGCGCGAGGCGACCATGGGGACGACGATCGAGACGGGGATGTTCAGCGCGGTGAAGACGCCGAGGACCAGCCCCGCCTCGGGGGTGGTGTAGCCGTTGTCGGTGAGCATCGCGGCGAGCCAGCCGAACATGATGTAGGCGATCATCGACTGGGTGCCGAAGTAGATCGCGATCATCCAGGCGAGCCTGCTGCGGAGCAGGGCGCGGATGCCCGCGTCCCGGCTCCCGGTGCCCCGCTCCGGCTCACTGCGCAGCAGCGCGAGCCACGGAATGGCGGCGACGAGAGCGAGGGCCGCCCACACGCCGAGCGCGACGTGCCAGTCCCCCGCCGCGCGCTCGATCGGCACGGTCGCGGCGGCGGCGAGCATGGTGCCGACCGCCAGGGCCGTGGTGTAGACGGTGGTCATGATCCCGGTACGCGCCGGGAAGTGCCGCTTGATCAGCGTCGGGATGAGCACGTTGCCGACCGCGCCACCGGACAGCGCGACCGCGCTGCTCACCAGGAACACAGGGGCGGAGCCGACCAGCGACCTGACCAGCAACCCCGTGCCGAGCGTGATGAGGGCGAGCAGCAGCAGCCGGTGCTCGCCGATCCGCCTGGCCAGGGTCGGGGTGATCGCGCCGACGCTGGCGAAGGCCAGCACGGGCAGCGTGGTCAGCAGGCCGGTGCCGACGCTGGACATGCCGAGCCCGGCGGCGAGCTGGTCGAGCAGCGGGCCGACGCTGGTGACCCCGGTGCGCAGGTTGAGTGCGGCCAGGACGATCCCCAGGACGAGGAGCCAGGCGAGGCGGGTGCTGCTGCCACGGGACTCTTGTGCGAGCACGGTCATGCTGGGGAGGTCCTCCACTCATCAAATCATGGGATGAATCACCACCTTAACAGGAGCGAAATGCCGCTTTATTCCTGGCACCACAGAACCCCCGGACAGGTCCGGGGGTTCTGTGCGTTCTCGGGGTACGACGCCTGACCGGTCAGAGCACCGGCCTGGGCGGCGTCGCGGGGGGCTCGTTCGGCGGAATGGGGCCGGGAGGAGGCAGGGTGCCTCCAGGCTCCTGGCCGCCGCCGCCGACCGTGCCGGGGGGAACGGGCTGGCCGCTGCCGCCGTACGTGGAGCCCTCCTGATGCGGCCCAGGGACGTCGCCGCGCCAGGCGCCGGTCTCGCCGCCGCGCGACTCGATGAACGTCTTGAACCGCTTGAGGTCGCCGACCACGCGCATCCTGACGAGCTGCAGCCAGTCGCCGGCCGTCTCCACGAACCCCTCGGGGTCGTACTCCATCTGGAGGGTGACCCTGGTGGCGTTCTCGTCGATGCGGTGGAAGGTCACCACACCGGCGTGGTGGGGGCGCTCGACGCTGCGCCAGGCGACGCGCTCGTCCGGGTGCTGCTCGGTGATCTCGGCCTCGAACTCGCGCCGGACACCGGCGATGTCGGCCACCCAGGCCGTACGCGTGTCACTGAGCTGTTTGACCGATTCCACGCCCTCCATGAACTCGGGGAAGCTTTCGAACTGCGTCCACTGGTCGTACGCGACGCGTACGGGGACCCTGACGTCTTCGGAGTGTTCGATCGTGCTCATGGTGTCAGCCACTGCCCAGACACGTCCGGCGTTAACGCCGGCGCCACAGCCAGAAGAGGCCGACGAGGGGCAGCACGAGGGGGATGAACAGGTAACCCTTGCCGTAGGCGGACCACACGGTTTCGTCGGGGAAGGCGGCCGGGTCGAGCATGCTGAGCGTGCCGATGACGAGCACCCCGGCCAGCTCGATGCCGAGCGAGACGAGCGCCAGCCGGCGGGCGCCGCGCCACAGCGCGACGGTGAGCAGGATGTAGACCGCCGCCGCGAACGCCGACAGGCTGTAGGCCAGCGGCGCCTCGCCGAACCTGGTGGCGATCTGCACGCCCGCCCGCGCCCCCGCGGCCAGCGCGAACAACCCGTAGACGGCGATCAGCGCACGTCCTGGCCCGGTGCCGATCGAGCCGGTCACGCCACGCCCTGCCAGATCTGCAGCAACCTGGCCGTCATCACCGCGATCGCGAACCCGGCCACGGCCAGGATCGCCGAGCCCCACCTGCTGCGCTCGGCCAGCGCGAGGAACACCGCGGCCGGCGGGATCAGCACCTCGCCGCCGACGTAGCCGAACAGCGTGGCCTTGTCGTCGGGCCCCGCGCCGCCCGCCACCCCGGCGATCACGAACCCGGCCTGCACCAGCACCGCCACCTCCAGCAGGGCGAAGCCGACCAGCAGCACCATGCCCATCGGGCGGTTGCGGATCGCGACGATCAGGCTCATCAGCATCAGCAGCAGCGAGCCGGAGATGACGATCGTGGAGACGGTGGTGTTCATCGGGGGTAAGGCTATCGCCCGGATGCCCCGCCCCCGCTGACGACCGGCCTGGTGATGTCGTCGCCGACGCCCGGCCCCACCGGCCTTCCGACGCCGCCGCCTACCCGCCTCACCGGCCGTCCGACGAGGCCCGCCCTCGCAGGTGCGCCTCGATGCCGTCGAGCACCCAGCCGAGCCCGCGCTCGAAGTTGTCGTCGACTCCCTGCACGCCCTGCTCGATCATCGGCCCCAGCAGGGGGAACTCGCCGCCCGCGATCAGCTCCCTGACGTGCGGCTCGGCCAGCGCGGCCCGCTCGGCCTCGCTGATGCCCGCCTCGCGCGGCGTCGCGCGCTCCAGCGCCTCCCTGATCACGAAGCCGGTCATGTAGTCGTTGAACGCCGCCAGGATCCGCCAGGCCGTCAGCCGGTCGACGCCCAGCCTGCCGATGGCCGCCAGCTTCTGCTCGACGTGCCGCAGCCCGTTGGGGCCGACCGCGACCCGCTGCGAGATGAGATCGACCCGCCAGGGGTGGCGGCGTACGAGGTCGCGTTCCAGGCGGGCGAGCAGCAGCAGCGCCTCGCGCCAGTCGTCAGGGAGCGGCTCATCGGCGTGCGCCTCGGCGGCGATCTCGTCGGCCATCAGCGCGAGGAGGTCCTCCTTGCGCTCGATGTAGGAGTACAGCGTCATCGTGCGGGCGCCGAGCTCGGCGGCCACGCGCCTGATGGAGACCGCGTCCAGCCCTTCGGCGTCGGCGAGCGCGATGGCGGCGGCCACGATCACCTCTCTGGTCAGCGCCGGGCGGCGGGGCGGTGCTGGCTTCGACCATGGAGACGTCACGAGGTACAGCGTACGAGGGTGATACGGTGTACGACATGCGATACGCCGTACGAACTCCCCTCTGGGCCACCGGCACCGCCGTCCTGCTCGGCGTGATCATGACGATGCTCGACACCACGATCGTCAACGTCGCGCTCGGCACCCTGGCCCGCGACTTCGGCTCGTCCCTGCCTGAGATCCAGTGGACGGTCACCGGTTACCTGCTCGCGCTGTCCATGACGGTGCCGGTCACCGGCTGGGCGACCGGGAGATTCGGCGCGCGCCGCGTCTGGCTGACCGCTCTGGTGCTGTTCGTGGCCGGGTCGGCGCTCAGCGCCGCCGCCTGGTCGGTCTGGAGCTTGGTCGCCTTCCGCGCCGTCCAGGGGATCGGCGGCGGCCTGCTCATGCCGGTCGGCCAGGCGATGCTGGCGCAGGCGGCGGGCAAGGAGCGCATGGGCCGGGCGATGGCCGCGCTGTCCGTGCCGGCCATGCTGGCGCCGGTGCTCGGGCCGCCGCTCGGGGGCGTGATCGTGGAGGGGCTCGGCTGGCGGTGGCTGTTCCTGGTCAACGTGCCGATCTGCGCGCTCGCGCTCGTGGCCGCGCTCGTCCTGCTGCCCGGCGGCCCTGGCGAGCGTCCGCAGCCGCTCGACGTGGCCGGGCTCGCGCTGCTCTCCACCGGGCTCGCGGCCGTCGTCTACGGGCTGTCGGAGCAGGGCGGCGCCGCGCTCCCCGTGCTGCTCGCGGGCGTGGCGCTGGTGGCGGCGTTCACGGTACGAGCGCTGCGCCGTCAGGGGACGCTGCTCGACCTGCGGCTGTTCGGCGACAGGACGTTCACCGCGGCGGTCGGCGCGCTGGTCTGCTACTCGGCCGCGCTGTTCGGGTTCACCGTGCTCGTGCCGCTGCACGCCCAGCTCGCCGCCGGGGGCACCGCGCTGGAGGCGGGCCTGCTGCTCGCGCCCATGGGCGTCGGGGCGGCGATCACGATGCCGCTGGCGGGCCGGCTCACCAACAGCAAGGGGGCGCGCGGCGTCGGCGCGGCAGGGGTGGTCGTCGCGGTGGCCGGCATCGCGGCGTTCACGCTGCTCGGCGGCGGCCTGGCGCCGATGTTCCTGCTGGGGCTCGGGCACGGGCTGGTGTCCACGTCGGTGATGGCGGCGGCGTTCACGACGCTGGAGCGGGCCGCGATCCCGGCGGCGACCACGCTGAGCACCATCGCCGTACGCCTGGCCGCGCCGTTCGGCGTCGCCGTGCTGACCGTGGTGCTGCAGGCGTTCACCCGGGCGGGCACCCAGGCGGGCACCCGGGCGGACATGGCGCAGCCGTTCACGTACGCGTTCTGGGTGGTGGCGGCCCTGACCGCGGTCTCGCTGGTGCCGATCGCGCTCATAGGATCGAAGGCGTGGAGAGGATCCTCGTCAGCGCCTGCCTGATGGGCCGCAAGGTGCGCTACGACGGCGGCGCCAAGACCAGCTCCGACGCGCTGCTCGCCGTGTGGCGGAAGGAGGGGCGGCTGGTGCCGTTCTGCCCCGAGGTGGCGGGCGGGCTGCCCGTCCCGCGCCCGGCGGCCGAGATCGAGGGCGGCCTGGGCGGCGCCGCCGTGCTCGACGGCACGGCCCGCGTGCTCGCGACCGACGGCGCCGACGTGACCGTCGCGTTCGTGGCGGGCGCGCGGGGCGCGCTCGCGGTCGCGCGCTCCCAGGGGATCCGCATGGCGATGCTCAAGGAGGGCAGCCCCTCCTGCGGGGTCCTCACCGTCTACGACGGCTCCTTCTCCGGACGCCGCGCACCGGGCCAGGGCGTCACGACGGCCCTGCTGGAGTCACACGGCATCCGCGTCTTCTGCGAGGACCAGGTGGCCGAGGCCGCCGACTACCTGCGCGGCCTGGAGGCGTGACCAGACCGCCGTAGGCCGGCGGCCGGCGCGCCCTCGCGCCGGTCATCCGCGCACGCGGGAGGCGTGGAACGCGACCGCCAGGCCGGCGGTCAGCGCGGCGGCCATCACGCCGTGGTACCAGAGCAGCACCACGGTCGTCCCGCCGCCCGGGCTCAGGGTGGTCGCCGCGATGCCGAGCAGCACGCCGCCCAGCGCGGCCGCGTGGCCGTAGAGGAGGCCGTCCCAGGCCCACGCCCGGCGGGCCGCCGCGCCGTACGCGCCGATGGCGGCGGCCACGGCGCACAACGTCTCGACGACGACGGCGGGCACGATCACCGGCTCACGGAGCGGGCCGATCGCGACCCCGGCGTGCGCCAGCGCGAACGTCAGGAAGACGAGCGCGTACACCGCCGAAGAAGCGGCGAGCACCCGGCGGAGCAGATCCATGCGACCCACACTCCCACCCGGCGGCCCCGCGGCCGTCGTCCCTAGGGAGACCGCTCCGCTACGCCGTGCGGTGTAGGCAGCAGCCGCCTCACCAGCCCGATCACCTCGGCGATCGTCGCCGCGGCGTCGTCGTCGGTCTCGCACGCGGCCACCTCGCGACCCGCCTCGCCCATCATCGTGGTCAGCAGCACCACCAGCACGTGGCTCTCCCGCGTGTCCGCGAGGCCGAGCACCCGCTTGTTGCCGCCGATCCAGCCCCACCCGCGCTGCCGGCGCAGCGTGGTGAACTCCGCGGGCCCGTCGCTCTCCAGGAAGAGCCTGGCCACTTCGCGCTGCTCCCACGTCCCTTCGAGATAGGCGCGGGCGCCCGCGAGAAAACGTTCTGAGGCGCCGTCGGCCGCCTTGGCCGCCCGCGCGGTGCGTTCCTCCTGCCCGCGCGTGAACTGCTCCCACAACGCCAGGAACAAACCGGGCTTACCGCCGAAGTGGTGGTAAAGGCTGCCGACGCTGACGCCCGACGCCGCCACGATGTCGGCCACCGTGGCGTCCGCGTACCCCTTGGCCAGGAAGACGTCGCGAGCCGCGCGTAACAGCGTGTCACGGGTGGCTCCGGAACGGCTCCACTGCCGGCTCCTCATGGCCGCCTCCGGGCACTCCACGACACACCGCTTTTCACCATCACCACCCTAAAGGAGCGCTGAATGGGCATTCCCCGTCTCCGCCCATCGGGAAATCCACCGATCCCGTTATGGCCGAAACCTTCGCGGGCGTTCGCGAGTCGAAGGGATGGGACGCGTTGAAAGGCGAGAGATTCTTGCGAACCTTTCTCCCTCAACGCGTAGGGGGTCCGATTCTCACATAATCGGGAAACGGGGAAAGGGACACGCACGATGCCTGTCGACCTGATCAACGAACGACCTCTCGCCTGGGACTCGGCCGCGCTCGACGCCGACACCAAGGCGATGCTCGACAATCTGCAGCCGAACATCCTGCGCGCCCACGTACGCGAGCACCTGTCCGTGCTGTTCGTCCGGTTCAACGACGTGGCCGAGGGCCGGGCGTTCCTGCGCCGCCTCGCCACCACGACGATGAAGTCGGCCCGGCAGCACCTGCAGGAGATCCGCGACTTCGCGGCAGGACGCAAGCCGGGCACCCCGTACGTCGGGGTCGGCATCAGCAAGGCCGGCTACCGCGACCTCGGCCATTCCGTCGAGGACGTCCGCAAGTTCGGCGACCCGGTCTTCCGCGACGGCATGAAACGCCGCACCGCCGTCGTCAACGACCCGCCCGTCGAGGAGTGGCAGCGCACCTACCAGCGGGAGATCCACGCCGTCATCCTGATCGGCGACGCCGAGCGCGGGCCCGTCGACCGGCTGCGCGGGGAGATACTCGACGACCTGCCCGAGAGCGCCAGGCTGCTGGGCGAGGAGCGCGGCCAGGGCATGCGCAACCCGGCCGGCGACGGCATCGAGCACTTCGGCTACGTCGACGGGCGCAGCCAGCCGCTGTTCGTCAAGGACGAGGTGGACAAGGAGCCGAGGAAGCACTGGGACCCGGCGTTCCCGCTGTCCAACGTCCTGGTGCCGGACCCCTTCGCCCCGGACCCCGAGCGCCACCACGGCAGCTACCTGGTCTTCAGGAAGCTGGAGCAGAACGTACGGGCGTTCAAGGAGATCGAGCGCGACCTCGCCGACGGCCTCGGCCTGAAGGGCGCCGACCGCGAGCGGGCGGGAGCCATGCTGGTCGGCCGGTTCAAGGACGGCACCCCGCTGACGCTCAAGTCGAGGCCGGCCGGCGGCCCCGTCGTCAACGACTTCACCTTCGACGCCGACGACGGCTCCAAGTGCCCGTTCTCCGGGCATGTCAGGAAGACCAACCCGCGCTCGTTCGGCCGCGAGGTGGTCATGGCGCGGCGCGGGCAGACGTACGGCGAGCGCGCCGACGACCCATGGGACGACTCCCCGCCGGAGCGGCGCCCGAGCGGCGAGGTGGGCCTGCTGTTCATGGCGTTCAACGCCAGCCTGCTCGGCCAGTTCGAGTTCATGCAGCAGACCTGGGCGAACAACCCCGACTTCGAGATGCCGGCCACCGGGCACGACCCGGTCATCGGTCAGGGTGACCGCGACATCAAAGTGCGCTTCCCCAAGGTGTGGGGCAAGCCGGAGATGTCGGTCCCGCAGCCTCAGGTGCCGCAGACGGTCACCATGAAGGGCGGCGAGTACTTCTTCGCGCCCTCCCTGGCCTACCTGCGTGCTCTCTGACGATCACGGCGCTCCTCCGGCGGCATGAGCACAAGGATGTACGCCGGGTTCACTCCGCCGGAGGAGGCAGGCCGGGGGACGCGTTCCGCACACTTGTCCCCATGACCATCGCACTGCTGCTCACCCTCGCGGCCCTGGCGGTGATCGACAGCACGAGCTTGGGCACCCTCGGCATCCCCGTCTTCCTGCTGCTGAGCACCGACCGCGACCGGGGTCGCCGGCTGCTGATCTACCTGGCCACCGTGGCCGGCTTCTACTTCCTGGTCGGCGTGGCGCTCATGCTGGGCGCGAGCGCCTTCATGGAGGCGTTCGGCGACGCGCTGCAGAGCAGGACCGCCTCCATCGTGCAGCTCGCGGCCGGCGTCGGGCTGTTCGCGCTCAGCTTCAGGTTCGATGCGAAGCGGCGGGCCAAGCGGGGCCGGCCCGAGCGCACGTTCGTCCCCAGGACGGGCGGGCCGCGCACGATGGTGCTGCTGGGGCTGACGGCCGGGGCCCTGGAGGTGGCCACGATGGTGCCGTACCTCGCGGCGGTCGGGATGATGACGAGCGCCGGCCTGGCGGCCGGGCAGTGGCTGCCGGTGCTGGGGGCGTACGTGCTGGTGATGATCGTGCCCGCGCTGGCGCTCATGGCGCTGCGCGCGGCGGCGGGCGGCTGGCTGGAGCCCAAGCTGGAACGGCTGCGCGCCTGGCTCGCCAAGCACTCCGCGTCGATGGTGGGCTGGGCGCTGGCGATCATCGGGTTCCTGCTCGCCCGCGACGCCGCCTTCTCCCTGTTCTTCCAGCCCTCCTAGCCTCCCCAGGGGGCGCGCTCCATCTGCTGCTCGGGCCCGCCTAAGATCGGGCTTCGGGGGGTGAAGATGCTGCGGGCGTTCTTCCGTACGGAAGCGGGCAGCACCACCGTGCTGCTCGTCGCCACGGTGGTGGCCCTGCTGTGGGCCAACTCCCCCTGGGGCGACAGCTACGAGGCGTTCTGGCACATCAACACCGGCCTGTCGTTCGGCGACGCCCACTTCATGCTCGACCTGCGCCACTGGGTCAACGACGGCCTCATGGCCGTCTTCTTCTTCCTCATCGGCCTCGAGGTCTCCTACGAGGTGCGGCTCGGGCAGCTCAGAGACCGGCGGCTGCTCGCGGTGCCGGCGGTGGCGGCGTTCGGCGGCATGCTCTTCCCCGCCGCCGTCTACCTGGCGCTCAATTTCGGCGGGCCCGGCGCGTCCGGCTGGGGCGTGCCGATCGCCACCGACACCGCGTTCGTGCTGGGCGTGCTGGCCGTGGTCGGGGCCCGGTGTCCCGAGCCGCTGCGCGCCTTCCTGCTGACGCTGGCCATCGTGGACGACGTGCTCGCGATCATGATCATCGCGATCTTCTACACCGACTCCCTGTCCCTGCCCGCCCTGCTCTCCGCCGTGGTGCTGCTCGCGGCCATCCTCACGCTGCGGTGGCTGAAGATCTGGCGGGCGCCGGCGTACATCGTGCTGGGGTTCGCACTGTGGGTGGCCACGCTGGAGAGCGGCATCCACCCCACGCTGGTCGGCATCGCGCTGGGCATCCTCGTCTTCGTCTACGCCCCCACCGACCACAAGCTGCTGCTGGCCGGTGAAGCCGTTCAGGGGTTCACCAGCTCGCCCACCGCCGAGGCCGCCAGAGAGGCCACGCGGCGGGTCCAGCGTGCCGTGTCGGTGAACGAGCGGCTGCAACTGCGTCTGCACCCCTGGAGCAGCTACGTCATCGTGCCGATCTTCGCGCTGGCCAACGCCGGGGTGCGGCTCGACGGAGAGACCCTGAGCGCGGCCATGACCTCGCCGATCGCCATCGGCGTGGCGCTGGGGCTGGTGCTCGGCAAGTTCGTCGGCATCGCGCTCGGCACCTGGCTGCCGCTGCGCCTCAAATGGGGCATCCTGCCCGGCAACCTCGTGTGGGGCCAGTTGCTCGGCGGGGCCGCGGTGTCCGGCATCGGGTTCACCGTCTCGCTGTTCATCGTGGACCTCGCCTTCGACGACTCGGCCCTGCACGACCAGGCGAAGATCGGCATCCTGGCCGGGTCGCTGCTGTCGGCCGTCCTGGGCTGGGTGATCTTCCGCCTCGCGTGGGACCGCGGTGGCGTGTGCGCGCCGCCCGACGCCGAGCCGTCAGAAGACCTCCCCAAGACGCTCGCCGTGCCCGTGGGGCCCGCCGACCACGTGCGCGGGCCCGCCGAAGCCAACGTCACGATCGTCGAGTACGGCGACTTCGAATGCCCCTACTGCGGCCGCCTCCAGCCCATCCTTGAGGAGGTCCGCAGGAGCAACCCCGACGTGCGGATGGTCTTCCGTCACTTCCCGATCCGCACCCTGCACCCGCGCGCCGCCCCGGCCGCCATCGTCGCCGAGGCCGCCGCCGACCAGGGCCGCTTCTGGGAGATGCACGACATCCTCTACGCCAACCAGCGCTTCCTCACCGACGCCGACCTGGAGCACTACGCCGCCCAGCTCGACGTCGACCCCTGGGCGGACGTGCCGCGCCACGTCGCCAGGGTCGCCGTGGACGAGGAGTCGGGACAGGCGAGCGGGGTGCGCGGCACGCCCACGCTCTTCCTGAACGGCGTACGGTACGAAGGCGGCCACGACCTCGACTCGATCACACGTGCGGTGGAAGATCTCCGCCAGTCCGCGTAGCGTCGTCGGGTCACTTTCGTCCCCTTTTGGAGATCTCACCGGATGACCGAGCTGAACGTCATCATCAACCTCGCGAATCTGCTCCTCATGGTCATCGTTCTGGGCGGTGGCATCGTCATGATGGCGATGCGCAGGAAGGATCACGGACGGGGGGCCGGTCTCGGCATCGCCGGATGTGTCGTGCTCCTCATCGGAGCCGTCATCCAGGCCGCCATCCTGTTCTCCGTCACCACGCTGGTACGCACGATGGGGGCCAGCGCGTACGAGGTCCTCCTGCCGCTCAGCAACCTGCTCGTGGTCGTGCTCCAGGTGGCCGGCACGGCCCTGCTGGTCTTCGGCGTGGTCGCCCGCCGCACCCCGCAGCCCACCGGCGCGCCCGCCCAGTCCTCGCCCGCTCAGCCCTGGCCCACCCACGCCGGCCAGCACCAGCAGCCGGGCCACCACCCGGAATGGCAGCCCACCCACCCAGGCCACCACCCGGAATGGCAGCCCACCCACCCGGGCCAGCAGCCCGCCTGGCAGCCCCAGCCCGGCCGGCAAGGCTCGTGGCCGTCCGAGCCCGCCTCCCAGCCTGGCGCCCAGGCTCCGTGGCAGCCCGAGCCCGGCCAGCAGGGGCAGCCTGGTCAGCCGCAGGGTGGGCAGCCGCAGCCCGGCTGGGCGCCGCAGCAGCCCGGCCAAGCACCCGATCAGCAGCCCGGCGGATCGTCGCCTCAGCAGGGCTGGCAGCCACCGGCCCAGGGCTACCAGCAGCCCCCGTCCTGACGGGCAGCCGCCATCCTGAACAGCGCCTGAGGCGGTCGTTCAGGGGTGTGTGGGTGTGCCCAGGTAGTCGTCCCAGGTGATCGTGCCTCTGGGATGTGCCTCGGTGGTGAGGTGACCGGCGCGGAAGGCGCGCCCCGAGGTGCCGGGCAGCCGTAGGCGGAGCACCGGCCGCCGCTGCCCGCGCGCCCGCTGCCACCGCCGTACGGCGTCCTCCATGGTGAGCACCTCGGGCCCGCCGAACTCCTCGATCGTGCCACCGGGCCCGCGAGCGACGAGCGCGAGGAGGTGCCCGGCGACGTCCCGGACGTCCACGGTCTGCATGGGGACGCCCTGGTCAGCGACCATGAAACCGAACCTGGCCATCCCCTGCAGCCCGGCCGCCACGAACTCGTGGAACTGGGTGGCCCGCAGGATGGTCCACGGCACTCCACCGTCACGGACGAGCCGCTCAGCCTGCACCTTCGTCCGGAAATATCCCCACGGCACCCGATCCACGCCCACGATCGAGACGTAGACCAGATGCCGCACCCCGGCCGCCCGAGCCGCCCCCAGCAGCGCCGCCGTGCCGTCGAGCTCCACCCGCCGGGTGTACCTCCCCTTGTACGGGGCCGACGCCAGATGCAGCACCACGTCGGCCCCCGACACGGCCTCGGCCACGCCGGCCCCGGTGGTCAGATCCGCCACCACCCACCGCACGCCCCCGGCCGCGGCCCTGGGCACCCGGCTGGCGGCCCGTACGTCGTACCCCGCCTCTACCAGCTTCTCCAGCACGACCCGGCCGAGCCGCCCGCTGCCTCCGGTCACCAGAACAGTTTTCATGCAGGCTGGACGACGCAGCCAGGAGAAGTGTGACAATGTGGGCGTAAATCCCTACTGCGCACGATCGTCCGAGGGGATCATGACGCGAGAGCAACCCGGCCCGCACGAGCCCGACCCCAACCAGACGATCAGGCACCGCTTCCCGCATCCGCCCCCACCCCCGCAGGGCCCGCCGGAGTCGCCCTACACACAGCGCCTCCCCTACACGCCCGACATGCTCCCCGACGTCCCCGTCTACGAGACCAAGCCGCCCAGGTCCGCCTGGTGGTGGGTGATCGTGGCGGGCGGGCTCGTCCTGCTGATCGCCGCCGTGGCCGTCGCCGTCGTCCTGTGGATCCGCAGCAACGCCGACACCATGTCAGGAGCCCTCCCCCACCCGGCCGCCGCGAACGCCACGCTCTCCTCACCATGGAACTCCCCACGATCCCCCTCGAACCCGCCCACCATGGCCGAGGTGTCCAGCCGGCCTGTGGCGCCGTTCGCCCAGTAGATGGCCCACTGCCCGGCCCGCTCGTCGTACACCCGCACGGTCATCCCGCTGAACCCCCTTGGTCGGGCACGCGATCTCATCCACGCCGGCCGCGCCATCGAAGTGCCGCGTCACCACAGCGAACCCGGGGAACTCCTCCCATTCGTCGCTTCCCGACAGGGGCTTGATGAGGCGGCGGCGGGTGACGTTCCAGCGACCGGCGAGAAAGTCGAAGTCGTTCATGCGGGCGCGGTAGGCCCGGGTCACTGACAGGTAGTGTCAGCGATGTGCGCGCCTCCCGCCTCGTGTCCATCCTCCTGCTGCTGCAGACGCGCGGCCGGATGACCGCTCAGGAGCTGGCCGACCGGCTGGAGGTGTCCGTACGCACGATCTACCGCGACGTCGAGTCCCTCCACGCGGCGGGCATCCCGTTGTACGGCGACGCGGGCCCCAAAGGCGGATATCAACTCCTCGACGGCTACCGCACCCGCCTGACCGGCCTGACGGCCGACGAGGCGGAGTCCCTGTTCCTCGCCGGCCTGCCCGGCCCGGCCGCTGAGCTGGGCCTCGGGGCGGTGGTGACGGCCGCACAGCTCAAGCTGATGGCCGCGCTGCCGGTCGAGCTGCGCGACCGCGCAGGACGCATCCAGGAACGCTTCCATCTCGACGCCCCCACCTGGTACCGCGACCGGGAGCCGGTGGCCCATCTGCCGGCCGTGGCCGACGCCGTCTGGAACGAGCGTCCGATCCGGGTGCGCTACCGGCGCTGGCGGGCGCCGCAGGAGGTGGAGCGGCGGCTGGAGCCGTACGGGCTGGTCGTCAAGGCCGGGCGCTGGTACCTGGTGGCACGGGCGGGCGAGCACGTACGCACGTACCGCGTCTCGCAGATCCTCGACCTGCGTCAGCTGCCCGGCACGTTCACCCGGCCTCCGGCGTTCGACCTGGCGGCGTACTGGCAGGGCTACCTCGCCGAGTTCGAGTCCCGGCTGCGCTGGGGCGAGGCGGTCGTACGCCTGTCACCGCGCGGCGTGGAGCGCCTGGCCGACCTGATGACGCCGGGCGTGGTGGCGGCGGCCAGGGAGAGCGCGTCGCCGCCCGACGAGGAGGGCTGGACGCGGGTGACGGTGCCGATCGAGTCGATCGAGCACGCTGTGGGCGAGTTCCTGCGCCTGGGCACCGACGCGGAAGTGCTGTCACCGCCCGAGTTGCGCGACCGCCTGGCCGAGACGACGTACGAACTGTCCGCCCGCTACAACCCGCCCTGACGCGTGCGCGATGTCACACTTCTGGACGGAATCTCGGCGCAGCATCCCAGGTTTCGCGGATCGACCCCGACCGTATACGAAAAGGGCCGCTGAAAACTCAGCGACCCTGACGCGAAAGGGGTGGAGCTATGGGGATTCGAACCCCAGACCTCCTCCATGCCATGGAGGCGCGCTACCAACTGCGCCATAGCCCCTGGTCACCGCTCCGAGTCCACCCGTTGCGGCGCTCCGAGAGCATATAGCCATCCGCCCCCATTCACCTAATCGCCACCCACCCCACACCCGCACCTCAACCACACACCAACCCATGCCGGACATCAACCCATGCCGGACACCGACCCGCGCCGGACACCCACCATGAACCGGACACCGACCACAGCCGGACATCGTCCGATGACCCGGCATCAAAAGCTGCCCGGGCATGATGTGGCCGGGTCCGGCCGTCGCTCCGGCCGGACCCTGCGGGTCAGCCGCCCAGGAACCACTCCCAGGCGGGTCATACCTCCGCATCCGGTTTGTCATCGCTGCGTACCGGCTCAGGCAGAGTGCCGGCGTTGTGTTCGAGCAGCCGCCACCCCCGACGCCCTTCCTGCAGCATGGACCACGAGCAGTTCCCCAGCCCGCCCAAGGCTGGCCAGAGCTGTTCGGGAAGCCCCAGCAGCTCGCAGATGCCGAGCCGCAGGGCGGCCCCGTGCGAGGCCACGACGAGCAGCCCGTCGTCGTCCAGTCGGGCCGCCCAGCGCCGCATGGCTCCGGCGACCCGGGTGGCGACGTCGGTGACGGGTTCGCCGTCAGGCGCCTCCCAGGCGGCGTACTCCTCGGGCCACCGTGCGGCGATCTCCTCCCGGGTGAGGCCTTCCCACTGACCACCGCCACGTTCGCGGAAGTCCTTGTCGATCGCCACGTCGAGCCCGACGATCCGGCCGAGGGCGAGCGCGGTGTCGTTGGCCCGCTGGAGGTCGGAAGAGACGATCATGGTCGGCCGCAGCGAGGCCAGCAGCGAGGCAGCGCGTGCGGCCTGCGCGACACCGGTCTCGTCGAGGGGGATGTCGGAGTGGCCCTGGAAACGCTGCTCGACGTTCCACAGAGTCTGCCCGTGACGCAGACACACGATCCTTTTGCTCATGCAGATTGCTCGCAATCGGCACGAGACTCCACGTTGTGTCGGTCGGTCACGCGCGCGCCCGCTGGAGGTTGGCCTGCATGACGCTCTCCGGCAGGGTGATGGCCGGGCAGTCCTTCCACAAGCGCTCAAGCGCGTAGAACGTACGGTCCTCTTCGTGCTGTACGTGCACGACGATGTCGATGTAGTCGAGCAGCACCCACCGCCCTTCACGCTCGCCTTCACGGCGCACGGGCTTGGCGTCGGCCTCGGTGCGCAGCCGCTCCTCGATCTCGTCGACGATGGCGCGGACCTGACGGTCGTTGGTGGCGGAGCAGAGCAGGAAGGCGTCGGTGATGACGAGCTGTTCGCTCACGTCGTAGGCCAGGATGTCATCGGCCAGCTTGTCGGCCGCGGCCTCCGCGGCGATGCGCACGAGCTGGACGGATCTGTCAGATGCGGTCACGATGCGGGTCTGTCCTCCTGTGTCGGCAGCATGCCCTTATGTTGAGGGTACCCTTCCAGGCCGAAACCCCTCACCTACGCCACGAGGACGCCCTGAGAAGGCTCATCCGGCCGCGTGATACAGCCCTCGCTTGTTGATGTACTGAACGATTCCGTCGGGCACCAGATACCAAATGGGCTCGCCCTTTGCGACCCGCTGGCGGCATTCGGACGAAGAGATGGCCAGGGCGGGGATTTCCAGCAAGGTCACGCGGCCTTCCGGCAGGCCGGGGTCGTGCAGGGTGTGCCCCGGCCGGGTGCAGCCGACGAAATGGGCGAGTTCGAAGAGTTCGTCGGCGCTCTGCCAGTCGAGGATGGCCCCGAGCGCGTCGGCGCCGGTGATGAAGAACAAATCAGCCTCAGGACCGTAAATTTCCGCAATATCGCGCAATGTGTCGATCGTGAACGTCGGTCCCGGCCGGTCGACGTCCACCCGGCTGACGGAGAAGCGCGGATTCGAGGCGGTCGCGATGACCGTCATCAGATAGCGGTCCTCGGGCGCCGACACCTCGCGCTCCGACTTCTGGTACGGCCGCCCCGTCGGGACGAAGACCACCTCGTCGAGCTGGAAGTGGTGAGCCACCTCGCTGGCGGCTACGAGGTGGCCGTGGTGGATGGGATCGAACGTCCCACCCATCACACCTACTCGCCGCTTCCCCTGCACACCAGGCGCGTTCATCATGAAACGGACCTTACGCGGACGCTCCCGGACAACATGACAGCACCCCCCTGCGCGATGACCGCGCATCACTTCCGTTGCGGACGTAGCATGCCGGGCATGACGACCACCCCGGACCGCAGCCGCGTCCAACTGCCAGGCATCTCGTCCCGAGCCTACGAACACCCCGCAGACCGGTCCGCCCTGGTCGCTCTGCGTAAGTTGAGTGGGTTCGACACCGTTCTCAAGCAGATGTCCGGCCTCGTCAGCGAGCGCCGGCTCCGCCTGATGTACCTCGCGTCGGCCGTACGCGTGAGCGAGACCCAGTTCCGCTCCCTCTACGACATGGGCCGCGACGCCGCCTACACCCTCGACCTGCACCGCATCCCGGAGATCTACGTCCAGCAGGACCCGCAGGTCCAGGCCAAGGCCATCGGCTTCGACGACCCGTTCATCGTCGTGACCACCGGTCTGCTCAACCTCATGAACGAGGAGGAGCAGCGCTTCGTCATCGGCCACGAGACCTCGCACATCCTGTCGGGGCACGCGGTCTACCGGACGATGCTCGACATCCTCACCCGCCTCGCCACCCGCGTCGCCTGGATCCCGCTCGGCTACATCGGCCTGCGGGCGATCGTCGCGGGCCTCGAGGAGTGGTACCGCAAGTCCGAGCTGTCCTCCGACCGCGGCGGCCTGCTCGTCGGGCAGAACCCCGAGGCGGCCAAACGCGCGCTGATGAAGCTGGCGGGCGGCGACTACACCCACGAGATGAACATCGAGGCGTTCCTGGAGCAATACCAGGAATACGACACCGCGGGCGACCTTCGCGACGGCTTCCTCAAGGTGCTCAACCTGCTCGGCACCACCCACCCGTTCGCGGTGGTGCGCGTTGCGGAGCTGGACAAGTGGCAGCGCAGCGGCGAATACGACCGGATCATCGGCGGCGACTACCCCCGCAGGGAGGACGACGCCAATGCCAGGGTCACCGACGAGATCAAGGCGGCGGCCGAGTCCTACCGCGCGTCGTGGCAGCAGTCGCAGGACCCGTTCATCGGCGTCCTCCGCGACGTGGCCGAGGGCGCGGTCAACGCGGGCGAGCGCATCTTCAACCGCTTCTCCCGCCGCGACGGCGGCCAGGGCTGAGCACCGCCTCGCCGCCGCGCGGCGGATCCGCTTGATCGGCCGCGCCGGCCCGCCGCACCACGGCGGCGGGCCACCACCGGCCCAGCCGATCAGAGCAGCAGCGCGATCGCGCGGACGGCCGCCGCGCACAGCGCGACGAAACCGCCCAGCACGGCCAGCGCCCGCAGCCCTTCCCTGCGCAGATCGGGCAACCGCTGACCGATGCGCTCGATCTCGCGCCCGGTGATCCCGCCGCAGAGCATCCCGAACACCACGCCTGCCACGGTCACGGGCGCGGCCTGCTGCCACCAGTCGGGGGTGATCTCCCCGCCGCCGACGGCCCACAGCGCCCCGCCCGCCGCCACCGCGACGGGCACGCCGGGCCACACGACGGCGGTCGAGGCCGCCCCGGTCAGCGCGATCGGGAAGGACAGCACGCGCAGCGCCACCCGCGTACGCCGCGAGCTGCGCTTCCTGACCATCCAGTGCCCCATCCACAGGGTCCTGGTCAGCACCACGAACGCGGTCGTGATGGCGATCGAGGCGATCGGCCAGATCACCGACACCACCACGCACGGCACGGCCAGCACCGCGAGCAGCAGCAACGCCCCGTTGCCCGCGGGCAGCGTGGTGTGCGACTCGCCGCGCAGCCCGGCGGCCTTTCGCCGGTCCTGCGTGGCCGTCCTGCTCCTGACGGCCGCCGCCGTACGCTGCCGCGACGCGGTGACCTTGGCCCGTGGCCCGGTGTTCTTGCCGTCACCTCCGGTACGCCCGCGCGGCGCCGGCACCTTGCCCTCGGCCCGGCTCCGCGCGAGCGCCGACCCTCCGCCGTCGGGCACGGCCCGGTTCCCGGACCGCCCGCTGTCAGGCACGGTCCGCCCGGACCGCCCGTTCTCGGGCGTGGCCCGCCCGGAACGCTCCGGCACGGCCCGCCCGGTACGCCCGTTCTCAGGCGCGGCACGTCCGGTACGCCCGCCATCGGCACGCCCGGTACGCCCGCTCTCAGGCAGCGCCCGGCTGCCGCGCCCGCGCGGCGGCGGCACCTTGCCCTCGGCGGGCACCGCGTTGGGCCGGCTTCTGGCCCTGGCCTCGCCGCGCGGCGTGGCCGCCTCCTCGGCCGTCCTGCTGCGCACGGCCGTGCCTTTGGGAGGAGTGTCCTCCGCGGAGTCGGCGGCACGCCCGGCGGCGGCCTGCGGCTCGGGCTCGGCCGCGCTCGTGGCCTTGGCCAGCCGCGACAGCCGGTCGGCCAGCAGCGCCGCCGTGGGCCGCTTGCCCGGCTCCCTGTTGAGCGCCGCGCGCACCAGCGGCAGCAGCTCGACCGGCACGCCCTTGAGATCGGCCTGCCCGTTGAGCACCGCGTACATCTGCGCCTCGGCCGTGCCCCGCCCGAACGCCGGCCGCCCGGTCGCCGCGAACGCCACCGTCGCGGCCCAGGCGTGGATGTCGGCCGGCGAGTCCACCTGCTCGTCGGCGAAGATCTCGGGAGCGGTGTAGCCGGGGGTGCCGAGGAACGTACCGGTCATGGTGAGCCGCGTCGCGTCGAGCACCTGCGCGATGCCGAAGTCGATGAGCACGGGCCCCCGCGCGCCCATGATGATGTTGCCCGGCTTGAGGTCGCGGTGCACGACGCCGGCCGCGTGGATGATCGCCAGCGCGGCGGCGATGCCCTGGGCGAGATCGACCAGGTCGGACACGTCGAGCGGCCCGTTCTGGCGGACCCGCTCGAGCAGCGTGACGCCCTCGATGTGCTCCATCACGAGGTACGGCCGCGCGCCGTCGAGATCCGCGTCGAGCACCTTGGCGACGTACGGGCTCTCGACCCTGCGCAGCGCTCGCACCTCGCGCTCCAGGCGGATGCGCGAGGTCTCGTCTTCGGCTAGGTCGTGCAGGACCTTGAGCGCGACTCGCTCACCGCGGCGGGTGGTCGCGAGGTAGACCTCGCCCATGCCACCCCGGCCGAGCCGCTCGACCAGGCTGTACGGCCCGACCTTGCCGAGCTTGCTCACCGTCCCTCCCCGCCCGGCGCGCCCATAAGGGACACAACCCTAGCGCCGGTGAGCGTGTCGCCGCGTGCGGCACGCCGAAGGTTTATCGGCGTGTGTGGTCGGAGAGCATGCTGTCGAGCCGCGCGGTGGGCTCGTCCGACAGCTGCCGACGTCCTTTCCTGCGCCAGTTGACGTGGCCGCGGCTCTCCAGCCACAGCATCAGCCGGTCGGCGCCGAACAGCACGGCGGCGGAGAAGACGAGGGCGACGACGATTTCCATGTGCCCCAGTCAAGCGACGCCACCCGGCGCCGGTCAGGCCGACACGCCGACTAACCGGCCACCACCGTGCCCTCTGACGTGCGCAAATGCCCCTCACCCGTATAGATCCACTTGGTGGAGGTGAGCTCGGGCAGCCCCATCGGGCCGCGCGCGTGCAGCTTCTGGGTGGAGATGCCGATCTCCGCCCCGAACCCGAACTCCCCGCCGTCGGTGAACCGCGTCGAGGCGTTGACCGCCACCGCGGCCGAGTCGACGAGCGCGACGAACCGCCTGGCGGCCCCCTGCGACCGGGTGACGATGGCGTCGGTGTGGCCGGAGCCGTAGCGCCTGATGTGGGCCACGGCCTCCTCCAGCGAGCCGACGACGGCGGCGGCGATGTCGAGTGAGAGGTATTCGGCGTAGAAGTCGTCCTCGGTGACGGGCACGACCTGCTCGTCGTAGCCGGCGATGCGCTCGTCGCCGTGCACGGTCACGCCGGCCTCGCGCAGCGCGGCCAGCGCCTTGGGCACGAACGCGTCGGCGACGTCCTGGTGAACGAGGAACGTCTCGGCGGCGTTGCACACCGACGGCCGCTGCGCCTTGGCGTTGACCAGGATCTGCACGGCCAGGTCGACGTCGGCCTCCGCGTCGACGTAGACGTGGCAGTTGCCGACGCCGGTCTCGATGACCGGCACCGTGGACTCCTCGACCACCGAGTTGATCAGGGACGCGCCGCCGCGCGGGATCAGCACGTCGACCAGGCCGCGGGCGCGCATCAGCTCCTTGACCGAGTCGCGGCTCTGGCCCGGCACGAGCTGGACGGCCCCGGCCGGCACTTCGGTGCCCGCCAGCGCGTCCTGCATGACGCGGACGAGCGCGGTGTTGGAGGAGTAGGCGCTGGAGGAGCCGCGCAGCAGCACCGCGTTGCCGCTCTTGAGGCAGAGCGCGGCGGCGTCGACCGTGACGTTGGGGCGGCCCTCGTAGATGATGCCGATCACGCCCAGCGGCACCCTGAGCTGGCGCAGCTCGAGCCCATTGGGCAGGGTGGTGCCGCGCACCACCTCGCCGACCGGGTCGGGCAGGTCGGCCACCTGGCGTACGGCCTCGGCGATGGCGCCGATCCTCGCCTCGTCGAGCCGCAGCCGGTCGATCATCGCCTCCGACGTGCCCTGGGCCCTGGCCCGCTCGACGTCCTCGGCGTTGGCCGTGACCAGCTCCGCCGCGTGGGCGACCAGGGCGTCGGCGACGGCGCGCAACGCCCGGTCCTTGGGCGCCCGCGGCAGCGGGGCCAGCTCGGCGGCGGCCTCTCGTGCCGCGCGGGCGACCTTCAGGAACTCTTCGGACATCGCGTGCTCCTCGATGGAACGTTCAGTTGTGGGATTCCAGTATGACGATGTCGTCGCGGTGGATGAGCTCGCGTTCGTATTCTGGACCGAGCGTGCTCGCCAGCTCCTTCGTCGAACGCCCGAGCAGGCCGGGGATCTCCACGGCGTCGAAGTTCACCAGCCCGCGCGCCACCACGGCGCCCCGAGGGGCGCACAGGTCCACCGGATCGCCCGCCGCGAAGTCGCCCTCCACCGACGTCACTCCGGCGGGCAGCAGCGACTTGCGGCGCCCCACGATGGCCTCCACCGCGCCGTCGTCGAGGTGGAGCCGGCCGCGCCCGGTGGTGGCGTGGGCGAGCCACAGCAGCCGCGTGCCGGGGTGGCGGCCGCCGGGGTGGAAGTAGGTGCCGACGTCGGCGCCGGCCAGCGCCTGGGCCGCGTGGGCGGCCGCGGTGAGCACCACAGGCACGCCCGCGCCGGTCGCGATCCTGGCCGCCTGCACCTTGGTCACCATGCCGCCGGTGCCGACGGACGCGCCGTTCTTGCCCAGCTCGACCCCGGCGAGGTCTTCGGGCCCGCGGATCTCGGCCAGCCGGCGCGAGCCGCTGCGGCTCGGCGGGCCGTCGTAGAGCGCGTCGACGTCGGACAGCAGCACCAGCGCGTCGGCGTGGATGAGGTGCGTCACCAGCGCGGCCAGCCGGTCGTTGTCACCGAAGCGGATCTCGTCGGTCGCCACCGTGTCGTTCTCGTTGATGATGGGGACGATGCCCAGCTCCAGCAGCCGGTTGAGGGTGCGCTGGGCGTTGGCGTGGTGGGCGCGGCGCATCATGTCGTCGGCCGTCAGCAGCACCTGGCCCACGCGCAGCGAGTAGCGGGCGAAGGAGGAGGTGTAGCGGGCCACCAGCACGCCCTGGCCGACGGAGGCGGCGGCCTGCTGGGTGGCGAGGTCGCGCGGTCGCGCGCTCAGCCCGAGCGGGCCGAGACCCGCCGCGATCGCTCCGGAGGAGACCAGGACGATCTGCGTCCCGGCCCGGCGCCGCGCCGCCAGCACGTCCACCAGGGCGTCGACGCGATCGACGTCGATCATGCCCTGGGGGGTGGTGAGCGAGGAGGAGCCGACCTTGACAACGACCTTCGACGCTGAGCTGATCTGTTCCCGCACGTCTGGCAGCCTATCCGCTCACACCAGGACGGACCGCATCGAGCACCACGTCCAAGAACACACTCCACCCCCGCGCCCAGCCCCTGAACGATCTCCCGAGAACCGGCTCCATCTCCGGGAGATCACCTCGGAGCATCAGCCCGGCCGCGCGCCTGTGGCGCGGGTCAGCCCAGGCGGTTGTCGGTGCCGCGTGGCCCCTGCCGTACGGACTCCGCCCGCATCGTCGGCTGCCAGTCGAAGATGTAGCCGCCCTCCATGGGCCCGATGACCACCTCGGCCCCCGCCTGGGCACCGGCCTTGGCCAGCTCCTCCTCGACCCCAAGCCGCTCCAGCCGGTCGGCGAGGTAGCCGACGGCCTCGTCGTTGGTGAAGTCGGTCTGCCTGATCCATCGCTCCGGTTTCTCACCGGTGATCTGGAACAGGTTCTCGTTGACCCGCCGCACCCGGAACCCGGCGTCCCCGAGCTGCTTGGGCCTGATGACGAGCCGCGTGGGCTCCTCGACCGGCTTGGCGGCCCTGGCCGCCGCGACCCACTCGCCCATCTCGTACGCGAGCTCCCGCAACCCGTCGTGCGTGGCCGCCGAGATCGTGAAGACCTTGAGCCCCCGCTCCTCGAACTCGGGCCTGACCATCTCGGCCAGCTCCCGCGCGTCGGGCACGTCGGCCTTGTTGAGCACGACCAGCCGCGGCCGGTCCGCAAGCTTCCCGTAGGCCCGCAGCTCGGCCTCGATGACCTCGTAGTCGGTGACCGGGTCGCGCCCGGGCTCCATGGTGGCGCAGTCGATGACGTGCACGAGCATGTCGCACCGCTCGACGTGCCGCAGGAACTCGTGCCCGAGCCCTTTGCCCTCCGACGCTCCGGGGATCAGCCCGGGCACGTCCGCGACGGTGAACACGTTCTCCCCCGCGGTCACGACGCCCAGGTTGGGGATCAGCGTGGTGAACGGGTAGTCGGCGATCTTCGGCTTGGCCGCGCTCAGCGCCGCGATGAGCGAGCTCTTGCCCGCGCTCGGGAACCCGACCAGCGCCACGTCCGCGACGCTCTTCAGCTCCAGCATCACGTCGAGCGCGTCACCCGGCTCGCCGAGCAGCGCGAACCCGGGCGCCTTCCGCTTGGTGGTGGCCAGGGCCGCGTTGCCGAGCCCGCCGTGGCCGCCCTGCGCGATGACGTACCGGGTGCCGGCCCCCACGAGGTCGACCAGCACCTCACCGGTGGCCGCGTCCTTGACCACGGTGCCGTTGGGCACGGAGAGGATCACGTCCTCGCCGTTGGCGCCGTCGCGGTTGGAGCCCTGACCCTGCCTGCCGTTGGGCGCCTTGCGATGGGGGCGCCGGTGGTAGTCGAGCAGGGTCGCCGTGTTGGGATCGACCTCCAGGATGACATCGCCGCCACGCCCGCCGTTGCCCCCGTCGGGGCCGCCGAGCGGCTTGAACTTCTCCCGGTGGATGGAGGCGCACCCGTTCCCTCCGTCACCGGCCTTGACGTGCAGGACCACCTGGTCCACGAAGTCCGGCATGCCTTATCCCTCCATCGCCCCCCAAGGAGGCATCTCATACCCACACAACCCGGCCGCACGGCCGTACCAACACCAAAGGGGTGGATCGACGTGTCGATCCACCCCTGAAAGGTCGAAGGAGAAGGAGGAACCTTACTCCGCGACGGGAACGATGCTCACGGCCCGCCGGCCGCGCTTGACGCCGAACTGCACGTGGCCGGCGGCCAGCGCGAACAGCGTGTCATCGCCACCACGGCCGACGTTGTCGCCGGGGTGGAAGTGGGTGCCGCGCTGACGGACGATGATCTCGCCCGCGTTGACCAGCTGCCCACCGAAGCGCTTGACGCCCAGGCGCTGGGCGTTGGAGTCACGACCGTTCCGGGTGGACGACGCGCCCTTCTTGTGTGCCATCTCTCAAACTCCCGTCAGGCCTGCTCGATACCGGTGATCTTCACCTGGGTGTACCGCTGGCGGTGACCCTGGCGCTTCTTGTAACCGGTCTTGTTCTTGTACTTGAGAATGCGGATCTTCGGGCCCTTGGTCTCGCCGAGAATCTCGGCGTTGACCGTGAACTTGCCCGCCTCGGTGGTCACGTCGCCATCGTTGACGACGAGCACCGTCGGCAGCGCTACCGAAGAGCCGACCTCGCCGGCGACCTTGTCCACCTCGAGGACGTCACCGACGGAGACCTTCTGCTGCCTGCCGCCGCAACGAACGATCGCGTACACCGCGGAACCCTTCTACTGACTCACTGTTGCTTTCGATCATCAGCCGCCTCACGGAGAAGCGGCCGCCGAATGCTGCGCCCGTCATTCGGCCGGTCTGAAACCGACGAACCGAGTAAGCGCGCCAACAGGGCACGTCACCTGACGCACCGGTTCACCAGGGTACCGGATTAACGGGCCCCTAGGCGAACCGGACGGATCGTCGGAAGCTCGCCGAGTGCTACTCGGCGGACTTGGCTCGGCGCGAGCGTCGCCGCCCCCTGCCGGAAGTCTGGTTTGCCTGGTCGTCCTCAGCCGGGACGTCTTCAAGCGCACCGGTCACGGTATCACGGCCAGAGGTGTCCTTGGCCGCGGAAACCTTGTCCGAGACCGCCTTCTCGACCGCCATCTTGCCCTGCGTGCCGCGCGGCTCCGGCTTGCTCTCGACCGGCTCGGTCGAGACCAGCAGACCACGCCCGTTGCAGCACTCGCACGGCGTCGAGAACGCCTCCAGGAGCCCCTGCCCGACCCGCTTACGGGTCATCTGGACCAAGCCCAGCGACGTCACCTCGGCCACCTGGTGCTTGGTCCTGTCGCGGGCCAGGCACTCGAGCATCCGCCGCAGCACCAGGTCGCGGTTGGACTCCAGCACCATGTCGATGAAGTCGATGACGATGATGCCGCCGATGTCGCGCAGCCTGAGCTGGCGCACGATCTCTTCGGCCGCCTCCAGGTTGTTCCTGGTGACGGTCTCCTCCAGGTTGCCGCCCTGGCCGGTGAACTTGCCGGTGTTGACGTCGACGACGGTCATCGCCTCGGTGCGGTCGATCACCAGCGAGCCGCCGCTCGGCAGCCACACCTTGCGCTCCAGCGCCTTGCCGAGCTGCTCGTCGATCCGGTACGACTCGAACACGTCGCCCTGCTCGGCGTCCCACTTCGACAGCCGCTCGCCCAGGTGGGGCGCGACGTACTTGACGTACTCGTCCACCGTCTCCCAGGCGTCGTCGCCCTGCACGACCAGGTTCGTGAAGTCCTCGTTGAAGACGTCGCGAACGACCCGGATCGTCAGGTCGGGCTCGGCCGACAGCAGCTCGGGCGGGCTGGCCGACTTGGCCTTCTTCTGGATGTTCTCCCACTGCGCCGACAGCCTGGCCACGTCGCGGGCCAGCTCCTCCTCGGAGGCGCCCTCGGCCGCCGTACGCACGATCACGCCCGCGTTCTCCGGCATGACCTTCTTCAGGATGCTCTTGAGCCGGCTGCGCTCCTTGTCGGGCAGCTTGCGGCTGATGCCGGTCATCGACCCGTCGGGGACGTAGACGAGGTATCGCCCAGGAAGGCTGATCTGCGAGGTCAGCCGCGCGCCCTTGTGGCCGATCGGGTCCTTGGTGACCTGCACCAGCACCGACTGGCCCGACTTCAGCGCCGACTCGATCCGCTTCGGCTGGCCCTCCATGCCGACGGTGTCGAAGTTCACCTCGCCGGCGTACAGGACCGCGTTCCTGCCCTTGCCGATGTCCACGAACGCCGCCTCCATCGACGGCAGCACGTTCTGCACCTTGCCGAGGTAGACGTTGCCCACGTAGGACTGGCCGGCCTCGCGGTTGACGTAGTGCTCGACGAGCACGCCGTCCTCCAGCACCGCGATCTGCGTACGGTCGCCCTGGCGGCGCACCACCATCATCCGGTCGACCGACTCGCGGCGGGCGAGGAACTCCGACTCGGTGATGATCGGCGGACGCCTGCGGCCCAGCTCGCGGCCCTCGCGGCGGCGCTGCTTCTTGGCCTCGAGCCGGGTGGAGCCGCGCACGCTCTGCACGCCGTCGGTGGCGGTGTCGAGCGTCGTCGTACGTCCGGAGCGCGGCGCGCGGATGCGCACCACCGTGTTCGGCGGGTCGTCGCCGGCCGGCTCGGTGCCCTCCTCGGTGCCCCTGCGGCGGCGCCGGCGACGGCGGCGCGAGCTGGACTGCTCCTCCTCCTGCGCCTCTTCGGCCGGCTCCTCGTCGGTCTCCTCCTCGGACTCCTCGGCGTCCTCGGACTCGTCGCGCTCACGCGTCTTGCCGCGGCCCCTGCCGCCCCTGCGGCGGCGGCGGCGCCGGCTGCCGCCCTCTTCCTCCTGCTCGTCGGAGGTGTCGAGGTCGGTCTCCTCCTCGGTCGCCGTCTCGTCGACGACCTCCTCGACCTCTTCCTGCTCGGGCTCGGGCTCCGGCTCGGGCTTGCGCGTCACGGCCGGCTTGGCCCTGCTGGGGTCGGGCGCCTGGAACAGCGGCTCGAAGATCGCCGCAGGCCGCCGGAAAGCGGTGCCTCCCGGCTCGGTCTCCCTGCGCACGGTCAGCCCGAAGGGGTCGGCGAGCAGGCTCGGCCGCACGTTGTCCTCGTCGAGGTCCTCACCGGCGGGCTCGTCGTCGAGCGGCTCGTCCTCGGGCAGGATCTCGATGATGTCCTCATCCCGCTCGTCGACGTCCGCACTCTCCGCAACCGGCTCGGCCGCACCGGCCGCGTCGCCCGCACCGGCCGCCTGAGCGTCCCCGCTCGGCGCCGGCTCTCCGGCCTGGCCGCCGACGCCCTGAGCGGCCTCTTCAGCCTGCGTACCGGCCGCCTGGGTGCCTGCCGCCGCCTGCGCCCCCGCGACGGGCTCTGCGCCCGCCTCAGGCCCGCCCTCGGCGGTCTCATCGGCGGCGCGGGTCCTGCTGCGGCGCGTCGAGGTGGTGCTCCTGGTACGGGTCCGCGCCGTCCGCGTACGCCCGGCCGGAGCCGCCTCAGCGTCACCTCCACCTTCACCGGCCACGACGGTCGCCTCACCGGCACCCACCGCGGCACCGGCATCCTGACCACTCACCACAGCACCGGCATCCTGGCCGACGCCACCCTGGGCACCCGCCTCATCACCGGCGGACGCGGCCGCACCGGCGTCCACGGCGGACTCCCCTGCCGCCGGCGCCTCGGCAGCGGCCTCCGCCTTCTTACGCGTCCTGGTCCGCTTCACCGGCGCAGGAGCCTCACCCTCGGGCGGCTCCCCCTCGGCCTCCGCCTCGGCGGCCTTCTTCGTGACCCGCCGCCGCGTCGTCGTGGCGGTGGACCGCGTCCTCGTCGTCTTCTTCGGCTTCTCCTCAGCCGCCTGAACGTTCTCGGCCACGCTCTCGGCCAGGGCGGCCTCGACCGGGCTCTCCCCGGCGGCGCCATTGGCTTCGGCAGGCGTGACGACGGCAGCCGTACCGGCAGGACCGGTGGTCACCGCCGGCGTGTCGCTTGCGGAGGCGAGCAGCTCAGGCGCCGGCTCACCCGCCGCACGCTGGACGGCCTTGACCTGCACCGGTTGCACCTCGGCCACCGAAGGCGCCGCCTGGGCGGCGACGACGGTGACCGGCACGGACGCCGGCTCCTCCGGCAGCTCCGGCGGAGGACCCGCGGGCCTGCTGGAGCGGCGACGCTTGGTCACCTGCGGCTGTTCATTTGTCTCCCCGTCAGGGCCAGTGGCCCCGGCGTTGGGCTCGTTGTCGAGCATGCGGGCGCTCTCCCGTCAGCTCCCGGGCGCGTCGCCGCGCCGCGCAGGAGCCCTCGTGTCTCGTTGTCCGCCGGCGCGCTCATCGCGAGCGCGCCGGCGCCAAGTCCTGTCAGCGGTCGTGCTCGGCTCGCGCCGGGCACATCCTTAACCGGCGACGTGCTCACCCGCCGACGCCGCCTCGCCGCCGCGCGTGTCGTCGCGGTCCAGGCCGAGCGGATCGGCAAGCGCACCAGTAGTCGCGTCGAGCGGCCCCTGCGCCAGCCTGGTCACCTCGGGGGGAACCGGCGGCGCGAAGTCGGCCACAAGGCGCAGCCCTGTGAGCACATCGTCGGGTCGAACGGCAGGCGTCATGTGCCGAACAACCATGCGCAGTATGACACACGGCTCCTCGCGCACCTGAGCTGCGGTTCTGGCTGTTCCCTCGGACACCGTGAGCCCCAGGACGGCCTCCCGCGCGTCGAAGCGGCGGGGGCCCTTCTTGGTGAGGCGCTCGACTTCCACCGTGCCTGCCGCGAGGAACTTCTGCGCCGCCACCTCGGCGAGCTCGCGATCGGCACCGTAGAGCCGCACCTCCCAGTCGGAGACCTCCAAGCGGTCGGCCAGCCCCCCCGGACCCGCCTCCACAACGTCGAGCACATCGAGCCCAGGCGGCAACGACGCGTCCAGGTCCTGTCTGACCTGTACGGGGTCGCACGGCGCGGTAACACCGATCTCGAGGTATTCGGCTTCGCTGGCGACGCCGGTCGGCGCCGCGCCCGCGTAGGAGATCTTCGGGCGGGGCGAGAAGCCCGCGCTGTAGGCCACCGGAATGCCGGCACGGCGGACCGCTCTCTCGACGGCCCGCGAGATGTCGCGGTGGCTGGTGAAGCGCAGGCGACCGCGCTTGGCGTAACGCACACGCAGGCGCTGCACCGTGGGCGCGGGCGGAGGCCCTTCGGGAACAGGTTTCAGAGCTTGTCGTCCTTCCCTTGTAAGAGTTCCTACGTCTCAGGATAAGCCGCCCCGGCGCGTGAATGTGTACGCCGAGACACGGCTCGCCCACTGAGCGCGCTAGACCACCGTCAGAGGAAGGAGTTTCCGCCCTGTGGGGCCGATCTGGATCTCGGTGCCCATGGTGGGACAGACACCGCAGTCGTAGCACGGGGTCCAGCGGCAGTCCTCGACCTCGGCGCCGGAGACGGCCTCCTGCCAGTCCTGCCAGAGCCACTCGCGGTCGAGCCCCGCGTCGAGGTGGTCCCACGGAAGGACCTCGTTCTCCTCGCGCTCGCGGGTGGTGTACCAGTCGACGTCGACGCCCACCTGCTCGGCGGCCGTCATCCAGCGCTCGTACGAGAAGTGCTCGCTCCACCCGTCGAAACGGCCGCCGTCCTCCCAGACGGCCCTGATGACGGCCCCGACCCTGCGGTCGCCCCGCGACAGCAGCCCCTCCACGATGGACGGCTTGCCGTCGTGGTAGCGGTAGCCGATCGCGCGGCCGTATTCCTTGTCGCTCCGCAGCGCCTCGCGCAGTGCCTTGAGCCGCCGGTCGACGGTCTCGTGGTCGGCCTGACCGGCCCACTGGAACGGGGTGTGCGGCTTGGGGACGAACCCGCCGATGGAGACCGTGCAGCGGATGTCGCGGCTGCCGGTCGTCTCGCGGCCCGCCTTGATGACCTTTTTGGCCAGGTCGGCGATGCCGAGCACGTCTTCGTCCTGCTCGGTGGGCAGCCCGCACATGAAGTAGAGCTTGACCTGCCGCCACCCCTGCGAATAGGCCGTGGTGACGGTGCGGATCAGGTCTTCTTCTGTGACCATCTTGTTGATCACCTTGCGCATGCGCTCCGAGCCGCCCTCGGGCGCGAACGTCAGGCCCGAGCGCCTGCCGTTCCTGGAGAACTCGTTGGCGAGATCGATGTTGAACGCGTCGACCCTGGTCGAGGGCAGCGACAACGACGTGTTGCTGCCTTCGTAGCGGTCGGCCAGGCCCTTGGCGATGTCGCCGATCTCGGAGTGGTCGGCCGACGACAGCGACAGCAGGCCGACCTCGTTGAAGCCGGACTGCTTGATGCCGTTGTCGACCATCGCGCCGATCGTGGTGATCGAGCGCTCGCGTACGGGACGCGTGATCATGCCCGCCTGGCAGAACCGGCACCCGCGCGTGCAGCCGCGGAAGATCTCCACGCTGAACCGCTCGTGCACCGTCTCGGCCAGCGGCACGAGCGGCTTCTTCGGGTAGGGCCACTCGTCGAGGTCCATCACCGTGTGCTTGTGCACCCGCCAGGGCACGTCGGGCCGGTTGGGCGCGACGCGCTTGATGCGGCCGTCGGCGTGGTATTCGACGTCGTAGAACTTCGGCACGTAGACCCCGCCCGACTCGGCGAGCCGCATGAGCAGCTCGTCACGGCCGCCGGGCCGGCCCTCCGCCTTCCACTCGCGGATGACCTCGGAGATGGCGATGGAGATCTGCTCACCGTCGCCGAGCACGGCCGCGTCGAGGAAGTCGGCGATCGGCTCGGGGTTGAAGGCCGCGTGGCCGCCCGCGAGCACGATCGGGTCGTCCTCGCCGCGGTCGACGGCCCGCAGCGGAATGCCGGCCAGGTCGAGCGCGGTCAGCATGTTGGTGTAGCCGAGCTCGGTCGAGAACGACACGCCGAGCACGTCGAAGGCCCGCACGGGGCGGTGCGCGTCGACGGTGAACTGCGGCACGCCCTCGGCGCGCATGAGCGCCTCGAGGTCGGGCCAGACCGCGTACGTGCGCTCGGCCAGCGTGCCCGGCAACTCGTTGAGGATCTCGTAGAGGATGGCCACGCCCTGGTTGGGCAGCCCGACCTCGTAGGCGTCCGGGTACATCAACGCCCACCGCACGTCGGCGGAGTCCCAGTCCTTGACGGTCGAGTTGAGCTCACCCCCGACGTACTGGATGGGCTTCTGCACCTTGGGCAGCAGCGCTTCCAGGCGGTGGAAAATCGACTCGACAGGCATACGTCAAGCGTAGCGGCGCTCGAGCCCTGCCGTGTCCGCCCACCGGCCGCCACGCCGTCACGGGCGCTATTCGAACGACTGTCTGCGCACCTTGATGGCCTGCAGCAGCCCCACCGCGATGAGATTCGCGAAAGTGGCGGTGCCACCGTAGGAGACGAACGGCAGCGGCAGCCCTGTGATCGGCATGATCCCGATCGTCATGCCCACGTTGATGAACGCCTGGAACGCGAACCAGCACACGATCGTGCCCGCGACCAGCGTCCCGAAGCGGTCCTCGCACTGCCTGGCGATCTTCAGCCCGCGCAGCAGCACCACCCCGAGCAGCAGCACCACCGTGACGGACCCGAGGAACCCGAACTCCTCCCCCGCCACCGTGAAGATGAAGTCGGTGTGCTGCTCGGGCACGAACCGCCCGGTCGTCTGCCCGCCGCCGAGCAGCCCCTTGCCCAGAAGCTGCCCCGACCCGATGGCGATCATCGACTGCGTGCTGTTGTAGCCGACCCCGCGCGGATCCACGCTCGGATCGACGAACGCCGTGAACCGCGCCACTTGGTACGGCTCCAGCATCTGGAAGTAGAACACCGCGAACACCGCGCCACCGGCGGCCAGCACCATCAGCGCGATGACCCGTTTCCGCACGCCCCCGATGATCAGCCCGGCCGCCGTGATGACCGCGAGCACCATCGCCGTGCCCAGGTCGGGCTGGAGCATGACCAGCCCCATCGTGATGCCGGCCGCGACGAGCGCCAGCACGACGTCGAGCCCGCGCGGCCGGTCGGTGCCCTCGGCCGGTTGCGCCAGCAGCATCGCGATGATGAGCAGCAGCCCGACCTTCGCGAACTCCGACGGCTGCACCGCGAACCCGCCGCCCAGCAGGATCCACGAGTGCGACCCGTTGATCGTCGCTCCCAGCGGAGTGATCACCAGCCCCAGCCCGACCAGCGACAGCAGGAACACCAGCGGCGCGTACGCCCGCATCGCACGATGGTCGATGGTCGCGACCAGTCCGCACATCACCATGCCGATGGCCTCGTTGAGCAGGTGCTTCTTCACCAGTCCCGTGGACCCGGGCGCCCACGTCCTGGTGGACGACCACACCAGCAGCGTGCCGATGATGGACAGCCCGGCGACGGCGACCAGCATCAGCCCGTCGAGGCGCCGCACGGTCGAGTTCTCGCGAGCCATCCGCCGCAGGAGCGAGGGCCGCCGAATCGCCACCGTACGCGCGTTCACCCCGCCCCCCTCTCCCCACCGCCGGCCCCGCTCATCCCCCGGTCACCGTCCCGTCGGGCAGGAACCCGGGCAGCCGCGTCGTCAGCCGCCCGCCCGGCACCGCGGCCTTGCGCTTGATGCCGTAGATGCCCTCGTAGATCTCCCTGGCCGCCGGCGCCGCCGTCTGCGCGCCCATGCCGCCCTGGGAGACCATGACGACGACTACGAACTGCGGGTTCTTCGTGGGCGCGAAGGACGCGAACCACGAGGTGTCCTGCTTGCCCCAGACCTCCGCGGTGCCGGTCTTGCCGCCCACGCGCACCTTGTTCATCGGGAACCCGGCGAAGGCTCCCGCCGCAGTGCCGTCTTGGGCGACCTGGCTGAGCGCGTTCTTGATGTAGAGCCGTTCCTTCTCGCTCAGCGGCAGCTTGCCGACGACCGGCACCGGGATCGTACGGACGACCTTGCCGTCGGGCCGCACCTGCGCCCACCCGATGCGCGGGCTGCGCACCCTGCCGTCGCTCACCAGCGCCGCGTACGCCCTGGCCAGCTGCATCGGCGTGACGAGCACGTCGCCCTGACCGATGGAGAAGTTGGCCGAGTCACCCGGCCGCAGCAGGAAGCCCTCGGTGCAGTTCTCCAGCGCCAGCCGCTTGAGGAACTCCGCCCGCGCCTTGTCCTTGACCTCCGGATAGCCCCTGCGCGACCGCTCGCAGTTGATCGCGCTCGTCTGGTTCCACAGGTTCTTCTTCCACGTGCGGTCCGGGATGCGGCCCGACGATTCGCCAGGCAGGTCGACCCCGGTCGGCGAGCCGAACCCGAAGGCCCTGGCCGTGTTCGCGAAGATCTCCTTCGGCTTCTTCTTCGGATGGCGCCCGCCGTCCTTGAGGTATTGCTCGTAGGCCGCCTTGTAGAAGATCGTGTCGCACGACTTGACCAGCGCCGTGTGCATGCTGAGCGTGCCCAGCGGAATGCCGCGGAAGTTGTTGAAGGCTCGCCCGCCCACGTTGACGGAGCCGGGGCAGCCGTAGGTGCCGTTGATCGGGTAGCCGGCCCGCAACATCGACGCCACAGAAGTGATCTTGAACGTCGAGCCAGGCGCGAACTGCCCGTTGATCGCCCGCGACACGAGCGGCTTGCCCGACTTCTCCGACATCAGCCACTGGTAACCGCGTGCCGAAATGCCGCCCGCCCAGATCTCCGGGTCGTAGTTGGGCGCGCTGGCCAGCGCCACCACCCGGCCGGTGCGGGCGTCGAGCACCACGGCCGCCCCGCCGTCCGCCGACGGCGCCGACTTCATGGCCTTGCTCAGCGCCTTCTCGGTGACGTCCTGCACCCGCGCGTCGATGCTGGTCACCAGATGATCGCCGGGGATCGGCGTGACCTGCTCCTCGACCCCGAGCGCCTTGCCCATGCGATCGACCTGGACCCTGCGCAGCCCGGCCTTGCCGCGCAGCTCGTCGTCGTAGACGTATTCGAGCCCGTCACGCCCCGCCAGGTCGACCCCCGAGAAGGCGGCCTTGAGCCCCTCCCGCTTCTCCAGCTCGGCCTCGGTGACGGGCTGCAGGTAGCCGAGCATCTGCGCGCCCGCCCTGCCCAGCGGATATTGCCGCACGGGGTGGATCTCCGCCGTCACCCCGGGGAACTCCTCCTGCCGCTCCAGGATCTGCAGCGCCTCGCGGGTGTCGACCTTCTCATCCAGCGGAACCGGCTGGTACGGCGACCCCGTCCAGCACGGCTTGCCCACCCCTGGACCGCACGGCGTGATGCGCTGCTGCAGGTCGGAGACCGGCTTGCCGAGCACCTGCGACAGCTTGCGCAGCACGTGCACGCCGCCGTCCTTCATCCGCAGCAGCCGGGTCCTGTCGACCGAGACGACGAGCGCGGTCTTGTTGCGCACCAGCGGTCGGCCCCTGGCGTCGAGGATCTGCCCGCGCACGGCCGGCACGATCACCGCCCGCGTCCTGGTCTCGGTCGCCCGCGTCACGAACTCCTGCCCGCGTACGACCTGCACCTGCCACAGCCGCATCGCCAGCACGACCAGCAACGTCAGCACGATCACATGCAGCACCAGCAGCCGGGCCCGCATCCTGGTCATGTCGAGAACCTCGCCTGTCTGCCTCTCGTCGTCAGCCAGATCACGATCGGCGAGACCAGCAGCGTGTAGACGATCGTGACCGGCACCTGCTCGGTCAGCGTGGCCATCGTCACCCGGGGGTCGGAGATCAGGCCGCCCACGGCCGCCGCCAGCAGCGGCGCCATGAGCACGCACAGCACGACGGTGGTGACCGGCCCGCCCGCGCCGCGCCCGGCGACGTAGCCGACCAGGGCCAGCACGAACGCGTACTGCCCCACGAGGTGCGCGGTCGGCGGCATGACATCGACGAGCAACCCGGTGCAGAACCCGAGCACAGCGCCTGGCGCGGCCCCCCTGGTCAAAGCGATGCCGATGACGGCGAGCAGCACCAGATCAGGCGCGCCACCACCGGGCAACGCCACCCGATTGACCAGCATCACCTGCGCCAGCAACGCCAGCACCACCGAGAACCCGCCGATCACCACGCCCCCTTCCCATGACCACGCACCCCGCCACCGCCGGACGCGAACGGCTCACGCCCCGCCGCCAAGCCGCCTCCTCCGCAGGTCCCGTGACCGTGCAGGCGCCCCGTCATCGGGCCGTCTCCTTCGCCGGCAGCACCGCGTCACGCGGGTCCCGCTTCGGCGCCTCCACCACCACACCGACCACGTCGAGCGCCGTCAGGTCGGCATACGGCCGCGCGTAGGCGATGCGGGTCAGCTCGCCGGGCGTGGACTCCACCCGCTCGATCACCCCGATCGGCACCCCCGGCACGTACGGCCGCCAGTTCTGTGACCCGAAGCTGACGATCCGCCCGCCCCTGCTCATCGGCGCCGTCGAGTCGAGCAGCCGGAACTGCACCAGCCGCCCATGCTCCCCCACGCCGTGCACGACGCCGATCTCCTTGCCGCCCTCGAGCCGCGCGCCCACCGACGAGGCGGGATCGCTGAGCAGCACGACTGTCGACGTACGCGAGGTGGCGTGCACCACCCGCCCCACCAGCCCGTCGCCGTTGATGACGGTCATCTCCGGCCGGACCCCGTCACTGGTGCCCACATCGATCTGCACGGCGTCCTCGAACCCCGGCAGCCCGCGCCGCGCGATCACGCTGCCGGTGACCATCTTGTAGCCCCCGGTGCCGGCCAGCCCGATCAGCTTCTTCAACTCCTTGGACCGATCGGCGTCGAGCTTGCCCGCCACCAGCCCGGCCCGCAGCTTCGCGTTCTCCTCCTTGAGCGTCTCGATGCGCTCCTGAGCGGCCGGCGCGGTGACGATCGCGTGCAGGAACGCTCCTACAGGCCGCACCACCACGTTGCCGAACTGCTCCGCCGTGCCGAACAGATAGGCGCCGGCCGCCCGCAGCGGGCGCAGCGGTGAGCTGTCACCCGTGCGGTGGTCGACGGTCAGGATGACGAGTGCCGCCGCCAGCAGCACTCCCAGGATCAGCCGGGCACGGCGCGAATCTCTCATCAGTGCCGCGACTCCGGAACCAAGACCTGCTGCAGGGCCTCGAATTCCTCCGCGCACTTGCCCGACCCGATGGCCACTGAGTCGAGCGCGTTGTCGACCAGGTGGACCGGCATGCCCGTCTCCGCCTTGACCCGCTCGTCGAGCCCCTTGAGCAGGGCGCCGCCGCCGGTGAGCGCGATGCCGCGGTCCATGATGTCGCCGGACAGCTCGGGCGGGCACTTGTCGAGCGTGGTCTTGACCGCGTCGACGATCGCGTTGACCGGCTCCTCGGTGGCCTTCCTGATCTCTTCGCTGGACACGATGACGGTCTTCGGCAGCCCGCTGACCAGGTCGCGCCCGCGCACCTCCGCGTGCGACTCCTCGCCGATCGGGCAGGCGGAGCCGATGGCGATCTTGATCTCCTCGGCGGTGCGCTCGCCCAGCATCAGCGAGAACTCCTTCTTCGCGAAGGCGATCACCGCCTGGTCGAGCTCGTCGCCGCCGATCCTGATCGACTGGCTGGTGACCACGCCGCCCATCGAGATGATGGCCACCTCGGTGGTGCCACCGCCGATGTCGACGACCATGTTGCCGGTCGGTTCGTGCACCGGCAGCCCGGCGCCGATGGCCGCGGCCATGGGCTCTTCGACGATGTAGACCTTCCTGGCCCCCGCCTGGTAGCCGGCCTCCTTCACCGCCCGCTGCTCCACGCTCGTGATGCCGCTCGGCACCGCGATGATGATGCGCGGCTTGGCGAAATGGCGTCGCCGATGAACCCGCTGGATGAAATATCGCAGCATCCGTTCGGTGACGTCGAAGTCTGCGATCACGCCGTCCTTGAGCGGACGGACCGCGATGATGTTGCCTGGCGTGCGGCCGATCATCCGCTTCGCCTCGATGCCGACCGCCACGATCTTGCTGGTTGCCGTGTTGATCGCGACGACTGACGGCTCGTTGAGCACGATGCCGCGGCCACGCACGTAGACCAACGTGTTGGCGGTGCCCAGGTCGACCGCCATGTCACGGCCGAGGAACGCGAGCTTGCTGCCCATGGGGAACGGAGCCCTCCGTAACGTCGTTCGCGAGTGACTACGGAATGAATTCGAATCGTAACGTGACGTACCCACCGATGCGCGCAATGAGCCATCGCGCCCGTCAAAAATCTCCAGCCCCTACCTCAACCGCAGCTTTGCCCGGATTGCACCACAACATCCGATCGCAACCTGGAGCGGTCCACCCCGTGATCTCTCCGCACCCTACGGCAACCCGCCGGCAAAATCCCCGTCACCAACACCCCGCGCTCGCGATGTCAGAACCATACGCCGCCCCGCCGACAGAAAAGCCCGCGCAGCCGGAACTGCGCGGGCTCGAAGATGCGGATCGGTCAGAACCGGTCCGGGAAGAAGATCTTGATCTCCCTCGCGGCCGACTCGGGCGAGTCGGAGCCGTGGACGACGTTCTCGCCGATCTCGAGGGCGTGGTCGCCGCGGATCGTGCCGGGAGCGGACTTGACCGGGTCGGTGGCGCCGGCCAGCGCGCGGAAGGCCTCGATGGCCCGCGGGCCTTCCAGGACCATGGCGACGAGCGGCCCGGAGGTGATGAACTCGACCAGCTCACCGAAGAACGGCCGCTCGGAGTGCTCGGCGTAGTGCGCCTTGGCGGTGTCGGCGTCGAGGGTGCGCAGGTCCATCGCCACGACCTTGAGGCCCTTGCGCTCCACACGGGCGATCACGTCACCGATGAGGCCGCGCTTAACCCCGTCGGGCTTGATCAGGACAAGAGTGCGCTCGGACACGTGAGGTTCTCCTTCGAACATGGGTGTGGTCGCGGCTGCAGGCACCCGCCTGGCCGCGAGGTCGCGTCGCGGGGCACGCGCCCACGCGCCGCCGTAGCAGGGCCCTCAGCTTACCGTTACCGCGGCCCTGCCCTCGTTTCCGCGGCAGGCGCTCATCCTGACCCGGCATCCTCGGGCGACTGCCCAGGAGGAGGCACCGCCGGCTTGCCCGCCCCACCGAACGCCCCCCACTTCACGACGGGCGCCGCCACCTGCGGCGCATCGCCGTCAGCGCGGTCATCGTCGACCGGCGTACTGACGAGCAGCACGTCGCCCGGCTCGGACGGCCCCGCACAGGGCCCCTGCGGCACCGCAGGCTCCTTGCCGGGCCGCCGCGCCATCAGCGAGGCCAGCACGATGATCGCCACCACCAGGAACCCGCTGATCAGCGCCCACCAGTGCAACGCCCCCACGAACCCGTCGACCAGTTCCTGCGGCGACCGTACGCCGTCCAGCATCGCCATCTGCACGCCCGCGCCGAGCAGGAACCCGGTCAGCACGCCCGTGCAGCACAGCGTCAGCCCGTAGACGGCCGCACCGAGCCCGCCGTCCTGCAGCGCCGCCGTGATCGCGACCGCCGCCCCCACGGCGAGCAGAGTGAACGGCACCGCCAGCACCATCCCGTCGGCCGACGGCACCACCAGCCGTACCGAGCAGAGCCCGCCCACCACGGCGAGCAGCCCCAGCGGCGCGAGCCACCGCCCGCCACCCAGCCCGTGCAGCCGCACCGCCACCGCGGCCGCGATCGCGAGCACCCCGGCCACCGCGTAGGGCACCCACAACCCGCGCAGCCCCGGCCCGCCGAGCCCGCCCATCTCGACCAGCGTGATTTGAGCCGCACTCGGCAGCAGCACCACGCCGACGGCCACCATCGTGTACGCCGACACCCGCCGCACCGCGCCCCCGACGGACGCCAACGCCAGCAGCCCCGCCACCGCGAGCGCCGCCAGCAGGACGACGGCTCCGGACCGCCACCCCGCGCTCGCCGTGCTGACGGCCGCAGTCGCGACCACCGCGACCGGCGCCACGGCCAGCAGCAACCGCTTCAGCTCGCCGTTCTCGAGAGGGTCGCCGTCGGGCCTGCCGAGCACCAGCCACACGACCAGGTGCACCGCCGCCAGCGCCAGCGCGATGCCGGTGACCAGCGGATACGGTTGCAACGTCACCCGCCAGCTGGTCACCTCGTCGAGCGGCCACAGCGCGAGCGCCTGCGCAGTGAGCAGGCTGAGCGCGAACATGCCCGCCCACAACCCGCGCAGGACCGGCGCCCGGTGCCAGGCGGCGGCGAGCGTGACGGCGATGACGGCGCCGGAACCGGCGCCGCGCAGCACCCGCACCACGCCGACGACGAGCTCCGACGCCGCGTAACCGCCCGCCGCGTCGGACAGCGCCACCAGCGCGAGCGCGCCGACCAGCAGCGGCGCCGCCGGCACCCGCCGCATCAGCACCACCGCGAGCGGCACCGCCAGCATCAGCGCAGGCAGGGCGAGCCCGTGCGTACGCATGAGCCCGGCCTGGTCGAGATCGTCCGGCAGCAGCCCGGCGACGACCGAGAGCGTGTTGGGCACCGCGACCACCGCCAGGGGCAGCGACGTCACGATGAGGAGCCCGAGCAGGATGTCGAGCGACCAGGGTCGACTGAGGCGCGCCTGAAGCGGCGGCCGCGTGTCTGGGGGGACGGCCATACCGGCCGACTTTAGCGGGAAGTAGCGCCCTCGACACGGCGAGCGACGATAATCGCCGTGATCCACAGTGCGGCGAAGATCGCGCCGAGGAAGAACATGGTCGGTACGAGGAAGCCCGTGCAGATCGCCAGCACCTGCACGACGGTTCCCGCGACATAGCCGAACGGCCACTTGAGCAGGCCCGCGATGACCACGCACAGCACCGCGAGCCCAATGCCGACCGTCACCGCGAGCCCGGTCGCGACCCCGCCGCTGATCGCCACCGGCGTAAGAAGCCCGACCACGATCGCCTCCATGCCGAGCACGGTGCCGCCGAGCCTGCGCATGCCTGGGGTGACCTCGAACTTCATGACTTTCCGTCCGCTTTGAGCAGCAGCCGCGCATCGCCTGCCGTGACGACGGACCCGGTGATGAACACGCCGGTGCCGCTGAACTCGCCCTCGGCGTCAGCGATGCCGATGGCTTGGTCGATGGCGTCGTCGAGCCGCTCGACGACGTGGACGCGGTCTTCGCCGAAGAGCGGCACGGCCAGCGCCGCGAGCTCATCCACCGGCATGGACCTGGGCGAGGAGTTACGCGTGAGCATCACCTCGTCGAGGATCGGCTCGAGCAGCTCCAGCAGCGCCTCGACGTCCTTGTCGCGCATGACGCCGACCACGCCGATCACCTTGGCGAAGTCGAACGCCTCATGCAGCCCCTCCAGCGTCGCCTGCATGCCGCCGGGGTTGTGCGCCGCGTCGATCACCACCGTCGGCGTACGCCGCACGACCTCCATCCGCCCCGGTGACGACGCCTGAGCGAACGCCTGGCGTACCAGATCGACGTCCAGCGGATCGTCACCTCCGGTCAGCGCCTCGACGGCGGCCAGCGCGCACGCCGCGTTGCTCGCCTGGTGAGCCCCGTAGAGCGGGAGGTAGACGTCGTCATAGACGCCCTTGAGCCCGCGCAGGGTGATCAGCTGCCCGCCGATCGCCACCTCGCGGCCCATCACCCCGAACTCCAAGCCCTCACGCGCCACCACCGCGCCCACCTCGGCCGCCCGCCGCATCAGCACCTCGGCCGCCGCCAGCTCCTGCTGCGCGAGCACCGTGGTCTGCCCCGGCTTGATGATGCCCGCCTTCTCGGCGGCGATGCTGGGGATGTCGGGCCCGAGCCGGTCGGTGTGGTCGAGCGAGATGGGTGTGATGACGGACACCATGCCGTCCGCGACGTTCGTCGCGTCCCACGACCCGCCCATGCCGGCCTCGATCACCGCGACGTCGACGGGCGTGTCGGCGAACGCCGCGAACGCCATCGCCGTCAGGAGCTCGAAGAACTGGATACGCCGCCCCTGGGTGTCGGTCAGCTCGACGTACGGGATGATCTCCTCATAGACCTGCGCGAACCGCTCCTCACTGAGCGGTTCTCCGTCCACCGTGATCCGCTCGCGCATCGACACGAGATGCGGGCTGGTGAACCGCCCCACCCGCAGGTTGCGCTCCCGCAACAGCGCCTCGGTGAGCCGCGCCGTACTCGTCTTGCCGTTGGTGCCGGCGATGTGTATGACCGGATACGCCCGCTGCGGCGAGCCGAGAAGGTCAAGAAGGGCCGCGATCCGATCGAGCGTCGGCTCGAAATCCCACTCGACGCCACGATCCATGATCGCGCGTTCTACCGCACGATAGTCCACCCCTCAACCCTACTGACCCTCCACAGCAGTCCGTACGCCCCCACCCCACGCGCCCGGTCCCCGAAAAGCAAAAGGCCCGAACCCCTACCTCGGCCCGAGCCTTCATCCTCACAGCAACCACCGCACCACCCAGGACATCGCCTAACCGCCGACTGCCCCGAATACGAAACACCCCGGAGAACCTTCGCCAGCCCTCAAGCGCCGGCACCACCCGAAACGACCCCGGACATGCGGAAAGGGCCCCAACACCCCGTAAGGCGTTGAGACCCTTCCCCAAAGATTGTCCGGCGGTGACCTACTCTCCCACACCCTCCCGAGTGCAGTACCATCGGCGCAGGGAAGCTTAACTTCCGGGTTCGGAATGTAACCGGGTGTTTCCTTCCCGCCATAACCGCCGCAACTCTACGAAACAGCAACCGTTTGCTGTCTCAGAATTGCCTAGTGGACGCGAGCAAGACACCCTCCCACAGGAGGGTTTGCTTTGTGGTCAAGTCCTC